>JAAEMS010000113.1 GCA_024225275.1 Actinomycetes bacterium
AGATGTCGTGGGTCTACGGATCGCCCAGTAGTTGGTCGACGGGGGCGAGCTCGTCGGTCAGGACGCGAGCCCCGCGGATCCAGGGGAGCAGATCGTCGTCGGACCGCGCGACATCGACATCGCCGCGGGCTCGGGCGGACATGTCGATGGCTTCGGTGTCGATCGGTTCGTTGCTCCCCACCAGAACGAAATTCCCGCCGCGGGCCATCTCGAAGGTCTCCGGCGGCACCACCACAGCCACGTGCTCGAAGACTTGGGCCAGAGTGGCGGCTTCGGCCCGGGCGAACCCCTGGTCGGGCGGGTAGTCGATCAGGTTGATCACGTACACGCCACCGGGTCGCAGTACTCGTTCGACCTCTTCGATGAACTCCTCGGTGGTCAGGTGCCACGGCACGGCCAGTCCACCGAAGGCGTCGCCCACCACCAGGTCGTAGGCATCGTCGTCCTGGTCGAGGATGCCGACCCGGGCGTCGCCGGTCCGCACCCGCAGTGCCTCGGAGGTCACGAGCCCGAGCTCATCGCGGACGAAGTCGACCAGGAGCGGGTCGAGCTCGAGCACGAGTGAATGGGACCCGGGTCGAACCGCCTCGATGTACCGGGGAAGGGTGAACCCGCCCCCGCCCACGTGAAGGGCGTCGAGGGGCTGGCCGCGGGGGAAGCGGCTGTCGATGACATCGATCAGCGACTTGGCGTACTCGAATTCGATGTGGGTGGGGTCCTCGAGGTCGACATAGCTGTGCTTGAGAGTGTCGAGGATGAGGATGCGACCCGAGTCCCGCTCGTCATCAACCTCGATCGACGCACAGAAGTAGGCGCTTTCGAGCTCACAGGGGCTGTCGACGGCGACAGTGAGCCAGCCACCCCCCAGAGCCACGACCGCCACGCTGGCCGCAGACGGCAGCTCGAGCTGGGACAGGTACGCCCACAGGGCCAGGCCGGCCATGACCAGGAATCCGCCCAAGGCGATCATGATGCCGGTGCTGGGCGCGGCCGCCACCAGGATGAACCCGGTGACAAAGGTGCCGAACAGGGCGCCGAAGGTACCGAGGGCCGAGAGCTGTCCGACGATTTGACCGGTCTGGTCGAGGCTGCGCAGCTGGAGCTTGACCACAGCCGGCGACACTGCACTGAGTGCGGCCGCGGGTAGGAGGAGGGCCATCATCGTGAGCATCGTGAGCGCGACCAACTGGCCAGGAATCACCGACGGGCCGACCGTGCGGATGATGGGAATGGTGACCAGCGTGAGAATGCCGCCCATCACCAGGAGGGGGCCGATCAGAACCCGCGGGTGGAAGCGGTCGGCGAGATGCCCACCGATCCAGGTGCCGCCGGCGATGCCGGCCAGGACCACGCCGATGATCGTGGTGAAGGTCTCGAGGGTGATCCCCACATAGGGCGCGAGGAGGCGGCCGGCGAGGATCTCGAGCACCAGGACGGCAGCCGAGGTGGCGAAGACGACGACTCCGGCAAGCGCTCTGGGCATAGGTGTCGAGTATGGCCGCGCCGATACCGGGCGCGGCATTTGGCCCGGTCAGCTCAGGAAGGTGGTGATGGCCGCGGTGGCGGTCACCAGCTGGGATCCCTCGATGCTCGACTGCCAGAGCCCGGCTCTGGGGGCTGCAGGTCAGCGTTTGCTCGTGATCGAGGGGCCCGATCGGGAGGTCTTCTTGTGGTCCTTGGCTTCGTGCATGGCGGCGTCAGCCCGGCCCAGCAGGTCGCTGGAGTCCGGTGGTTAGAAGACCAGGCGCCCCAGGGATTCAGCGACGACGCAGGGCTTGTCCTGGCCCTCGATCTCGACCTTGATCTCGTTCATGACCTCGATCATGCCGCCCTTGACCTCTGCCCGCTTCAGGGTGCTGGTGGTACGAATGCGGGCCCCGACCGGAACCGGTGACGGGAACCGGACCTTGTCGAAGCCGTAGTTGATGCCGAGCTTCTGACCCTCGAGCGCCGCGCCCGGGACCGGCACGGTGCGGGGGAGGTGGCTCATGATCGAAAGGGTCAGTTGGCCGTGGGCGATTGGCGCCCCGAACGGTCCGGCCTTGGCCCGCTCGACGTCGACATGGATCCACTGATGGTCGAGGGTGGCATCAGCGAAATCGTTGATGCGGTCCTGGGTGATCTCGTACCAATCGGTGGGCGGCGATGATTCGCCGATCCGGCCCTGGAGGGTCTCGAGGGCGTTGGCCATGTTGGTCTCGGAATCGCTCATGGGTTTCCTTCCCGTGGTCAGGTCGGGGTCTGGCCCGGACCTCGATGTCGACGTGTGGTGCGAGTTTCGCACAGTCGTCGACGTCACTCGTGGGGACGGCCTCTTCCCGCCGGGCGGCCGCCAGGTGAACATGGCAACCATCTCCTCGGTCTCGTCGTCGAAGCGCATAGGGGTCTGGCGGACCATCGGCCCAGCGTGCCCCCTGAGCGGCGCGGGACTCATGCCGCATTCCGGGGGGCTCGGTGGGGCAGGCGGCCCAGCGGATCCCAGCCCATCGATGGGTCATCGATCATGCTGGCCACGCTCCGGAAGTAGTCCTGGCCGGACATGAGCCAGTCGACCACTTCGACCAGGGAGGCCAGCCGGTCGCGGAACTCGAGAAAGCGCAGTTCGGCCTGGGGATCGATGTCGTCGACGATCTCGAGGCCAGACGAGAACAGCACCAAGAACGAGACCGGATGGGGGTGGCCCACGATCTCGCGCTCGATCACTTCGAGCGCGTCATCGATTGTCTCGTGCGCCTTGGTCAGGAGAATGCCCCCGATCAGGAAGCCGAGATGGTCGAGCATGAAGCCGGCATGGTGGCAATCGAAGTCGCGGTCGAGGGCCATCGAGCACTCCAACGCCTCGCTGATGCCCCGCATGGCCATGGGCTCGATGGGGTCGTTCTTCGGGGGCTGGCACCGGCGGGAGTGGGTGCGGTCGCGGTTCTTACGCTGTCGGGACATGAGCTGGGCTCCTTGGGCGAGATACATCAAGGCGAGCCGGAGCTGCGACGCCGGGGAGACCCCGGGAGAGAACCACGATATCGAGCAGGGGTCGGGGAACTACCCTGAGCCGAACCGGGTGATAGAGGGGACAGAGGAGACAGCCAGGCGTATCGAACCCATCGCGGTGGCCTGATGCCTGTCTCCACTGAGCGGCGCGGCCTCATCACGATCCTCACCCTCGAACGTGAGGACAAGCGCAACGCCATCGACCCGGAGATGACGGCCAGCCTCGATGCCGCCCTCAACGCGTCCGAGGACGACCCTGAGCAGTGGGTGGCCATCATCACCGGCGGACCCCGCATGTTCTCGGCCGGGGGGTCCTCCCCACCAGCGGTGGTCTGTTCCGGGCCCTGCGGTCGCTGCCCCTCCATATCGCCAAGGAGGTTGTGCTCACCGGCGAGGAGCTCGAGCCTGCTCTGGCGCTCCAGTTCGGCCTCGTGAACCGATTGGTGCCGGCGGGCACCGCTCTCGACGTGGCGATTGAGATCGCCGAGACCCTGGCCCGCAACTCGCCCACTGGGGTCCAGCAGAGCCTTCAGGCCATGGATCGCATCCTGGCGGTTGGCGATGCCGGGGGCTGGTCGGCCACCGACTCGGCTCGTGAGGCGGTGTGGGCATCGGAAGACCGCAGAGAGGGCATCAAGGCCTTCTTCGAGAAGCGGCTGCCCCAATCGAAGGGAAGCTGAGTCCGATCGGCTTTCGAGGCTCAGCTCGGCAGACGGCCGATTCCCCCGCACCCATGGCAACGCCCCGGTTCAACGGCTGGTCGAATGCCTGCTCGGTGGCGCGTTCGCCCTGAACCGATTGGTCTTCTCGAGCCTGGCCGGCTTCCTTTCGGTACGACCGCCCCACTTCACCGCCTCCCAGGCGATGCGCACTCGGGCCTTCTGGCTCATCTCGTTGGGGCATGCTTCAGCCCTGCTCGTGGTGGGCGCCTCGATGGCCCACCTGGCCCTGCCGGCCATGATGGTCTGGCTCTTCGTGCTGTTGCACGGCCTGGCGGGGGCCGCGGCCACCGGCGGTGGGTGGTTCTGGTTCGCCACCGCCCCGGTCCCACCGGACGAGACCTAACATCGGGCCACGACCAAACGGGGGCTCTCTCATGGCGATGCTGGAACTGAACGGTACCGAGATCTGGTACGACGACACCGGGGGCGAGGGCGAGGTCATCCTCTTCCACCACGGCTATACGGGCAGCCACGACACCTGGCCCCAGATCATCGAGCGGCTGGGCCCCGCCCGCCGTTACGTGATGATGGATGCCCGCGGCGCCGGCGACTCGGGCCGCCCTGACGATGACAGCTACACCGTGGCCCAGTACGTGGCCGATGTGATTGGGGTGGTCGATGCCCTCGGCATCGACACCTTCACCTATGTGGGCCACAGCATGGGTGGTGGTATCGGGTACATGCTCGGCCTCGACCAGGGCGATCGCCTCGACCGACTGGTCCTGGTGGCTCCGGTTCCATCAGGAGGAATCCAGCCCATGGAGTCGATGCGCAACGAGGTCGCCGCCCTCTGGAACGCCCAGGACGAGGAAGAACTGCTGAGGCGGCGTATAGCCGAGGTGGGCCGCACTGAAGGTGTTGACGAGGTTCGAGCCAAGGCCGCCGTTGGACGGGCCCTATCGGTGTCGCGGGGTCACTACGAGCAATCGTGGCAGGAGATGCTCGACTTCGATGTCACCAACCGCCTCCCCGAGCTCACCACGCCAACTCTGATGATCGCCGGCGCCGCCGACGGGCTGGTGAAGGCCAACGTCGAGGACTACCTGCGACTCCCGAAAGCCACCCTCCAGGTCTTCAATCGGGTCGGCCACTCCGTTCCCAACGAGGTTCCCGACGAATTCGCCGCCTTGTTGGCTGACTTCTTCGAGAACGGCCTGGTCAGCGCCGGCACCCTGGCCAAGCGCGCCGCCGGCCGAGGCTGACCGCGCGGTATGGCCCTCTGATGCCCGGATCCCCCTTCGAACCGATCCGAACCTCGCGACTGCTCTTGCGGGCCCCGCGCCTCGAAGATCTCGAGGCTCTGGTCGAGCGTCGCAATGATCCACGGGTCGCCGAGCTCCAGTCGTGGCCCACTCCCTTCTTGGCCGAAGACGGCCGGGCTCTGCTGGCCGGGGCGGTCGCTCAGGGCGGACCCGCCGATGGCCAGTGGTGGATGATCACGGTCGCCAACCCGGAAGACACGGACATCTACGGGGACCTGGCGGTGCATCTCTCAAACGCCGGGCGCACGGCCGAGATCGGCTTCACACTGGCGAC
>JAAEMS010000114.1 GCA_024225275.1 Actinomycetes bacterium
ACTTGTAGAACGTCGACGCCTTGACATCGAGCCACCGGCAACACTTCGCGTGGGCCACACCATGATCGGTCCTCTGGGCGGCGATAAACGATGCCACACTCATCGCGTTGCCTCCTTGACCCACAGGGCCACGGATCGCTTGAGGACATCACGCTCCATCCTCAGCTCCGCGTTCTCTCGCTCGAGCTGGGCCAGACGGGCCCGCTCATCAACGGTCAAGCCCTCGGACTCGCCCCGCTCGATCCGGTCCTTTTTGACCCAGTTACCGAGCGTCCCGGGATGAATCCCCAGATCCTCGGCGACCTGAGCAACCGGTTTGTGGGTCTCCCGGACAATCCGCACCGCGCCCTCACGGAACTCCGGGTCGTAGGTTCTTCGCACTTCTGACATGACATCACCTCATAGTGGATCTCTCCACACTTCGAGGGGATGCCCAGCGGTCCCTGATGACAACTGGTTGTTCCTCACCACCGACGGCACACCGTTCTCACCGTCGAGGTTGACGCAGATGGCCCGCAACTACATCCGAGCCTCCGGTGTCGGCAAAGAAGGGGCCTGTCATCTGTTTCGGCACACCATGGCCACCTTGATGCTCGAAGGCGGCGCCGATATCCGCCACATCCAAGCCATGTTGGGCCACGTCCGATTGGAAACGACCGAGATCTACACCCAAGTCAGCATCCGCCATCTCCAGCAGATCCACGCCGCCTGCCACCCCGGAGCGTCGAACCACCTCGATCGAGACGACGACACCCAACAGTTCCTCGGCGCCGCCCTCAACGACAGCGACAGTGACGGCGACGATGGCGAGGTGATGTCCAAAGAAGAGCTGCTTGCTGCTTTGAACCAAGAGATTGATCTAGAGAACCGCCCGCAGCCCGGCGAAACGTCCGGGGACCGGCCGTGACCGCGTCACAGCTGGGCCCTATCCTTGGAGCCATGTCCACGATCGAACTCCCCGACGACATCGCAGCCGCCCTCGCCGCTGCAGCCGCTGAACGTGGCGTGAGTGTCGACGAGTTGGCAGCGGATACGATTTCGGCCCGGTTCGGGCCGGTTCGCCGCAAGCTGAGTTTCGCGGCGATCGGCGCTTCTACTTCGGGGCGGTCTGCGGCTGAGGCCGAACAGCTTCTCGAAGAGGGCGGGTTCGGCATCGATAGTGCTGATCGTTGACACCGCGCCGCTGGTCGCGGCTGCTGATTCGGCTGACCCGATGCATCAACGTTGTTTGGCGTTGCTGCAAACCCATCCAGGTCCCCTTGTCACCACGGCGCTGGTGATCGCCGAAGCTGGTTGGCTGATCCGCCGACAGCTCGACATCGCCGCCGAGGCAGCGTTCTACACCGCGATTGTTCAAGGCCAGCTCAGCATCGAACCGCTCACCAGCACCGACTGGGCCCGGATCACCGAACTGCTCGGCACCTACAACGACATCAGCCTCGACGCTGCTGACGCGTCGATCGTCGCCATCGCCGAACGCCTCGGCCAAACCACGATCGCGACCCTCGACGAACGAGACTTCCGGATCGTCAGACCAGCCCATACAACCGCGTTCGATCTCCTCCCCGGACCCGCCTGAGTTTCTCGACAGACGAATGCCGTGAATGTCCCCGGGTCGGCACACTCCACCTACCAGCCCATCTCCCGGTCGTTGATCCATCTCCCGTTTCACCTACTGCTGGCCGGGAGATGAGGGTTCACACCAATACACCAACGGTGTGCCCCGGCCCCGTCTCGCCCGATGGCCGAGGATTTCTACACACTTGCACCACTGGTGACCGCCACCGCTTCGAAGCCAACCCGCAGCGAAGCGCCGGGGCGGCAGGACAACGAACGCCAGTGAGGCGTCAGCATCTCAACTTCCACCCGTTCGACACCTCCCGGCGCCCGGGCCGGCGGACAGTCTCAGGCAGG
>JAAEMS010000115.1 GCA_024225275.1 Actinomycetes bacterium
AAGCCCCGCAGCCGGTTCACGCTGAGCTCGGAAGTGATGATCCGACTCTCCAGATCGACGACCCGCTCGGTCACGTCGTCGGCCGAGATGGTCTGAGTCACCAGATCGCCCAGACCCTCGAGGCGGGACAGAGCCTCCTGGAAGTCAGCCGGCCTCACCTTGAACTCGTAGACGGTGCGGGGTGTCGGATCCGACGTGGTCTCCTGGCCGAAGACCAAACCCCCGAGCCCGGCGATGGCGGTTTGGGCCTTGCGGGCTGCGGCGGTGACATCCTCGACCTCGACAACCACATCGGCGGTGTAGACGATCTTGCGACCGAAGTCGGACGGCTGGAGATCGCCGTCGGGCACCGAACCCGATTGGCCGCCCACACCAGGGTCAGCGCCCTCATCCGAGTCAGCCACCGCTCCATCGGCCCCCTCTTCACCGCCGCCGGATTCGACCTCGCGGTCGAGATCCCCGCTGGCGACGTCGTCGCCAACTTCACCGTCTGAGTCGTCGCTGTCGTCGAACGAGGCCTCGGACGAATCGCCGTCGTCAACGCTGGTGCCGCGATCGTCATCGCCCGCACCGCACGCGGTGACCAGGAAGGTCAACGCCACAACCAGGCCCAGGAGGCGTCGCCACCGGCTGGGTCGAGTTCGGATGGTCGTGGTCATCGGTCTCCCTCTCGTCCGGCCCGCAGGCTCGATTGGGAAGTCCGACGGTCGCGCCCGCTGTCCGGTTCCCGGCCGTCTCGTTACAGTTCGATCTCATGATCGGTGACTGCGAGAGCTGCGGCGACAACGAAGAGGATCTCACCCTGGTCCAACGGGTGTACCTAACCCCCGCCGACTGGGATCGCGAGGAGAAGGTCGAGGTGGCCGAGGGAACCGAGCACTGGTGTGCCGTCTGCCTCCTCCACTACCCCCACCAGGTGGTGTAGGCCCGGTCCCGCGCTCACGGAACTTCGCTTCTGGGGCAGCTTCACCCACACATCTTGTGGTGAAACTGCCCAAATTGGTGGGGGTGGGGGTGGGGGCGCGGGTGGGGGAGGGGTGAGAGGCTAGGTGGTGGTCGTGGTGGTCTCGTCGGTGGTGGTGCTCGTCGGTGCCGAGGTGGTGCTCGTCGGTGCCGGGATGGTGGTGGTCGACGCTGGGACCGTGGTGCCCGGCGAGGGGGCGATGGTGCTGGACGAGCTCGAGGTGGTGGTCGAGCCGCCGGGCAGGGTGGTGCCGGTGGTGGACGTCGTGGTCGAGCCGGTCGTGGTCGTGGTGCCGTCGCGCAGCCCAAGGTTGAGCTGGCGGCCCGGATAGCCGCTGGGCTGAGGGATGTCGCAACTGTCGAGACCCTGGGTGGCGCGACTCATGTAGGCCCCCCACATCTCGGCCGGGAACGTCCCGCCCTGGACTTCGATGTCCCGGAAGTCGTCCATGAACCGGGGCTCCTCGCCCGGCTTGCCCACGTAGCCCATCCACACCGCGGTGGTGAGCTTGCACGTATAGCCCACGAACCAGGCGTCGCGGTTGTCCTGGGTGGTTCCCGTCTTACCCGCGGCGGGCTGGCCGAACGCGGCCTTGCGGCCGGTGCCACCCTCGACCACCCGGCTGAGGGCGTAGGTGACCTGGCGGACCACTCCCGAGTCGAGCACTTCCCGGGGTTTCGGTTCCCACTCCCACACCACCTCGCCGTCGGCGTCTTCGATACGGGTGATGAAGGTGGGGTCGATGCGAGTGCCCTCGCGGGCCAGGGTGTTGTAGGCGGTAGCCATGTCGAGCACCGAGACCTCGCCGGCCCCCAACACCAGAGAGTTCACCTCGGGCAGGTCCGATTCGATACCGAGGCGGTGCGCGGTGTTGACCACATTGGCCGGCCCGACCTCGAGCATGAGCTGGGCGTACACCACGTTGGACGACACCCGGGTGGCCTGGAGCAGATCCATCGAACCGGCGGCCGAGGAACCGCCCCGCACAGTCCAGTCGCGGCCGGCGTTGGCCCCTTCGAGCACGATGACCCTGGGCGCCAGGAAGAAGCTGCGGGCCGAGAACCCCTGGCTGATGGCCTCGGCCAGCACGAACGGCTTGAAGCTCGAGCCCGGCTGGCGGCCCGAACCACCACCATCGACCCCCAGAGCCAAGTTGACCTCACTCTGGTCGAAATCGAAGCCGCCCACCATGGCGCGGACGCGACCCTGATCGTCGATCGAGACGATCGAGGCCGCGGGCTCACCGTTGAGGGGATCGAGGGTGTCGGTGACCGTCTCGAACGCTGCCCTCTGCATCTCGTGATCGAGGGTGGTGTAGATCCTCAGACCCTTGGTGTAGATGGCCGCTCCCAATTCGAGGTCGACGGACACCACCCGACGTACCCAGTCGACGAAGTACTCGGTGCCGTAGTGGGCGCCCTGAACCTCGCCGAGACCTTCGCGGCTGAGCTTCTCGACGACCGAACAGTGGGCTCCGCTGCGCTGAGCCCCGAAGCAGACATCCCACGGGCGAGCGTTGGCCGCGTCGGCCTCTTCCTGGGTGATGAGCTCGTCCTCGAGCATGCGGGCCAGTACTGAAGCCCGCCGCTGGTGGGCCACCGCAGGATCTCGGGTGGCCTCGGCCGCCTCGGGGGCCCGGATCAGTCCGGCCAGGTACGCCGCGTCCGCCAAGTCGATCTCGCCGATGTCCTTGTTGAAGTAGGCCTGGGAGGCGGACTGAACCCCGTAGGCGCCCCGGCCGAAGTAGATGCGGTTGAGGTACCGGAGGAGGATCTCCTCCTTGGTCAGCTCACGCTCGAGCTTGATGGCCAGCACCGCTTCCTGGATCTTGCGTTTGACGGTGCGATCGCGGGTGAGGAAGGCGTTCTTCACGTACTGCTGGGTGATGGTGGACCCGCCCTGGGTCACCCCCACGCCGCGGATGTCGTTCCACGCGGCACGGGTGATGCCCACCGGATCAACACCCCGGTGGGTGAAGAAGTCCTGATCCTCGGCGGCGACCACCGCGTCGATGAGGACCTGGGGCAATTCCTCGTAGGTGACATTCAGGCGGTCTTCGCCGGCGCTGAGCTGAGCGATCGCGTTCTCGGGGCCACAGGGATCGGTGACCTCGATGGAGCAGACGAATGAAGTCTGGACCAGGTCGGCCTCCTGATCGGCGTAATCCTCGGGCAGCGGGAGCTGGGCGAGCACGTAGGCCACGCCGGAGAAGGCGGCGATACCCAGCAGGAAGATGAGGAAGAAGACCCGGCGTAGGCGCCAGAAGATGCTGCGCCGCTTCCGGCGGGGAATCTTGGCCTTGATACGGGCCCAACGAGACAGGGAGGGAGGAGCCATCGAGCGCGCTCAGTCACCCAGGTCGAAGGTCTGGGCCAGATGGTTCCACCCACAATTGGGGCACACCTCGACGACAAAGCACTGGAACCGGCCGTCGCGGACGGCGATGGCGTCGATCTCAGCCGCGGTCTGCACGCACCGGCCGTGAGGGGGAAGCCGGGGGCCGAAGACATAGCTGACCAGCACCAGTTGGTGGCGCGAGCAGATGGGGCAGTCTTCGCCGGTGGGACGGGAGTAGCTCTGGGCGGCCCGCCTCAGCTCCGGGTGGGCGTCGCAGAGCTCGGTGGCGCCGACATTGCCGCGGCGGTACTCGGCCAGGACCCCGGCCCGGGCCAACCGATAGTCGACCACGCCAGGTCCGGCGCCCCGTATGGCGTTGGGTTGGAATCCCATCAGAACCGAAGCGTATCGAGCGCCGATCCGGCGCGGTCCGCGGGGCCCGAGACGAGGTGACAGGATCAGGGTCATGGAACCGCCGGTCAACGAACCCCCGGTCCGCCCATCCGCCGGGCAGACCCACCCCGCCGCCTTCCCCGAGGGCGCCGATCCCTCAGCCGACGCGGTGCAGTACGGGCCCGACATCCCCGACGAATCCACCCTGCGCCTCCTGGGCGATCCCCAGGGTCGGCGCCTGGTCGTGCTGGGGTCCGGTGGCCTCAACCCGATCGTCCTGGCCAAGGCAGGCGCCCGCGTCATCGTGGTCGATCCCCGGCCCGACTCCCTGGAACGAACCCGGCTGGCCGCCCGCCAGGCCGAGGTCAACGTCGAGGTCAACGAGGCCGCCCTTCACGCGCTGGCCTTCCTGAGGGCCGACAGTGTCGACGCGGTGGTGAGCGCCTACGGTCTGACCACCGTCGAGGATCTGGGCCGGGTCTTTCGCCAGGTCCATCGCATCCTTCGCCACCAGAGTCAGTTCGTGTTCTCCCTCCCCCACCCCGCCTCGGCCCTGCTCGACACCAACTCGCCCGACCCCCTCCGCCTGGTCCGATCCTGGTTCGACAACTCGGTCCGCAGCTGGACCAGCGACGGTGAAGACAGCCACGACCGCCCTCGCAGCCACGGCGAGCTGGTCACCGGACTGTCGCGCGCCGGCTTCGTGGTGGACGCAATGCACGAGCCGGAGCCGACGGTTTCGGGCATGCACAGCCGGCTCTGGAGCGACACCTTCCGCTGGGTGCCGCCCACCCTGGTCGTTCGGGCTCGCAAACAGGGTTCATGACGGCTCGGCCCAGGCCCCTGGATCTGACCTCCAAAACGACCGAGACGGTGGGAGTCACCGCCTTGACTCCCACCGTCCGGTTGGCTTCGGATCCAATCCGCCAATCGGAATCCGAAGTACTGGTTCGACACCCGCCCGATGTCGTAACCGCCACCGAGCACCACCCTAGGTGACCGACGTTACTCACTCGATGGGTGATTCGGCCCATTTTGGTCGATTCCACCACTTAGCGTGGTCAGTCTGGATCAGCTAGCCCCTTCCCGTAGGACCCGACGAGCCTCGGCGGCATCCAGAGGCCCGAACTCCAGCCGGCGGGCCCGCAACCGCTCGACGGCGCGACCCACTTCGGGCCCCGGGCCCACGCCGAGAAGCTCCATGATCTCCCCGCCCCCGAGCGGCACCGAGTCGTCGTCGAGATCCTCGGTGGCCGCCAGCCGGGCCCACCCCTGGGCGGCCGCGGCAACGATCTCACCATGGCCCCGGGCCCTGGCCAGCCCCAGCAGAGCCTCGCGATCAGACCCCAACCGCAGCGCCCACCGACGCAGCTCGGCGTCCTCGAACGCCGGGGGGTGGGACATCACCCAGTCGAGACCGTCGAGAAGGAGCCGGATCCGCGCCGATCCGCGCCGCGAGAACTTCAGCCGCTCGAGCCGGGCTATCGCGGCATCGGGCTCGACCGACAGCAGGGCGGCCAGCCTGAGCTCACGGTCGGACGCAGGCAGTTGGGCAATGGCTGCAATGGTCTGCGCAACGGCCTCGGCCCCGGCCTCGGCCCCGTATCGGGGAGCGATGTGGTCCATCACTCCTCGCTCGATCAGGAAGTCGAGACCAGTGGTGGGATCGGGAGCACCCAACAGCTTGAGCAGTTCGTCGTGGATTCGCTCGGCTGACACGATGGCCAGCCGCCCCACGAACTCGTCAACCGCGGCCAGCAACTCGGCTACCGGCATCAGGTCGAGCCTGGCGATGAAGCGGGCTGCCCTCATCATGCGCAAGGGGTCGTCGGTGAACGACACCGACGGATCGAGCGGGGTGCGCAGCACCCGGCTCCCCAGATCGCGTGCCCCGAAGAAGGGGTCGATGAGCTCGGGGGCCGGCAGCTCAACCGCCATGGCATTCACCGTGAAGTCCCGGCGGGCCAGATCGCTCTCGATGGCGGTACTGAACTCGACTGCCGGTTTGCGCGAGGCCGGATCGTAGGACTCGGCCCGGTGGGTGGTGATCTCGAACTCACGCCCCTGGTACGAACAGCCGACGGTTCCGAAACGCTCACCCTGGGTCCACACCGCATCAGCCCAGTCAGCGACCAGGTCCTTGGTCTGCTCCGGGCGGGCGTCGGTAGTGAGATCGAGGTCGTCGCCATCGCGTGGGGCGACGCCGGCCAGCACGTCACGAACCACGCCCCCCACCAGGAAGATCCGGAAGCCGGCCGACACGAACCGCCCGGCCAGGGGCGCCACCTCGGCCAGGATTGACTGCCAGCGGGTATCGTCGATCGGGAGCTCGGACATCACCGGAGCGAGGCTAACGGCCGGCTCTCCCCCGGTCGACCAGCCGAACGGTGCTGGACCCGTATCCTGGTCACCCGAGGAGGTACCGGTGGGCCATCCATCGTGAGCCGGTTCTCGGTGATCCAGAAGGGGAGCGACCGTATGCGGGTCGGCCCCTGGCACGGCGATGACTCCGTCGCGTACGTGGTGCCCCTCCCGGGCCAGAACCGCTTCGAGCGCGAGAGCATCAAGTCATGCCGCGACGATCTGACTCGCCAGGGGTACACCCACGCGGTCACCGCCGCCCTCGGACCCGGTGAATCACAGCCCTTCCTGGCTGCCGGCTTCACCCCCCGAGAAGAGCTGCGCCTGCTGCGCCACGACCTCAGCGACATCCCCGACATCACCAGCCACAACCAGAGGCGCGGCCTGCTCACCGACATCCCCGCAGTCCTCGAAATCGACCACTCCGCCTTCCAACCCTTCTGGCGCCTCGACCAGGCCGGGATCAAGGAGGCCCGGCGGGCCACTCCGGTCAGCCGTTTCCGGATCGCCACCGCCGAGCGGGGATTCAACCGTCGCCCCTCAGGGTACGCAATCACCGGTAGGGCCGATCGGCGCGGCTACCTCCAGCGTCTGGCCGTCGACCCCCGGGCCCACGGTCATGGTCTGGGCGCCGCGCTGGTGGTCGACAGCCTCCGTTGGCTCAAACGTCACCACACCACCGACGTCACCGTGAACACCCAAGCCTCGAACGAGCATGCCTACGCTCTCTACCAACGGTTGGGATTCGAGCCCCTCGCCCACGGACTCATGGTCCTCGAGTGCCCCCTCGAACCGTGATGAGCTTCCGCGCCCCACCCACCCGGACCCTGGCCCTGACGGCTCTCGCCCTGCTCGTGAGTGCCTTGCTCACCCCCGGGCTCGGAGCCGAACGCAGGGCCGGGGCTCAGGGCCTCGCGCCCACCCTCGAACTGGTGACCCAGAGCCCGTGGGTCGAGGCCGAAGGCGAGTGGCAGGTCGAGCTCCTTCCCACCGACATCGGCCCTGACGCCACCATCGAGATGACCCTCTTCGGTCCGGTCACAACCCGCCAGACCCTGGCCGAGACCATCTCGGGCAGCGACCTGGGCCCCTTCTTCTGGCGTACCGACTCACCAGTCCGGGTCGATGAAGCCCCCCGGTCGGACGCCGGCAACATCGTGCTCACCATCCCTTTGCGCGACGAGGGCGAATTCGACGAGGCCCGGGTCAGGGTCCGGGAGCCGGGAGTCATGCCCGTTCGTATCGAGGCCCGCGACGCCCAAGGTCAACCCCTCGCCGACCTGGTCACCCATCTCATCCGGTTGCCCCGCGAAGACGCCGAGCTCCCCGCCTCCGACCTGCTGATCTCCCTGGTCGTGCCGCTCCACTCCTCACCGTCGATTCACCTCGACGGCACCCGGAGCCTGGCCCCCGCCGAAGCAACCCGCTTCGGAGACCTGGTCCGAGAGCTGGCCGCCGGACCCATGCCCGTCACCATCACTCCGACGCCCGAGACCCTGGTGGCCCTCGCCGACGGATCGGCGGTGGGAGCCGACACGGTTGGTGTGCTCGCCGATATGGCCGAGACCAGTCAGATCATCGGCACCCCCTATGTCGACCTCGACCTGCTCAGCTGGATCAACGCGGGACGCGACGCCGTCGTCGCCGACACCCTCAGCCGCGGCTCCGAAGTCACTCGCGGCCTCATCGGAACCCGCCCCGACGTCCGCACTTGGGTGATCGATCAACCCTCCTCCACCACCGTCGTCTCCCGGCTGCACGACCTCCAGGTCGACCAGGTCGTGATCGACGAGGACGAGCTCACCCGTGTGCCCAGCGGTCCCATCCCGGTATCGACCGGAGGCTGGTTCGCCCTCCAAACCGACGATGACCGCGAGGTCCGCGCCGTTGCCACCAACGAAACCCTGGGCCGACTGTTCCTGACCGCCGAGACAGCCGCGGACGTCCACGAATTCCTGGCCCACATGGCCGTACTCCAGAACCAGTTCTCCCAGGACAACCGCGGGTTCGTCTTCGCCGCCCCCGACACCTGGGCCCCCAACCTGGATGCCCTCGCCCAACTCCTCCAGTTGCTCGACGGGTCGGGTCCGATCCGGGGCGTCACCATCGACGAACTGTTCGAGACCATCGACCGGACCATCGAACCCGGTGGGTCGCCCGTCAACGGTCCCACTCTGGTGCGCGACCTCCGACCCACCGAACCCACCGACCTCGGGCCCCTGCCCACCCGGCTGCGGGAGGTCGCCGAGCAGTACTCGAGCTACCGGTCCCTGCTCGCCACCGACGATCCCGCGTTCGCCAGCCTCGAAGAACGCCTCCTCGTGGCCCGTTCGGCCGACCTCAGCACCGCTCAGGCCCTGGCCATGATCGGTGCCGTCGAACAGGAGATCACCGACGGGCTCACCGAGATCACCCTCTCGGAGGCGGCCCCCATCACCCTGACCGGCCGCCAAGGGGTCATTCCGCTCAGGCTCACCAACACGTCCGCCAACACCGTCACCGTCAGCGTCGAGCTGATCAGCGACCGGCTCGACTTCCCCGACGGTGACATCACCCGTGTCGAGCTGCCGCCGGGCGACACACCGCTCGACGTGACGGTGCGCAGCAGCGGTTCCGGCGGGTTCCCTCTCCGGGTCGTCGTGAACACACCCGACGGCCGCATCGAACTGGCGCGCGCCACCTACAGCGTGAGGTCGACGTTCGTGCCCGGAGTCGGTATCGCCATCTCAGCCGCGGCCCTGCTGTTCCTCGTGGTCTGGTGGGCCCGCCATTGGCGCGACACATCCCGCGGCTCCAACCTGGTGCCCCTCGACGATGCCAAGGACCAACCCGACGATGCGTCGCGGCCGACGGAACCGACCGACACCGCGCCGGGCGGACCCATCGACGACGATCCGGCCGATCGGGTGGCTGTTCCCGGAACCGACCCGGACCGCGGGGGAGCACCGAACCGACGTTCACGCCGGAGTCACCGCCGACCTCGACGGCCGCGCACCGGCCGATAGCCTCATCACGAGGTGCGAGAGACAGTGAACCCGTCGACCCCCGACCCACAGCGTCCAGGCCGGCTATTGGCCGGTCGGTACGAGCTGCGCGTACCCGTGGCCAGCGGAGGTATGGCCCAGGTATGGGCCGCCACCGACCACATCCTGACCCGGCAGGTGGCCATCAAGATCCTCCACCCCCACCTCGCCTCCGACCAGACATTCGTGTCCCGCTTCCGACGCGAGGCAGTGGCCGCCGCCCGACTCGGTCATCCATCGATCGTCTCCATCTACGACACCATCAGCGAACCCGGCGTCGAAGCCATCGTGATGGAGCTCATCGAGGGCACCACTCTCCGCAAGCTGCTCGATGAGCAGGGCGTGCTCCCTCCGGCCAGCGTCGTGACCATCGGCACCCAGGTGGCGGCAGCCCTGCATGCTGCCCATCGCGGGGGTGTGGTCCACCGCGATGTGAAGCCGGCCAATGTGCTGATGTGCTCCGACCAAAGGGTGATGGTCACCGACTTCGGTATCGCCAAGGCCGGCGAACACACCGATCTCACCCGCGAGGGCACCCTGCTGGGTACCGCCAAGTACCTCTCGCCCGAGCAGGTCGAAGGGGCCCCCGTCGACGCCCGCAGCGATGTCTATTCCCTGGGAGTGATGCTCTACGAGTGTCTCACCGGTCGGCCCCCCTTCGACGGCGACTCCGACGCAGCCATCGCCCTGGCCCGACTCCAACGAACCCCGGTCAGCCCCGGGCGCATCCGACCCGGGGTGCCCCGCGACCTCGACGTGGCCATCATGCGGGCCCTGGCCCGCAGCGCCGACGCCCGCTGGCAGACCGCCGCCGACTTCGGTGCCGCACTGAGCGCCATCGACCTGAACCGGGCCGACGACACGCTGGTGCTTCTCGAAGATGACCTGGCGGCCGAGATCGAGGAGCAGGGCGAACCCAGCTTCGTCGAGAGCGAACGAGCATGGATGGTGCCGACCCTCGCGGTCCTACTGATCGCCGCCGGCCTCGGTGTCATGGGTGTGCTCTTTGCCCGCACTGACGCCGGTCAGAACCTGTTCGACGGCGTCAAGGAAGCGGTGGGCGTCGAGCCGGGCAGCACCGAATCAGCCGGTGTCGTCGAACCGGTTCTGACCGGCGACGAACCCGCACCTGAGAGCCCCACGGTGGCCAGTGCCGTCCCGTTCGACCCGTTCGATACCGGCGGCAACAGTACCGACGAGCACGCCGACCGGGCTGGGGACGCCATCGACTCCGACCCCGAGACGGCCTGGACCACACAGATCTACACCAGTCCTGAATTCGGCGGTCTCAAGGACGGTCTGGGCTTGATCGTCGAGCTCGCCGAACCCTCTACCTTCTCCGGCATCACCATCGAGTCTCCGTCGGTGGGATGGTCGGCCTCGATCCATGCGATCAACGGCGAACTGCCCACCGACGTCAGCGCCTGGGGTCCGGTCCTGGCTCAGGACACCGGGCTCCACGACCAGATCCAGTTCAGCCTGGAGACGCCCACCACCGCCACGGCCGTCCTGATCTGGATCACCCATCTGGGCCAGTCGCTCGATGAGCAGCCCGACGGCTACCGCGTCTCCATCAGCGACGTTTCTCTGAGCTGAGCCGGCGTTCGGCCGTCCCCCGGCCGGCCACCTACGTTGCGTAGCCTCCTTGCATCGCGCCAGTCGACGAAGCCGCTCTGATCGAAGCCGCCCAGGCGGGTGATCGATCCGCCACCGACCAGCTGCTGCGCGCCCACCAGGACCGGATCTATGCGGTGTGCAGACGGTTGGCCGGCAATGATGCAGACGCCCTCGACGCCACCCAGGAAGCCCTGATCGCGATCGTGCGGGGCCTATCGCGCTTCGATGGGCGGGCCCGGTTCTCCACCTGGGCCTACCGGGTTGCCACCAATGCGTGCCTCGACGAATTGAGACGCCGGAAAAGACGGCCCGACCCCGGATTGCCGGAATTCGAGCGCCCGGTCGAGGGTGGAGCGCCGTCCCTCGACAGCGGGGTGGCGGACCGGCTCGACCTCGACGCCGCGCTGGTGGCCCTACCCGAGGAGTTCCGGGCACCGGTGATCCTGCGCGACCAGCTCGGCCTCGACTACGCCGAGATCGCAGCCACCCTGGAGATACCTCCGGGGACGGTACGCTCCCGCATCGCCCGGGGCCGACGCCACCTCGCCGAGCTCCTCGGGAACCAGGACGACGTTTCAGACGTCACAGGTGGTGATCATGGCTGACCCGACCCCCCTTTCCGACGATGAGCTGGTCTCTGCCTACTGCGACGGTGAGCTCACCGACGAGGATCGGGCCCGGGTCGAGGCCGACCCCCGATTGATGACCATCCTCGGGGAACTGACCCCCATCGTGTCCGCCACGCGAGAACCGGTCGATCTGCCTACTCCCGAGGTCATGGATGTACTGATCGGTCGAGCCCTCGATGCCATGGGCGCCGAGGAGACTCCGGCTCCGGTCACTCCTGTCCCACCGGTGATCGATCTCGCCGAACGGCGAGCCCGGCGCAACCAGACCCTGACCAGGGTGGCCGCGGTTGCGGCCGGTATCGCGGTGGTGGCCATAGCCGGCGTGTCGCTCCAGCGGCTCAGCGACTCCAACGTTGACGACGACGGCGCCGAGTTGGCCGACAACGCAGCCCGCGACCTCATCGCGGCCGACGACGGTGAGGCGACGGAGGCTGTCTCCGGCGGAAGCGACCGCATGGAGGCTTCGGCCGACATGGATGAAGGATCGATGGCCGACTCGGCCCCCGTCCCTGAGGCCGCCGAGGAAGCAGTCGACGCGGGGGAATCCGACGACTCGGGCGATGACGAAGAGGGACTGTTCCGCTTCGCGCCCCCCGAAGTCCCTGGGCTTCCCACTGATTTGGGCCCCATCGACATGCCTGGGCTCGAGGCCTGGACCGACGACAACCTCGAGGTGCTGCAATCGTCTCCGCCGGTCGAACCAACCCCTCGTTGCGTCGACGCCGGTCTCATTGATGCCGGGTTTCAGGTCGTGTGGTGGGCCGAGGCCGATTGGGAGGGCGGGCCCGCCCACATTGTGGCCTGGCGGTCGGCCACCGAGCTCCTCGTGACTATCTTCGAAGGCACCGGGACCGAGCCGGCCATCACTGAGGAGTGCGATCCCCTCGCCGCTCTTGCCCGCTGAGTCCAATTCGGTGGGCCGGAGTCGAGCAACAGCGGGCGCGGCGACTAGGATCGCCGCCCATGGCCGAGACTGAATCCCCCGACCCGTCGGTCGGCGACCGACTCACCAGCCAGGTCGACGCGGCCCGCGATCGGCTGGCGTCCGCCATCTCCTCGCCCGGACCCGACGACTGGCCGGTACAAGCGGCCGCCAAGGTCGAAACCCTCGTTGGTCAGGTCCGCAGCAAGACAGCCGGGCCCGCCATAACCGCAGCCCGCGGTGTGGTGTTCGGGACCGTCATGATGTTCTGCGCCCTGCTGCTCGTGTTGATGCTGACCATCGCCCTCTTCCGCCTCCTGTCCGAACTGTCGGAGTTCTTCTTCGACGGACGGAGCTATCCGGCCTACCTGATGTTCGGCGTCCTACTGGTCGGACCTGGCCTCTTTTTGTGGCGCAAGCGTCAGACCGCCGCCGAGTAGTCGTACCAGCCGGCGGGCCGGGAATCGTCGGGCTCAGAACAGGGTTCCATTCCTTGGGTGACTCACAGGCCACCCCACTCTCTTTCATCTTGGAGCTAGCATCATGAGCACTGATGTCCACAACGTCCTGATCATCGGTAGCGGCCCGGCCGGGCTCACCGCCGCCATATACGCCGCTCGAGCGAACCTCGATCCCCTGGTCATCGAAGGTGAGCCGTCCTCGACCAGCGATCAGCCCGGTGGTCAACTCATGCTGACCACCGACGTCGAGAACTTCCCTGGATTTCCCGAAGGCATCATGGGTCCCGAGCTCATGACCAACTTCCGGGCCCAGGCGGAACGATTCGGCGCCGACATCCGGACCGAGAAGGTGAGTCGGGTCGACCTGTCCAATCGCCCCCACCGCGTCTGGGTTGGTGATCCGGAGGCCGCGGAACCCACCTACCGCGCCGAAACCATCATTGTCTCCACTGGCGCCCAGGCCCTGATGCTCGATGTCGACGGCGAGAGTCGCCTGCTGGGTCACGGCGTCAGTACCTGCGCGACCTGCGATGGGTTCTTCTTCCGGGACCAGGACATCGCGGTGGTCGGTGGCGGCGACTCGGCCATCGAGGAAGCGACCTTCCTCACCCGTTTCGCCCGAACGGTCACGATCATCCACCGCCGCGACGAGCTCCGGGCCTCCAAGATCATGCGAGACCGGGCCGAAGCCAACGAGAAGATCAAGTACCTGTGGGACACCGTGGTCACCAAGGTGAACGGCGAGGGGAGTGTCGAGAGCATCTCGGTCGAGAACGTCAAGACCGGCGAAACCTCAGACCTGGCCATCAGTGGCCTGTTCGTAGCCATCGGGCACCGGCCCAACACCGACCTGTTCCAGGGCCAGCTCGATCTCAAGGAGAACGGCTACCTCATCACGGAGGGCAAGAGCAGCCGTACGGGCGTCGAAGGGGTCTTCGCCTGTGGCGACGTCCAGGACGACTACTACCGGCAGGCCATCACCGCCGCCGGGAGCGGTTGCATGGCCGCCATCGACGCAGAGCGTTGGCTCGAAGAGGAGCATTGAGCCGGTATCCCGAGACAGGAATGCCCGGTCCCTATCTCGGGTTCTATTGGTGCCTAACCCCAGAGGGCCGAAGGGTCTGACTAATATGGGCACAACGACGAACGGAGTCCAGCCACAATGAGCGACAAAATCGCCACTCTCAGTGATGAGACCTTCTCTGAGGTCATCGGTTCGGCCAGCGAGCCGGTCCTGGTCGACTTCTGGGCCGAATGGTGTGGCCCCTGCAAGATGATTGCCCCGATTCTCGACGAGATCGCCAACGAGCAAGAGGGCAAGCTACAGATCGCCAAGGTCAATGTGGACGAAAACCCCAGCATTGCCCGTCAGTTCGAGGTGATGAGCATTCCGACCATGATCGTGTTCAAGGATGGCCAACCAGCGCGAAAGCTAGTGGGAGCCAAGCCCAAGGCTGCACTCCTTGATGAGATCGCTGACCTGATCTAGTCCAGTCGGGGTCTTTGACTCCAACCCTCAATACCCACGCGGCCGGCCCTTGGGCCGGCCGTTTCACGTTCCCACAGCCTGTGTTCAACCCTGTGGAGAAGCTTCACTCCAGGGTTTCGTCTGATGGGACTTCACCCACCATGGCCCGGTAGATTCGCTCGAGGTCCTCGAGGGTTGCGAAGTCGATTTCCACCCGACCCATCTTGCTACCGAGCTTCACCCGCACCCTGGTATCGAGCAGATTGGACAACAACTCCTCGAGTTCGAGGAGGGCGGCGGGCCGATCGTCGGCCGGCTCGGTGGTTTCGTCGTCACCGGCTTCATCGGCGGTGGCCTCCCTGAGGTGATCACGAACAGCCCGTTCGACCTGGCGCACCGACTGGCCTCCGTCCAAGGCCTTCTCGGCGAGCTTCAGTTGCACCTCGCGGTCGGGCGTACCCAGGAGGGCTCGGGCATGGCCGGCAGTGAGCCGGGAGTCAGCCACGTACCGCTGGATAATGGGCGGGAGCTGGAAGAGACGCAGGGTGTTGGCTACGGCCGACCGACTCTTGCCCACTCGCGTGGCCACCTCGTCCTGGGAGAGCTTGAACTCCTCGATGAGCTGCTGGTAGGCGGCCGCTTCCTCGATGGCGTTGAGATCCTCTCGGTGCAGGTTCTCCACCAGGGCCTGTTCCAGCGAGTTGACGTCCTCCGCCGTCTTGACCAGGGCCGGGATGGTCTGCAGACCGGCACGACGAGCGGCCCGGTATCGCCGCTCCCCCGCGATCAGCTCATAGCGCTCTGGGCCCGTCTGGCGCACCAAAATGGGCTGGAGCACACCTAGCTCGCGGATGGATGCGGTGAGCGAGGTCAGCGAGTCCTCGTCGAACGCCTTGCGGGGCTGGTAGCTGTTCGGTTCAACCGAGGCAACCGGCAACTCGACGAAGGCGGAGCCCTCTGCTGCTGACTCGTCTGTAACGACATCGCCGGGGATGAGGGCGCCGAGGCCCTTGCCCAATCCGCTTCGCCGGTTCACAGGGTGTCTCCTTCGCCGCTGACCTCCCGGGCAACATCCCGGTAGGCCAACGCTCCCCTACTGCTGGGATCGAAAGCGATTATGGGCTGGCCGAAAGACGGGGCCTCAGACAGACGAACCGTCCGGGGAACCACCGTCCTGAGGACCTTCTCCCCGAAGTGGGTTCGGACCTCGGCGGCTACTTGCTCAGCGAGCTTGGTTCGGGCGTCGTACATGACGAGCACGATCACACTCACGTGCAGCGCCGGGTTCAAGTTCTTGCGTACCAGCTCTACATTGCGCAGGAGCTGGCCGAGACCCTCTAGTGCGTAGTACTCGCACTGGATCGGGACCATGACCTCGGTGGCAGCCGACAGGGCGTTCACCGTGAGAAGACCCAGCGAGGGCGGGCAGTCGATCAGGACATAGTCGTAGGTGTCCAAGACCGGCTCGATCGCCGTCTTGAGGCGGGATTCCCGACTGAAAGCCGGTACCAGCTCAATCTCAGCTCCGGCCAGATCGAGGTTGGCAGGAGCAATGAAAAGGTTGCGAACCGTCGTTGCCTCGACAGTGTCCTCCAAAGGTAGGTCGTGGAGAATGACGTCGTACATGGATGTCTCGATGGCCCGTGGGTTGATGCCCAGGCCCGTCGTAGCGTTGCCCTGGGGGTCCAGGTCGATGACCAGGGTACGGAAGCCGAGCTCAGCCAGGCAGGCTCCGACATTGACCGCCGTAGTCGTCTTGCCAACACCCCCCTTCTGATTGGCGACGGCTATCACGCGGGGCAATTGGATATCAGTGTTGCGAGCGGATTCACTGACCTCGGTGGCCGCGGCTTCGATATCGCTCACCAGCTCGGAGCGGAGCTGTGGGGCCTCTCGAGTGCGTCCGGGCGCGGTAGGGGGCGGGGAGTCAGCCATATACCAGTATCCTCCCCCGCTTCACCCGCCGACGCAAGTACCCGCTTGCTGTTTCACGTGAAACGCTCCAGAACCCAGTACGCACGCCTCTAGAACAGGGGACGCCTGGAGGGGACACCCTCACGCCTTGGGAACTGGGAGGCCAGCGCGGCGGTCTTCTTCAACACCACAAAGCCGGGAGGAGAACTACATCGTTCCAGCGCCAGCTCCCCCAAGACAGCATCGTCCCAACGGTCGGACCCCCTCCGATCGCTGACAATGATCGATCCACCAATCCTCACCAGCCCGGCGCCGATCTCAGCGACCACAGCGGGCGGGCCAAAGAGGCGGGCCGTGGCCACGTCCGCCGATTCACGCCATTCACTTCGGCGGCCGAGAACCTCGGCCCTGGCGTGAACGGCCTCCACCCGGCCACCGATTCCCAGATCCACTACAGCATGGTCCAGCCAGTCAACGCGAACCGCCTGGGAATCAACCAGCTCCCATGTGGACGACGGAGTCAACAGAGCCACCACCAAACCCGGCACCCCACCGCCTGAACCCAGGTCGATCCCCCGGCCCGCGAAGTCAGAGTCATCGGGCAGGAGCTCGACGAACCCCAGAGAGTGGTCGATCAACTCGTCCAAGTCAGCGTTGCGTCCCACCAGGTCGCGCGACGCCGCACGCGAAAAGAGACGGTGGAGCATCTCCCGATGCTCCACCGTCTCCTCGTCATCCGGATTCTGCTCCACGCACCCCAGCCTAGGCCAGAGCGATCAAGAGCAGCTTCAGTCAGCGGCGTCGGGGATCACAACCACCCGACGGTTGGGATCTTCTCCCTCGGAGATAGTGGAGACACCGTCGATATCGTTCATGGCGTCATGAACAATCTTGCGATCGGCGGAATTCATGGCTTCGAGTGCAACCTCGGCACCACTATCGAGGGCCTGAGCGGCCACCTTGGCCGAAAAGCCCTCGAGGGCCTCACGCCGACGCTGACGGAAGCCTCCGACATCGACGAACACGCGTCCGCGGATGCCTTCGGTGGCCTGACGCTTCACATAGGTCCGGGCCAGCTCCTGGATTGAAGTCATGGTGGAGCCACCCGAGCCGATCAGCAGCCCCAGATCCTCGCCTTCGACGCGCACCTCGACGGTGTCGTCATCCAGCTCGTCGATGACGATGTCGCCATCGGCGTCGAATGCGTCGAGCATGCCGCTCAGGAAGTCGGCGACGAGGTCGCCTTGTTCACTCGCACTAATTGCCTCTTCATCTGCCACGGTGTTCTTCTCTTCCCTGTCGTTGATCGGACGATCCTTGGAACCCGATCGCTTGTCGTTCTCGTTCTTCGTTCGCCGGTTGCCCCGGTTTCGAGCTTCACCCGACCCGGAACCGGCAGGCTTCCGCTCGCCGTCTCCGGGGTTCCCGCCCGAGGGACCAGACGCGCCGCCCCCCCGCTGTGATCCGCCCCGTTTGGACTGGTGTCGGTCATCGCCGCTCCCTCGGGCCCCCGAGCGGCCACGCTTTCCACCGCCACCGCCCCGGCCACCTCGGTTGCCCCCCTGGGTTTGCCGGTTGCGCCCGCCTCCACCTTCTCGCTTGCTGCGACCCCGCTTGGGCCGTGGCTTGAGGGGCATAACCCGCGCCCTCACCTTCGCATCGGTACGCGACAGACCCAGAAACTTGGCCTTGGGCTCCTCGACCACCTCGACCTGGGCCTCGTCAGCGTGTACGCCAAGCTGATCAAGAGCCCGCTCGGTAGCTTCCTGGACGGTCTTTCCCGTCGTCGTCACCCACTCCATCAGACCCTCACTTCCTTTTGCGGCTTCGCTTGCTGGATTTTTGCGGGGAGCCCGGTTCAGTCGTCCGTCCACCCGACTGGCGCCCGCCCGACTGCTTGCCACCCTGGCCCGACCCGTTTCCGGAACCACCCTTGGCCCGACCCCCAGCCTTGCGCTTGTCGGGCAGGGCCTTGTTCGACTTCTTGGCGTTCTTGGCGTTCTTTCCCGCTCCGCCCTTGGCCTTCCCCCCCCGGCCGCCGCCGTTCTTGCTCGAGGCATCGTCACCATTTGGCGCCTCCTTCTTCTTGCCGGGCTCCGTCGCCTTGGCGTCGCCGCCCTTGCCGGAATCCGTCCCCTTCGACACCACGGCCGCGTCCTTGCTCTTTGTCCCATAGATGGTGCGGGAGATCCAGGCCTGCTGACCGACCCGATACAGGTTGCTGGTCGCCCAGTAGACGACCAGGCCGGTGGCGAACCAGAAGGAGAACACCGCGAACGAGATGGGCAGGAACTTCATGATCATCTGCTGCTGCGGATTGACCTCGGCGTTGGGGTTCCGGCCCTGGATCTGCCTCTGCTGGTAGATGCTGGTGCCGGCCACGAAGAGGATCAGGATGAGGTAAGGGAGACCGGTGAAGAAGTTGTCCTGGATGGCATCGTTGGCGCTGATGGCCAGGTTGAACGGTCCGAACGGCATCTCGCTGGATTCCGACAGATCCTGGAACAGCTGGCTGTCCTCAGATAGATAGGAGGGGTCGAACAGCCCGTCGGCACCCTTGTTGGTCAGCTTGTTGAGTACTCGGAATAGCACCAGGAACACCGGCATTTGGACCAGGAGGGGAAGACAGCCACCGACCGGGTTGATGTTGTTGGCCTTGTAGAAGGCCATCATCTCTTCGTTCATCGCCTGGCGGTCGTCTTTGTGCTCCCGCTGAAGGCGCTTCAGCTCGGGCTGGAGCTGCTGCATCCTCATCATCGAGCGGGTCCCGCTGAGCGTCAGCGGTGTGAGCGCCACCATGATCACCAGGGTGAGCAGGATGATGGAGCCGCCGTACCCGACGCCTTCGATGTCGTAGAAGAAGGCGAGAATCGACGCAATCAGATCGAACATCAGATTTCCTTAAGCAGGATGACGAATTGTTCAGCAAGCATGATCTACCTGCTGGGCATGCCGGCGCCAGGTTGACTCGGTACCGGCTGGGCGGGACCGAGCGGGGGGTACCGGATCGTGGCCACTCGAGCCCCAGGGATGACACCGGCCCAGCCGGTGGGCCGTGTACCAGGTGCCCCGCAAGGCCCCATGGGTTTCGATGGCTTCCATCCCATAGTGGCTGCAGGTAGGGATGTAGCGGCACGGCGAGGGCCGCGACGCGGTGAGGTACTGGTAGACCCGGATACCCCTCCGGAGGACTCGGGCGAGAGGGCTCATGACCCGTGAGCCCGGCTCAAGGCCCGGTCAAGGTGTTCTTGCAGGCTCTCCCAATCAGCATCGACCAGACCGGGACCGCTCGAAACCAGATAGGAGCCGGACCGGAGACGAACCTCAGGGGAACGGTCAGCGCTGGTTCGTTCGTTCATGGCCGAGCGCAAGCGGCGACGCACTCGGTTACGTACCGTGGCCACACCGACCCGCTTTCCGGTAGAAAAGGCCACCCTGGGTGGCATTTTGGCCCCTTTTGCCGCCTCGGGGAGGTAGGTGACCGTCACCGGTCCAGACCTTCCGCGCTGACCTTCGGTACGAAGGCGAGCGAAGGTACGACGGTCACGAATCCGCCAGATCAGGCCGAGAGCCGCTTCCGGCCCTTGGCCCGACGGGAGCGAATGACCGCCCGACCGCCACGGCTCGACATCCGCTGCCGGAAGCCGTGCTTCTTCGATCGTTTGCGCTGGTTGGGCTGATAGGTGCGCTTCACTGGATCCTCCGAGTCGATGGTGGGGCCCGACGAACGGGTATCCGTTGCCCACGGTTGGCTGCGCGCGAGCAGTAACGGGGGCCGAGGCCACCGCATGGGAGGGTAGGCCCGCCCCCGCCGCGCGACAACCACACCCCTCGATCTGGGCCCCGCCGAGTTCATGGTCGATCGTGCTCTTGGCCGTAGTACCGGCAGGGGTGCTACGGTCCGTCTCTCTCACGGCTACTCGGTGGAGCTGATCCGAGTGGCGGGGACTACGCCCAAGCCTCATAGACCATTTCTCGAACGACCGAAACACTACGTCGCCTCTTTGGCGGAGTTGTCCACAGGTGTGGACTCGATTGTGGATCGCTCGTTGCTGGAGGGACATTCCATCCGTGGTAGCAACCTCTGACCTCTGGATTCCGGTAGCCGCATCACTGCGCCAACAGGTTTCCGACGCCGTCTGGCAATCGACCTTCTCGTCGGTCGATGCCGTCAATGCCGACGGCACCTTGGTTCTCAAAGTGCCCAGTACCCTCGTGCGCGAACGGATCGAGGGGAAATACCTCGCCATCGTTCGCGACGCGGTCGACGAGGCTGGCGGATCCAGCCTTCAACTCCTGATCGAGGTCGCCACCGACGATCGCACGGTGCCCAACAACCTGCTCGACGCTCCGTCGTTCGACGACCTCGACCCCCAACTGTCCTCGCTCGAACACGAGCAGGTCACGGTGGACAACACCGGGGGTTCCCCAGCCGACGGCCCGGCCCGACCCGGCCGCGCCGAAGCCCGCGTCGACAAGCGGTACACCTTCGACGCCTTCGTCACCGGTACCTCGAACCGCTTCGCCCACGCCGCGGCCCTGCGAGTGGCCGAGCAACCGGGCCAGCATTACAACCCCCTGTTCATCTATGGCGACGCAGGGCTGGGCAAGACCCATCTACTCCAGGCCATCGCCCACTACGTCACCGACGTCTACCCATCCATGAAGATCCGGTACGTCTCCACCGAGACCTTCCTGAACGAGTTCGTCGACTCCATCCGTACCGGTACCCCCGCTGAGTTCAAGCGTCGCTACCGCGAGATGGACGTACTGCTCGTCGACGACATCCAGTTCATGGAGGGCAAGGACGGACTCCAGGAGGAGTTCTTCCACACCTTCAACCAGCTCCACGAGGCCGGTCACCAGATCGTGTTGTCCTCGGATCGTCCTCCAGACTCGATCTCCACTCTCGAGGACCGGCTCCGCAGCCGATTCAAGATGGGCCTCATCACCGACATCCAGCCACCTGACCTCGAGACCCGCATGGCGATCCTGCGCAAGAAGGGCGAGCGGCTGGCCACCCCCATCCCCAACGATGTGCTCGAGTTCATCGCCACCCACGTCATCGACAACATTCGCGAGCTCGAAGGTGCCCTCACCCGGATCACGGCCTGGAGCACACTCAACAACGAGCCCCTCTCAGTCCCCATGACCGAACGCGTCCTGGCCGACATCCTCGCCGATCAGCAGCCCCAGCCCATCACTGTGTCGCGCATCATCGACGAGACCGCAGACATCTTCGGGTTCACCCAGGAAGAGATCTGCGGAAAGAGCCGGCGCCGCCCCTTGGTCACCGCCCGCCAGATCGCCATGTACGTCAGCCGCGAGCTCACCGACCTGAGCTATCCGGCCATCGCCCGCGAGTTCGGCGGTCGCGATCACACCACGGTCATGCACGCGGTCGACAAGATCGCCTCACAAATGGGGGAGAGGTCGCAGATCTACGACCAGGTCTTGGAGCTCCGCAAACGCACCCGAGGCGGGCGATGAGCTGGGTGAGCTGTGGATCACCGGGCCCCAACGTGGGGACGAACCAGTGGATCGGCGGTGGACGACCATGTGGTTTGTGACCACCCGCCGGTGGACGGCGCGACCCATCATCCACCGAATCACACTGTTGTCGTCCATGATGTGGGGACACGTGGGGACGAAGCGTGGATTGTGTCAGCCGGGCTGATCAGGCCAAATAGGCTGTCATCCACAATCCCCAGCCCTTATTACCACTGTTCTCAAAGTCACGAAGATCAAGAAAAGGAAGTCACAGGGTGAAGTTTCGATGTGAACGAGACGTGCTCGCCGATGCCCTGGGCAGCGCGGCTCGAGCGGTAAGCGGCCGGGGGGCATCCCTGCCCGTGCTCGCTGGTGTGCGCGCGGTGCTCGTCGGTGATCGGCTCGAGCTCACCGGCTCCGACCTCGACCTGACCATCTCGGTCGAGCTGACGGTCGCTGGCGAACAAGACGGCACCATCGTCATTCCGGCCAAGCTGATCACCGACGTGGTGAAAGCACTGGAGCCGGGGGCGGTCACCCTCTCCACCGACGATGACCAGCTCACCGTCGAAGCCGGTCGCTCCGAGTTCAGCTTGCGTCTCATCCCCGCCGACGAGTTCCCCCAGCTGCCCACCCCTGCTGAGAACGCGGTGACGCTCGAGTCTTCGAGGTTCGCCGCCGCACTGAAGCAGGTGGTGACCGCCGCCAGCTCCGACGACTCACGGCCCATCCTGACAGGAGTTCTGTTGGCCGCCGAGGGCGACGGCCTGCGCTTGGTGGCTACTGACTCCTACCGCCTGTCGGTGCGTGACCTGTCGGGGACCTCGGTGCTCGAAGAGGGCCAGTCGGTGTTGGTGCCGTCGCGCGCCCTCCAGGAGGTCATCCGCCTCCTCGATTCCGACGGTGAGGTCATCCTGCGCCTCGGGGACCGCGACGTCACGTTCGAGGTGGGCAGCACCCAACTGTCCAGCCGCCTCATCGAGGGAGACTTCCCGAACTACCGCGGTCTCATCCCCGACAGCCATCCCAATCTCCTCACCGTGTCGCGGGAGGTGCTGCTCGACGCCCTGCGACGGGTCAAGCTGATGGCCCGCGAGGCCACGCCGGTGAGGCTGATCATGAGCGAGGGCCAAGTCGAGCTGGTTGCGGTCACCCAGGATGTCGGCCAGGCCCACGAGGCCGTCGACGCCCAGTACGACGGCACCGACATGACCGTCGCCTTCAATCCGGACTATCTCTTCGAAGGAGTTGATGCTTCGGTAGGCGACGAGGTCGTCCTGCGTACCATCGACGAGCTGAAGCCGGCCCTGCTGGGCCCAGTCGAGGACGATGGCTTCCTGTACCTGCTGATGCCGGTACGGGTGTCCTGATCCCTCGGGCGGTCCTTGGTCGCCCCGGTACCCATGCAGGTCGACCGGCTCGAGCTCACTGACTTCCGCAACTACCGCCATGTGGAGCTCCAGCTCGGTCCGGGGCTGACCGCAGTCCTCGGTCGAAACGGTGAGGGCAAGTCGAACCTGATCGAGGCGGTGGCGTGGTTGGCCACCCAGTCGTCGTTCCGTGGGGTCCCCAATGAGGCCCTGGTTCGTTCGGGCGCCGAGAAGGCCATCATCCGCGCCGACGCCCGCCGCGGGGCCCGTGACCTGCTCATCGAGGCCGAGCTGGTGGCCGCTGGTCGAAACCGCATCCAAATCAATCGTCAGCGCCTCCAGCGGGCCCGTGACCTCCTCGGGTATCTGCAGGTGACGGTGTTTTCACCCGACGACCTGTCGTTGGTGAAGGGGGGCCCGGGTGAGAGGCGACGCTATGTCGACGATCTGCTCGTGGCCCGGGCCGCCAAACACGACCTCCTCCGCACCGATCTCGATCGCATACTACGTCAGCGCAACTCCTTGTTGAAGCAGTCGGGGGGTCGGCTCACGGCCGAGGTCGAGGCCACGCTCATGGTGTGGAATCACAAATTGGTCGAGACCGGCGAGGCCCTGGCCACTGAACGCGAACGGCTGCTGACCGAGCTCGAGCCCGGGCTGTGTGCGGCCTATGACCAGCTGGCCGGGACACCCGCCCACGTTGGGGTCCGGTACATGGCTCCGTGGCGCCACGAAGGGCTGGCCGCAGCACTGGCCGTGGTCCAGAAGGACGAGCTTCGTCGCGGTGTGTCGTTGGTGGGTCCCCACCGCGACGAGATCGAGCTCCGGCTCGGCGATCTGCCGGCGCGGACCCACGCCTCGCAGGGTGAGCAGAGGTCCTTGGCCCTTGCCCTGCGGTTGGCCGGTCATCGTCTGGTCACCGAGGCCATCACCGCTCCTCCGGTGCTGCTCCTCGACGATGTGTTCAGCGAGCTCGATCCGGTGAGAGCCGACGCTCTGATGGCCCATCTACCGGCCGGCCAGACCCTGCTGACCAGCGCCCAGGGGCTACCCCCGGGTGGGGTGGCGGAGCTGGTGTTCGAGGTCGAGGCGGCCCCTGACGGGAGTGCGACGGTGCGGGGTGCCTGAGTTCCGCGGTGGCGAAGACGCCGAGCCCCGTCCGGTCAACGAATCACTCGACCGCATCATGCGCTCGTTGGGGGCCCCACCGGGCGACACCTTCAGCCGTATCCGGCAACGTTGGCCAGAGTGGGTGGGTGCCGACCTGGCCGGGCATTGCGAGCTGGTGACCCTGCGCGACGGGGCCGTGGTGGTGAGGGTTGACGAGCCTGCGTTCGTGACCTCTCTGAGGTGGTCCGAGGCCCGAATCGTGGCCGCTTGTGAAGATGAGATCGAGGTCGGTCTGGTCGATCGGCTGACCATTCGCGTGGGTCCCCGCGCCTCGTCCTGACCCCGGTACTGACAGGCCGCCGGTACCGTCGATGGCTCCGTCTGATTCGGGCCGGCCGCTGGTAGAATCACACCCGTTGTATTCGGGTGCTCGGCGCGGGGGGTTCACGCCTGTTCCGTCGTGTCCGGTGACACCACTCGGAGATCATCTCCCCACCCGCTGAATCGCACGACAGACGCCATTCGAGGCGTCGGAACGGAGCTCCTTGTCCGAGCAACCCGACTCGTCATACGGCGCGCAGGACATCCAGGTCCTCGAGGGCCTCGAAGCGGTCCGCAAACGCCCGGGCATGTACATCGGCTCCACCGGCCCAGCGGGTCTGCACCACCTCGTATACGAGGTCGTCGACAACTCGGTCGACGAGGCCATGGCCGGCCACGCCAGCCGCATCGAGGTCACCCTCCTGGCCGACGGTGGCTGCGAGGTCATCGACGACGGCCGCGGCATTCCCGTGGGCAAGCATCACCAATACCCCGATCTCACCGCGGCTGAGGTCGTTCTGACCGTGCTTCACGCCGGCGGCAAGTTCGGGGGTGACGGCTACAAGGTGTCGGGTGGTCTTCACGGTGTGGGTGTGTCGGTCGTGAATGCACTCTCCGCCCGGGTCGAGGTGGAAATCGACCGCGAAGGCAAGCGCCATCGTATGACGTTCGTCAATGGTGGCGAGCTCGAAGACTCCCTGGCCGAGATCGGCGACGCTCCCGATGACCGGACGGGTACCACCGTTCGCTTCTGGCCCGACTCCACGATCTTCAAGGAAGGCATCGAGTTCAGGGCCACCACCTTGCTCGAACGCTTCCAGATGATGGCGTTTCTCAACCGCAGCCTCGAGATCGTCACCACCGACCAGCGTCCCGAGGTCGCCACCCTGACCGAGCCGGTGACCTACCGCTACGACGGCGGCATCGTCGACTTCGTCCGCCACGTGAATGCTTCGAAGGAGGCCTTGTTCTCGAGCGTCGGCTACATCGAGACCGCTGAGGACGAGCAGGAGGTCGAGCTGGCCTTCCAGTGGAACACCGGGTTCAACACCGACGGCATCCACTCGTTCGCCAACGGCATCAACACCATCGAAGGTGGCATGCACGAGCAGGGCTTCCGTACCGCCCTCACCCGTGTCATCAACAACTACGTCAAGGAAAAGGGCTTTCTGAAGGAGAAGGACGACAACCTTCAGGGCGAGGACATCCGTGAGGGTCTGAGCGCCATCATCTCGGTACGTTTGCGTGAGCCTCAGTTCGAGGGACAGACCAAGGGCAAGCTCGGCAATGTGTCGATGCGCTCCTTGGTCGAGAAGGCCACCAACGAGCACCTGAAGGACTGGTTGGAGGAGAACCCCAACGAGGGTCGGGTCATTGCTCAGAAGGCCGTACAGGCCGCCAGAGCCCGTATCGCAGCCCAGTCGGCCCGGGCGGCCACCCGCCGCAAGTCGGCCCTCGACGGGGCCGGTCTGCCGGGCAAGCTGGCCGACTGTTCCAGCAAGGAGCCCCGCGAGTCGGAGCTCTACATCGTCGAGGGCAACTCGGCCGGCGGTTCGGCCAAGGACGCCCGCAACCCCCACACGATGGCCATCCTGCCCATCCGTGGCAAGATCCTGAACGTCGAGCGGGCCCGCGTCGACAAGATGCTGAAGAACAGCGAGATCACCTCACTGGTGCAGGCCATCGGGGCCGGTTTCGGCGAGGAGTTCGACGTCGAGAAGATCCGCTACCACAAGATCGTCATCCTCTGTGATGCCGACGTCGACGGCAGCCACATCCGCACCCTGCTGCTCACGTTCTTCTTCCGCCAGATGCGTGAGCTGGTCGAGGGCGGTCACATCTACATCGCCCAGCCCCCCCTGTTCAGCACCGAGGTCGGGCGCGAGAAGGTGTACCTCAAGGACGAAGCCGCCCGCACCCGGTTCCTCGAAGAGAATCCCCGTCACAACAAGGACTTCGGCCGTCTGAAGGGACTGGGGGAGATGGACTCCGAGGAGCTGTGGGCCACCACCATGGACCCTGCCCAGCGCACCCTGCTCCAGGTCTCGGTGCAGCAGGCGGCCATCGCCGACGAGATCTTCTCGATCCTCATGGGCGAAGACGTAGAGAGTCGCAAGCACTTCATCCAGGCCAACGCCGCCGACGTGCGGTTCCTGGACATCTGATCGGTCTCGAGGAGTATTCGTGAGTGACGTTCCGCCCCCCACCGACGGATCCGACGGTGGAGTGACCTCCGGCTCGATCGAGCCCATTGAGATCCAAACCGAGATGGAGCAGTCGTTCCTCGACTACGCCATGTCGGTCATCGTGTCGAGGGCCCTGCCCGACGCCCGCGACGGTCTCAAGCCGGTGCACCGCCGGATCCTGTGGGGCATGTACGAGCAGGGGTATCGGCCCAACCGGGCCCACGTGAAGTGTGCAGCCGTTGTTGGCTACGTGATGGGCAACTACCACCCCCACGGTGACCAGGCGATCTACGACGCGTTGGTGCGCCTCGGCCAGGACTTCTCGCTGCGTCATCCCCTCATCGATCCCCACGGCAACTTCGGATCCCCCTCCGACGAGCCGGCCGCCATGCGCTACACCGAGAGCCGCCTCGCACCACTGGCCATGCGGATGCTGGCCGGCGTCGACGGCGACAAGGACATCGAAGAGGACACGGTCGATTTCGTCGACAACTTCGACGGTCGCTACGAAGAGCCCGACGTTCTGCCGTCACGGTTCCCGAACCTGCTGGTGTCGGGAGGCCAGGGCATCGCGGTGGGTATGGCCACCAACATCCCGCCCCACAACATCGGTGAGGTCATCGATGCCGCGGTCCACCTCATCGACAATCCCGAGGCCACGTCCGACGAACTCATGGCGTTCGTCCCGGGCCCCGATTTTCCCACCGGCTGCAAGATCCTGGGACGGGCTGGCATCCTCGATGCCTACCGCACCGGGCGGGGCAGCATCCGGATGCGGGCTGATTGCGAAGTGGTCGAGAACGACAAGAGCGCCGACCAGATCATTGTCACCGCCATCCCGTACCAGACCAGCGTCGACCAGATCGCCATCAAGGCGGCCGAGATGGTCGAGAAGGGCGAGATCGACGGCATTCGGGAGATCCGCAACGAGTCGGCGAAGGGCAAGACCCGGCTGGTGTTCGAGCTCAAGCGTGACGCCCCGGGCCTGGTGATCCTGAACAACCTCTACAAATACACGCCTCTCCAGACCAACTTCTCGGCCAACATGGTGGCCCTGGTCGACGGGGTGCCCCGCACCCTCAATCTGCGTGACGCCCTAGTGGCCTATGTCGCCCACCAGATCGAGGTCATCACGCGCCGGTCCGAGTTCCGGCTCGAGCAGAAACGGGCCCGGGCCCACATCGTCGAAGGCCTGCTCAAGGCTCTCGATCTGATCGATCAGATCATCGCCCTGATCCGCAACTCCGACGACCGCGCTGCGGCCCGCGAGGGCCTGACGGGCGAAGGATTCGGCTTCAGCGAAGTGCAGGCCAACCACATCCTCGATCTCCAGCTGGGCCGCCTCACCCGCCTCGGCCGTACCGATCTCGAGGCTGAGATGGGTGAGCTGGAGGCGGCCATCGAGGAGCTCGAGGCCATCCTGGCCGACGACACCAAGCTCCGCGGTGTGATCAAGGACGAGATGTCCTCGATCAAGGACGAGTTCGGTGAGGAGCGCCGCACCGAGATCGCGTGGGATCCGGGTGATCTCGACATCGAGGACCTCATCGACGACGAGGATCTCGTGTTCACCATGTCGGCCGGTGGCTACGTCAAGACAATGTCCTCTGACGAGTTCCGCACCCAGGGTCGCGGTGGTCGGGGCGTGACGGGTACGAGCCTCAAGGATGAGGACTATGTGGTCAACATGATCCACACCTCGGCCCACGCCTACCTGTTGTTCTTCTCCTCGATGGGCCGGGTGTACCGCCTCAAGGCCCATCAGGTTCCGCAGGCGTCGCGCACGGCGCGGGGTACGGCCATCGTGAACCTGCTCCAGCTCCAGCCCGACGAGAAGATCGCGGCCATCATCGACACCCGCGACTACGAGACCAACCGGTTCCTCATGTTCGTGACCCGCAACGGCACGGTGAAGAAGACCCGGTTCAACGAGTACGACTCCAGCCGTCAGGCCGGTCTCATCGCCATCAACCTCAAGGACGAGGATGAGCTCGTCGACGTGCGTTCCACCAACGGCGACGACGACATCTTTCTGGCCTCCCGTGACGGCCAGGTCATCCGGTTCGACGAGAACGACGTGAGGGCCATGGGCCGCTCAGCCGGTGGTGTGCGGGGAATGAAGTTCCGGGGTAACGACCATGTGGTAGGAGCGGGCATCATGCGCGACGAGGCCCAGCTGATGATCGTGACCGATCGGGGCTTCGGTAAGCGCACGCCGCCCGACCAGTTCGCCACCAAGGGGCGGGGGGGTCTGGGCGTCCGTGGCATCAAGGTGTCAGAGGAGCGGGGTCAGGTCGTCAACGTGTTCATGGTTGGTGACGACGACGATGTGTTCCTCGTGGCCGCTTCGGGCACGATCATCCGCATGCCGGTCGCCGATATCTCCACCCAGGGCCGCGACGCCAGCGGGGTGACCGTCATGTCGCTCTCCGATGATGATCGGGTGGCCGCGGTGGCGCCCATTCTGTCGGTCGACGTGGGGCTCGAAGACGAGGCTGCGGTCGAGAACGTGGCCCCTGATGGCAGTGAAGCCAACGCCAACGGTTCCAACCCGCCCGACGCGTCCTGAGTTGACTCGCGGCGCTGGCCGCGACTTCCTCGGTCCTGCGGGACCCACAACACCCCGATTGCAGGAGTGAGCAATGTTGTGGATCCCCAGGTTCTTCTGGTCACGGTCGCGTCCGGCCCCATTGGGGGGTGATCGGGCCCAGGCCCTGCCTCTGGTGGTGATCGTCCTGCTGGTGGCGCTGGGTGCGGCCGTGGTCATCGGGCAGCTCGGTGGCCGGGCCCGTGATCGGGCTCTGGCTCGTACCGCCGCGGACGCGGCAGCCCTGGCCGGAGCGGTGGACGACCGCGATGGGGCCGAGGCCGCGGCTCGCGCCAACGGTGCAGTGCTGATCGGCTGGTCCCGGGACGGACGCCGGGTCGAAGTCCGGGTCCGGGTGGGTACCGCCGAGGCGGTGGCCTGGGCCACCACCGACCAGATTCGGGTGAGACCCCCGTCCCCAGTTCCGGCCACAGGTGCCGTACACTCGCATCCGTGGTCCCTCAGGAGGAGCCGCGTTCGGCCTCTGAGGACACTGAGGAGTCCGAGCCCGGCTCGGCGAACTCAGTTGCCGGCAACGGCAGCGACAATCCGTCTGACTCAGAGGGTTCTGACGCGCCCGCCGAGAACGGCGGTTCGGCCACCGAGGCTGACGGGACGGTCACTGTCGGCGCTGGGGTTCCCGACGATGCGAGCCCATCCGATCTCGAGGTGACCACCGATCAGGCCGACGAGGCCGCCGAGGACACCGGCGAGGACGGGGCCGACGGCGGCACTGACAACGAAGAGACTCCGGAGGGGGTCGAGGAGGACGAGGCCATGGCGGTCGATGGTGAACTGGTCGATGTCGAAGAGGATGTCGACAAGGCAGGGGACTCCCGGGACGAGCCCGTCACGGGTCAGGCCGGTGGGGCAGGGGATGGTGCCGATTCAGACACCGAAGCCCTCGGTGCCGCCGTGCTCGATCTGACCTCCGAGGTCACCAACGCCGAGGCTGCCTTCCTTGCGGCTCAGCCTGAACAAGACGACACCGATGGGGTGGAGCTGGATCTCTCCGAGGGCGACGACACCGGCTCCGAGGGCGACAGTACAAGGGCTCTCGAGATCTTGGCGCTCGACTCCGTGCCTGATATGGGCGGCGAGGCCTGGACCCCCGATCCCGTGCTCAACCCGGCTCCGCCCCTCGTTGGTGTCGGCCTCCCGGCCACCGGTCTGCCGGCCGAGGATCCTGCGCCCAAGTCGGAGCGGCCCCGGTTGCGTCGTCGTATGCGGGCTCGCAAGGTCCGTCGGATCATCCGGTACATCGATCCTTGGTCGGTCCTGAAGTTCTCGATGTTGTTCTACAGCGCCGTTTTCGTCATCTTGATGATCGCTGGCGTCTTGCTGTGGAGTGCGGCCGTGTCGTCCGGCACCGTCGACAACCTGGAGGACTTCATCAAGGAGCTCCTGGCCCTGGAGTCGTTCACTTTCGAACCTGACCAGATTTTCCGGGCCTCGGCGCTGGCCGGGGCCATTTTGGTGGTGGCCAGTACCGCCGGCACGGTCTTGTTGGCCATCCTGTTCAACCTGATCAGCGACCTGATCGGGGGTATCCGGGTCACCGTGGTCGAGCTGGAAACGTCCCGGGCCCCCGCGGCCTCTGCGCCCGCCGCGACGGTTGTACCGCCGGCCCCGGATCCATCGTCTGAGGAATACGAGTAGCGATCCGGCCGATCGGGCGCTACCGTCGCCTGTCGCTCGGGGCTATAGCTCAGTTGGTTAGAGCGCACCCCTGATAAGGGTGAGGTCACAAGTTCGACTCTTGTTAGCCCCACAGGAACTCTTCAGGTTCCTCATGTCCCATTGCCGATCGGCTATCGAGCGCGATGATCAGTCTTTTTCGACGGGCAGTGGGAGCTCTGGCTGCGGCCAGCATGGTGGCCGCCTTCATGCGCCTGCGGGGTAGTGGCGGAGTGCCCCCCCAGCAGGGCGGCTGGCGTGAGCTCACCGATGACGATCTGAAGTCGTGAGAGCTGCCGTCCTGGGGCTGGGTTCGGTGGGATCGCGCGCCGCAAACCTGCTCGTGTCCCTGCCGGGGATCGCCGAGGTCGTGGCCTATGACCCCGACCCTGCGCGGCGGTCTGAGGTGAGGACCCGGATCGACCCTCGGGTGGTCTTCACCACTGAACGCCGCCCAGATGCCGACCTCGTGATTGCTGCCGGCCCGGCTCACACCCAGCTGCGGGCCGCCCGTCGGTACGTGAAGCGGGGGGCTCTCATCGTCACGACCAGCGACGACGTGGCTGAGAACCGGGGCTTGCTTGCTCTCGACCGCGACGCCGTGCGGCGCGACTCCCGGCTTGTCGTGGGGGCTGGATTCTCCCCTGGGTTGACCTGTGTGTTGGCCAAGCTGGCCATCAGCCGCTTCGACGTCGTGTCGGAGATCCATGTCGCCAAGGACGGCACGGCCGGGCCAGCCTGCGCCCGCCAGCATCATCGTGCCCTGCGGGGCCTGACGCTCGACTGGCGCGACCGCGATTGGGTGGACCGCCCCGCCGGTTCGGGCCGGGAATTGGTGTGGTTCCCCGACCCCATTGGTGGTCTCGACTGCTACCGGGCCCGTCTGTCCGAGCCCCTGCTGCTGGTGCCTTACGTCCCTGGCGTCGATCGGGTGACCGCCCGGGTGTCGGCCACGCGCCGCGACCGCCTCACCATGGGCCTGCCGATGTTGCGCCCTCCCCATGCTGATGCCGGTGTCGGTGCGGTCCGGGTCGAGGTCAGGGGGTTGATCGACGGTGGCCACGACGTGATGGTCTACGGAGCCACCGAGCGAGCTGGCGTCGCCGCTGCGACCGTGGCGGTGGTGGCCGCCGAGGAAGCGCTCGGGGGTCGCCTCGGTGGTCCGGGAAGTCGCGGTCTGGTGCCCGATGTCGACCCCGTTTCGTACCTCCGGAGCCTGCGCAGCCGGGGCCTCGGTGTGGCCCAGTTCGCTGGTCACTAGGCCGTGTCCTGCGTCTGAGGAGCCCTGAGTTTCAGCGGTATTTCAGCCCTTGTGAAAGAATGTTCGAATTCCTGCTCAAGTTCTCGAGCCCATGTGCCGTTACCTGCAAGGCGTATTGGCAAAATAGAGGGTGAGAACAACAACATGGGCGAAGTGAACGAGCTCAACCAGCGAATCGAAGAGAACCTCCCGCTGGTGAAGCACATCGTCTTCCAGGTGGCGGTCCACTTTCCCCGCCACGTCGACCGCGAGGAGCTGGCCCGCGCCGGCGCTCTCGGTCTGGTGGAAGCGGCCCGACGCTATGACGAGGACCGTGGTGTTCCCTTCGACCGGTTTGCCGCTCAGCGCATCCGGGGCGCCATCCTCGACGCCGTCCGGGCGGCTGACTGGGCTCCCCGCTCGGTCCGCACTCTGGCCCGCAAGCTGGAGAACGTCGAGCAGCGTCTGGCCACCCAGCTGGGCCGGGTTCCCAACACCGACGAGATGGCTGAAGCCCTCGACATGACCAAAGAGGAGCTCAATCGGCTCCAGGACCGCATGTTCCGCTCTGTCGTGCTGGCTCTCGAGCACGAGGTCACCGACGACAGCGACGAAGACCTCACCCTCGTCGACGTGCTCACCGACCAGAACTCCATCGAGCCCCTCGAGGAGCTAGAAGGTCGCGAGCTCCGGGCCTACCTGCGTGACGCGGTTGGCCTCCTGCCCGAACGCCACCGGCTGGTGGTCGTGGGCTACTTCCTCGAAGGTCGGACCTCACAGGATCTGGCCCGCTTCCTCGGTGTCACCGAGAGCCGGATCTCCCAGCTCCGCAGCGAGGCCCTCCTCATGCTCAAGGAAGGCATCGAGGCTCAGTACACCGGCGGCCGTCCATGCGCCGAAGCCGAGGGAGGCCGGGTGGCCCGACGCAAGGCTGGCTACGCCTCCGCCATTGGCGAGGCTTCGGGCTGGAAGAACCGGGTCACCGAGGTTCGCGACGAGTACGCGGTCCCCGAGGAGGCTCCGGTCCCCGTCGTCTTGATCTGACCCCTGGTGGTCGCGGGTTCCCGCTGGATCACGATGGGTCAGAAGCTGGCGGCGGCTTGCCAGCGTGGGATGAGGGATGCGTCGCCGAACACCTCCAGCCCGTCGAGGGCGCGGCGTGACCAGAAGGCGAGCAGGAGGTCCGATGCCGGGCCGCGGACGGCCACGTCGCCCCGGGCGTGGGCCCGTTCGCACGTCACGCCGTCGGTAGTGAAGGCGGCCAACCACTCGCCGTCGATGTCGGTGGCGTGGAGATGGATGGTCTCGCCGGCGGGGCCGAAGGCGTCGAGGTCGAAACGGGTGCCGGTGAAGAGGTCGAAGATCTCGTCGATGGCGTCCACGGCCAGGGCGGCATCGATGGGCACCGGCTCTCCCAGCGTGTTCTCAGCGTCCCAACGATGCATGGCGGTCTCATGGGTCAGGCGACGGATCCACCATCCGACGGTCTGGGGACCGTTCCAAGTGGAGCACACGGCCTCGGGGTCGAGGCCCCCCAGGACCTCGGTGGCGTGGGCCAGACTGGCCGCGTAGTAGTCGACGACGCTCTCGTCGCGGGGCGCTTTGGGCAGGTTGGACCGGTCGGTCTCGGCCCCAGCTCCCGCAGCGTCGGCCGCCGCCAGGTGGCTCACGACACCCAAGTGTCCAATGAGTCGCCCCAGGTCCCAGCCGGGCATGGAAGGAACCTCGCTGGAGAGGCGGTCAGTACCGATGGCCGTGACGCGGGCACCCTCGGTGGCGAGGTGTTCGAGAAGTGTGGGGGAGTCCATGGGCGCAGTCTCGCGCCCTGGTCAACCCTGGAGTGGAGTCAGGACCGCAACCAGTTCGTCGTGCAGGATGCCGTTGGACGCGAGTCCACTTCCGTGCCGGGGCCCCGGTCTTCCGTCCACCGAGGTGAACTGACCGCCGGCCTCGTTGATGATGACGGGCATGGCGGCCACGTCGTACAGCTCGACCTCGGGATCGACCATGACATCAGCCCGGCCGGTGGCGACCATTGCGTAGCCGTAGGCGTCGCCCCAGGTGCGCAACTTGGCCTGATGGCCCTGGAGGGTCTCCAGGTCGGCGAGGGGCCAGTTGGTGAAGGCGCTGCTCGTGACCAGGGCCCCGTCGAGTGATTCTGTGGTGCTCACCGCGCACGGGCTCCCGTTCCAGGTGCACCCCCTGCCCCGGCCGGCGGCCACGATTTCGTCGACCGCGGGGAGCACGATGATGCCGATAGCCGATCCGTGCTCGTCTTCGACGGCCAGCAGGGTGGAGAACAGGGGGACCTTGCGGATGAAGCTCTGGGTGCCGTCGATGGGATCGACGATCCACCGGCGTCCGGAACGGCCCTCGGTGTTGGGGAACTCCTCACCGATAACCCCGTCGTCGGGATGGCGTCGGGCCAGTTCGTCGCGGACGAATCTCTCGGCGGCCCGGTCGGCTTCGGTGACGGGGCTGCCATCGGGCTTGTTGTCGACCAGCAGATCGGATCGGCCGTACCAGCCGACTGCGATCTGGCTGGCGGCAGTAGCGATCTCGATGGCCTCATCGAGGAGATCCTGGTCGACGGCTGGGAATGGTGGGTCGGTCATGCCGGTTGGCTCCGGGTTCGGTGGACCTCGTCGATCCAGGTGTCCAGCATCGACCATTGGTCGCGTAGCCACTGCGCTCGGGCGTCGGGGTCGGCGGGGATGTCCTCGTGGCGGCAGATCCAGGTCCGGACCTGGATTGGCTCGCGGAACGGGATGGCACCCCACAGCTTGGGGATGCTCGAGAGGTGGTCGAGGCCCACATGGCCCAGGAAGACGACGTTGGCGTGGGGGGCAGCGTCGATCATCCGGAAGATGCCCCGATACCGGGCCGGGAGGAGATGTCGGAGGGAGCGAACGTGCTCGGCGGCTTCGTGGTCAAGGGTCGTGAGGCGTTCGAGGACCCGTCGGCGGCGGGCCTCGGTGGCGTAGGTCCCCTCGGGGAAGATGACCGCGGCCGCGTAGTCGGGGAGATCCTCGATGAGGGCGGTGATGGCGTCGAGCTCGGTGTCGCTGTCTGGTCCGCCGCGGGTGACGAAGTGGCTGTTCACCCGATGGCCCACGATGTCGATGGCCGGTTCGAACCGGAGCTCACGCTTGAGCACATAGCGGGTCTCGGTGATGTGATCGGAACCGAGCAGCCACAAGACCGGGAACACGGCGTCGGGCATCGACGAGTGGCGGCTGGCCACGATGATCGGTCCCGGTGGTGGCTGCTGGGCACCGTCGACGAACTCGAACCGGATGCCGAGGAGGCGGTCGGCCCAGCCGAGCAGATGCCGCGCCCACCAGTGCTTGAGGTTGTAGTGGGCTTCCATGCTGTCGTGCCCTCCCCGCCCCCTGGGGGTACCCCGCCGCAGCAGATGCCACGTCGCCACCACGATTGCGGTTTGTTGCACGGTGAGAAAGATGATCAGGAATCCGTTGAGCCGAACGGTGGGGAATCCTCGACGGCCACGGATCAGGTCATGAAGGGATGCCAGTACCAGCGTCGCAGGCAAGAACAAGAGGAGGACTGGCAGCGCGAGACCCGTCACCGGTACCGTGAGGGAGCGACGACGCCAGTGGCGTTGGCGGCGGTCAGAGTTCGTGGTCACAGGCCCCGAGCTTTGCAGAAGGCGGACAGCTGGGGGTGAGCCGAATCCGGCTTGCTCAGAACTTCCGCTCTCGATCCCCGTCTGGTGGTCGTTGTAGGGCAAGAGCGGGAGTAGTCGAGAACATTGAGCTTACTGATCACAGTGGTGCCCATGGTGCCGGCCTTGCTGATCCTGCTGGGATTCGGCATATGGTCGAGCCGGAGCGAAGCCGCCGAGCGGCGCGGGATTGCTGTGGTTCCATTCCAGAACCTGACTCGGGTGGTTCCCATCGCCCCGAGCCGCCCCGATTGTGAGCATGTCCTCTCGGAGCTCTGCCGCCTGGCCCGCCGCGAGGCGGTTCTACGCAACGAGTCGATGAGGGCGGCCAGTGGCCATCGTGAGCAGCTCACCGACGAAGAGTGTTTCGTGCTGCGGGTGCTGGCCGACCGGGTCGATGTGCTGCGAGCCCACCAGATGGCGCGGGGCCAGTCCGGTCAGCTCCTGCTCGACGTCGAAGCCCTCGATTCCATCCGCCAGCGCGACGAGAACACTCGGGCCCTGAGGTCGGTGCCCCGGCCCCGCACCGTCGCCTGAGCGTCAACTCTGGTCGGGGTTGGCCAGGATGACTGTGCGGTGCGGATAGGGGATTTCGATCCCCTCCTCGTCGAGTCGATCCTTGATGCGCTGCTTGAGTAGCCGCGAGGTGAACCACTGCTCGCTGGGGTCGGTCTTGACGGCGAGGCGGATGACCACACCACTCGCCCCCAGCTCCTGCACGCCCATGACAATGGGCTCTTCGAGAACGGTGGCCTCCTCGAGCTGTTCTTCCCACAACGATCTTGCAACATCGAGGATGACCTCGCTGGCATGGCTGATGTCAGTCTCGTAGGCCACCTCGATGTCGAGGATGGCCCGGGCCCACAGCTGGGACATGTTGGCCACACGAGTGATCTCACCGTTCGGGACGAACCAGAGGCTGCCCCGCAGGTCACGGACCCGGGTGGTACGCAGACCCACCGCCTCGACGGTGCCGACCGCTTCGCCCAGATCGACCACGTCATCGACACCGTACTGGTCTTCGATCATGATGAACACGCCGGTGATGATGTCACGGACCAGGCTCTGGGCCCCGAACCCGACGGCAATACCGGCGATCCCGGCCCCGGCGATGAGGGGGGCGAGGCTGATGCCCACCTCACCCAGAACCAGGAGGCCAGCGAGGGTCCAGATGAGCAGTCCGGCCACCGAGGTCAGGATCGCTCCCAGGGTCTCGGCCCGCTGTTTGGCCCGCTTGTTGCGGCGGCCGAACTGGCTGAGGGCATTGGTGGCCAGGTAGTCGAGGCGCTCGGCGAGATCGTCTCCGAGCCGTTCCTCGCGCTCGCGGTCGCGGTCGGCCACCAGCCGTTCGACGAGGCGGCCGACGGCTCGTCGCATCATCCGGTGGGCGATGAGGGCGATGACCAGGATGAGGAGGATGCGGATGGGGCCCTCGATCAGCCACCGGCTGATCTCGGCGAGGGTCCGGTTCTCGGTGCTCTCGTACACGACTCGGCATACGGTTCCCACCGGGTCACCACATGTATCGACTATCTCCTGGTCGGTCACGTTGGCCAGCACCGAATCGACGGTACTGGCCCACGCCTGCCCATCCGGGGACGGGCCTCGTGATCAGCCGAACAAGGCGGCCGGATCGTCGGCAGTGGGGGGGAGTCCGTGGCGGTCGGGGGTGTTGGCCGAGCCGGCAAACTGAGCGAGCCCCATCTGGGCCCTGAGCCCCCGGCTGGCCGCATCGAGGCCGAGGTCGAGCTCGATGCCGGTGCCATCGGCGATCCGGTTCAGTCCCTCGAAGGCCGAGACGGTGGCGGCTGCCTCGACGAAGGCCTGGTCGCCCACGGCTTGGCGTAGCTCCCGACGAGCAGGGTCGAGGCCCTCGTCGGTGACCGCGGCCCGCGCGAAACCCACCAGGAGATCGCCGTGGGGCACACCGACCCCCGGCTTGGTGGCGTCGAGGTCGGTGTCGGTGGCGGTACCGCTCGCACGGAGCAGGGTGGCGTGGGCGGTCGTTCAGTAGAAGCACTCGTTGAGGCGACTGACCTCAGCGGCCACCGTTTCGACCTGGGGGCGACTGAGAGCGCGGTCCCAGGTGAGGTCCATGAATCCGGCGCCCCGGCTGTAGTGCTGGTCGACGAGGCGGCGCCAGATGGCCTGTGCTTCCGGCACCAGGGATGCTGCGCGGGACACGTTGGCCAGCGTCTCACCGATGTCTTGGGTCACCCAGGCTCCGGTGTCGCCCATACCGTCGGGGCGCGTACGTGTGGGCTGGCCGGCGCCTCCGGTGGGAAGGGGGGCGAGGGGCTGCCCGACACACACCGCGAACCGGTCGATGATGGTGACCGACGAGGTGTTGGCGACCAGCTCGACGTAGGCCTCTTCGCCGAGCTCGGAGATGGCCCCGTCGGCCCACGGGCGGGTCAGTCGCCCCGGGTCGGTGGCGAGCCGGTGGATCACGTCGACGGCCGTGGAGGACAGGAGGGGGGTGGCTTGGTGTTCGCCGTCGACCGCCATCGGGGTGACGGCCTCACGACGTTCCTGGCACAGGGTGCAGCTCCGAGCGGCCCGTGCCTGTTCGAGGATGGCCTGGCGTTGGGGCCCGTTCCACCAGGTGCCGCAAGAGGTGAGCTGGTGCAGGCTGTCGGTGTGGACTGTGTCCCACACCGGTTCGAGAAGAACGCTATCGGCTGGGGATTCCATGGTCGCGACGGTAGTTGAACCAGACTGTCCTCATGCCACCGTCGCCCGGAGAGTTCGACCTCGTCGAGCGTTGGTTCGTGGGCAAGGGCGTTCCCCATGCGATCATCGACTACTCGGCCCGCGAGGACGTCCTCACCCGCGCCGCTCCGTTCCTGACCCTGGTGTTCTTCGCCGAGGTCTTCTTCGGCACGTTCAGCGACCGGTTGGCCGGCTGGGCCCAGGCCGCCGCGCTGGTGGGTGGGCTCATGGTGCTGTTGGCGGTGGGGGTGCTGGTGAACCGGGCCCGAGGGCGTCGTCCGTTCCGGCCGCCCGACAACGTCGGCGTCGTCGAGATGGCTGTGTTCGTTTTCGCTCCCGCCATCCTTCCGGTGCTCTTCGCCAACCAGCGGCTGGCCCGAACGGTGGTCGTGGTCGTCGGCAACCTGCTGATTCTCGGCCTCGTCTATCTGGCCACCTCCTACGGAGCCATCGGGCTGTTCCGGGTAGGGCTCGGCCAGGCTGTTCGACAGGCCACCCAAGTCCTGGCCCTGACCGGCCGCAGCCTTCCCCTGCTCCTGCTGTTCACCGCCTTCGTGTTCCTCAACGCTGAGATGTGGCAGGTGGCCCACGACTTCGTGCCCGCCTACTACGGGATCGTCGTGGGCGGCATCGTCGTGCTCGCCGTGGCCTTCCTGGCCGTCCGGGCCCCGACCGAGGTCGAGAGCTTGGCCCGGTTCACGGACTGGGACACGGTCGACCGATTGTGTCGGACCACTGACGCCCCCATCGTCTCCTTCGACGGCCGGCCCGCAGTGCCCGGTTCGGCCCAGCTCGAACGCGACGAACGGATCAACCTCGGCCTGTTCCTGCTCGCCGCCCAGCTCGTGCAGCTCATCCTGATCGGCTCCGTCATCGCCGTCTTCTACATCGGGTTCGGGGTCCTGGCCGTGCGCGAGGACACCATTCTCCAGTGGACCACCACCGAGACCGCCGCCACCCTCGACACCATTGCCTCCAACCGGTTCCTGGGTGCCGAATGGGTGCTGACCTGGGAGCATCTGGCGGTCGCGGGGTTCATCACCGCCTTCTCGGTCCTCCAGCTGGCCGTGGCCTCGGTGACCGACTCGTCCTACCGCGAGGAGCTGGGCGATGAGGTCCGTGACGAGGCGCGGTCGATTCTCGCGGTGCGGGCCACCTACGTGGCCGCGGTGGAAGCCCATGAGCGGGCTGGTCCTGGGAGACTGGGGGCATGACCCGGCTCGGCTACCAGATCCCCAACTTCACCTACCCGGCCGTGGGCCCCGATGCCCTGTTCGAGGCGGTGGCCCGTCAGGTCGAGGCCGCCGAGGCCAGTGGTTTCGACTCGGTGTTCCTGATGGACCACTTCTACCAACTGCCGGGGTTGGGCACGCCCGACCAGTACATGCTGGAGTGCTACACGACTCTGGCGGCTCTGGCCGGCCGTACCCGTCGGGTGCGGCTCTCGGCCCTCGTGACCGGGAACACCTATCGCAACCCGGCGATGCTCGCGAAGATCATCACCACCCTCGACATCGTGTCGGGCGGGCGGGCCCAGTTGGGAATCGGAGCAGGGTGGTTTGAGCTCGAGCACGATGCGTACGGGTTCGAGTTCGGCACCTTCACCGACCGGTTCGAGAAGCTCGAAGAGGCCCTACAGATCATTCTGCCCATGCTCCGCAGCGAGCGACCGACCCTGGCGGGCCACCACTACACGGTCACCGACGCCGTCAACGAGCCGCCCCCCCTCAGTCGGATCCCCATCATGATCGGGGGCAATGGTGAACGAAAGACGCTGCGGATGGTCGCCCAGTACGCCGACGAGGCCAATCTCACCTGTGGACGTGACGAGATCCCCCGCAAGGTCGAGGCCCTCGATCGGCACTGCCGACGACTGGGTCGCCCCCGGGCCGAGATCCTGTTGTCGCACCTGACCCGGGTGCTGATCGCGCCCTCGGTCGATGAGGCCCGTAATGACCTGGCCGGGTTCCTGCGGCTACGGGGCGTCAATCCCACCACCCTTTCCGAGGCCGAGCGGCTCGACTACGAGTCGATGTTCATTTTCGGCGACCCCGACGAAGTGGGCCGCCAGATGGAGGAGGAGATGGCCCTCGGCATCGAGGGGTTCACCTTCAACATGGTCGCCAACGGCCACAATCCGGACCGGGTGGCCCTGCTGGGCGAGACGGCGCGGCGGGTGCTGAGGATGTGACCGTCAGCCGGCCAACGCCAGCGCCAGGTGGTCGGCGAAGTGGAGGCCTTGGCCATCGGGTTGGTCGGTACGGGAGTGGATCGCCGGAGGGGCGGTGACCGGTCGGCCCCTGGAGTCGGTCCGGTCGAATCGGGTTGCCGGCATGCCCAAGTCGGTCAACCAGGGGCTGGGCGCAGGGGCGGGAACGTTGGTGTCAACAGCTTGGATTGTCTCGACGGGCGCGGCCGCGAGCGCGACGTCTCGGGCTTCTCGCAGGCGGCGGAAGGCCGCGCCGGAGCCTCGGAGGTCGGGGTGGGTTCGTTTGGCCAGCTCCCGGAATGCCCGGGAGATCTGAGACGCGGTAGCACTGGGCGCGAGGCCCAGTTCCACCAGCGCGGTGGTTCCATCCATGGAAGCAGCGCAATCCGTTGTCCTGACCACGAGTCCGTTCGTGGCCACTGCGAGTCCGTTCGCAGCACGGCAAGCCTCGGCCGGGTGGGGTCCCGGTAGGACGTCCCGGGCGTCCCGGCAAGGTCCCGACCGGGGTGGGCTGACCCTCAGGTCTGAAGGAAGGGCACCAGGGCGTCGAGAAAGACTGGAGTGTTCTGACCGTGCACGTTGTGACCGGCATCAGGCACTGTGACCAGCTTCCCGTCGGGTACCGCCTCGACGAACCGGTCGGCCCCGTCGGCGGTGAGTATGTTCGAGTCGGCGCCCCGTATGAGCAGCAGCGGCATCGGGAGGTCGCGCACGTCGTCGAGGGTGAATCGGTCGCCGCGGGCCCGGTGTTCGCCGGTGGCCTTCAGGCGGGGACCATGGTCATGCTTGCTGATGTACTTGCCGTCGGCCCGCTGGAGCAGGTTGTAGCGGACGGTCCGCTCGATGTGTTCCCGGGACCGGTAGGGATCGTACTGCTGGACCCGTTTCACGAAGTGGTCGATGTCGTCGAACTCGCGGGTCTCGGTGATGAACCGGCGAATGGTCTGAGCCCCGTCCGGGGACAGTTCGGGGCCGACGTCGACCAGGCAGAGCCGGGTGACCCGTTCGGGGTGGCTGAGGGTCAGGCGCATGGCGTTCTGGCCGCCCATGGAGTGGCCCACGACGATCAGGTGGTCAAGGCCCATGGCGTCGATGAAGGCGGCGGCGTCCAGGCCCATGGCCTCCGACGAGTAGTCGGAGTCTCGGGACCATTCGCTGTCGCCGTGACCCCGCTGGTCGAGGGCGAAGACATGGAATCGGTCAGCCAGATGAAGGCTCACCAGGTCCCAAGAGTGAGCGGACTGATTCGAGCCGTGGAGCAGGAGAACCGATTGGGCCTCGGGGTTCCCCCACTCGAGGTAGTGGAACCGTTGATGGCGCATCACGATATTGCGGGAGCGGTAGCGAACGTCGGGGGAGTGGGTGATGCCGAGGTCGACGGCACTGGCCTTCAGGCTGGCGAATTCGGCGCTGGCCGTCATTTCGAGAGGATCGAGGGCCTCGGCGAACTCGTTCAGATGCATGACGAGACGCTAGTGCCCCCGGCTGGTCGGCGAGATTCCCGCTCTCAGGGGCAGGCGTCCCACTCGACCATCGGAACCCGGCCGGAGCGAAGGGCGGTCACCGTGGTGCCGTCGGTGTCGAAGATGACTCGAAAGGCCTGATCGGCTTCGTCGGCCGGGGTGAACACCAACCGCTGGCCACCGGCTGATGACTCGACGTTGATGCGGTCAGCGAAGCCCTCGATGATCTGGCGGGCTGGCGTGCCGATCCCGAACCCCGACCGGGTGCTGACCAGGCCGGCACTGACGTCGATCCGTTCGATGGTGCCGTCGGTGACCAGGAAGCTGACCCCTTCGGGGCCCTCCTCGGGTCGGACCCGGTAGCAGTCGCCCACCTCGTCCTCGGGAATCAGTGGGGTGCCGGCGGCGGCCTCGGCCGCCCGGACGGTCATACCGAAGGTCACGGTGTCGAGCCCGACGGTGCTGAGGCTCGAGTTGTCGGTGAGGGTGGGTTCGGTCGGGCCGGCCACTGTCGTGGTGGTAGTGGTGGTGGTGGTTGGGGCCGTGGGAGCGGTGGTGGTGATCGAAGCCATGGTGGTCGTGGCGTTCTCCACCCCGCCCGAGTCCTCGTTGCTGTCACCACCGCACGCCGCGATGAATAGGGCGGCGGCCAGGAGAGCAGATGTACGGGCCATGACCTCAGAGTACCGAGCGGCGTCGGGCCCGTAGGGTTGGGCCATGCCCGATGCCCTGCTTGCCGATCTGATCGACCTGCGCGAGAGGGCGGCCGCCTTGGCCGTCGACACTCTCATACCATTACGCGACGACGAGGCCCTGGTGGCCGGGGAGCGCCGGCGCCGGGTGGCCGCCGCGTCGCGCGCCGCCGGGATCTTCGGCCTGCCCCAACCGGTCGAGGTGGGGGGTGTGGCCGGTTCGGCCCTGGCCCGCACTGTCGCCCGCGACGAGCTCGGACGTCACGATGTCGGCCACCTACCGGGCCTCTTCGGTCCGACGCCGGGTGTGCTGGCCGGTGTGGGCGAGCCCCTGCGAACCGACTATCTGCTTCCCCTTCTCGCGGGCGAGAAGCAGGGGGGTTTCGGCTTCACCGAGCCGGCCGGTGCCGCTCATCCGACTTCGGCCCGGATCGAAGGCGCTGATCTCGTGGTGAACGGCCAGAAGTCCTACGTGACCGGTGGAGCGGATGCCGATTTCATCAACGCTCTGGTCGAGGTCGAGGGAACGGGCCCGGCAATGGTGCTCATCGATACCGCCACACCCGGTGTCGAGCTCACCCGCCGCTTCAATTCGATGGACGGCAGCCACCACGCGGCCTTCACTTTTTCCGAGGTTCGGATACCGGCCAGCCATGTCATCGGCGAACCGGGTCAGGGTATGACCAGGGCCCTCGGTCTGGTGAGCGCCGTGCGCTTGGCCATCGCCGCCGACTCGGTCGGGCTGTGCCGGTATGTGATCGACCAGGTCACCGAGCGCCTCCAGACCCCGGGACGCGGTGGGCGCCTTCCCAGTGATAGTGAACGGATCCGGATGCGCTACGGCGATCTGCGGATCCGCACCTTCGCGGCGCGGGCCACTCTGTACCGGGCTGCACGTTTGGTCGATGCCAACGAGGGGGGACACGGCGAGACGGCCAACGAGTGCATGGCCGCCAAGGTGGTGGCCACCGAGACGGTCGGGGAGGTGGTCGACCAGGCCATACAACTGGCCGGCGGTGAGGCCCTGGTCGAGGGACATCCGCTCGAAAGCGTCTACCGGAGAGTCCGGGTTCTGAGGCTGGCCGAAGGCCCCACCGACGTGCTGCGGACCAATATTGCTCGGGGTGCGTTGGACCTCGACAAGGGTTGTCTCTGACCGGTTTCGTATGTGGGGCGCCGGCCCGATATCCTGCCGTCGGCCCGAGGAAACGATGTGAACAGCTCCCCCTTCCCCTCCCGTTCCTTGGAACTGCCGGCCTCTATCCGCGCCGGCTTGGTCATCGGCCTGCTGTACGTGTTCCTGGTGGGTGTGGGCCTGCTCGAATCGGGCATTCAATCGATGGGCGCCGATGTTCAGACGGATCTCTTCGACAGCGTCACCAACCCACTCGCGGGGGTGTTCGTCGGGGTGCTGGCCACCGTTCTCGTCCAGTCGTCGTCGGTCACGACGGCAACCATCGTGGCCCTGGTGGCCGGGAGCAGTCTGAGTGTGGGCGACGCAGTGCCGGTGATCATGGGCGCCAACATGGGCACCACGGTCACCAACACCCTGGCCGCCCTGGGTCACATGCGTCAGGGTCCCGAGTTCAAGCGAGCCTTCGCCGCGGCCACCGTGCACGACTTCTTCAATGTGCTCGCCGTCATGGTGTTGTTGCCCCTCGAGACCCAGTTCGGCGTTCTGTCGGGTCCGGCCGAGTGGATGAGCGGGCAGCTCGTGGGCAGTGGTGGCACCACTTGGAAGAGCCCGATCAAGCGGTGGGTGAAGAACCCGGTGGGCTGGGTCGAGGATGGAGTCGCCTCACTGGGTCTTGACGGCAATTGGCTGGGCGTGGCCCTGCTTCTCGTCGGTCTGACGCTCATCCTCGTGGGTCTGGCCTTCATCACCAAGAACATGCGCCAACTGATCGCCGACCGGGTCGAGCGCTCCGTCAACCAGGTGTTGGGTCGGGGCGGTGGCCTGGTGGCCATGGCCCTGGGCCTCGTCATAACGCTCATGGTTCAGTCATCGAGCATCACCACCTCGATCCTCGTACCCCTGTCGGCCACCGGCGTGTTGTCCCTCGCCAATGCGTTCCCGGTGACTCTGGGGGCCAACGTGGGGACCACCATCACCGCCCTGCTCGCCTCGTTGGCCACAGACAGTCCCGAGTCACTCACGGTGGCCCTGTCCCACACCCTGTTCAACCTGGCGGGCATCGCTATCTTCTATCCGATGAAGCGGCTCCGACAACTACCCATCACCTTGGCCGAAAGGCTCAGCGAGGTGGCCAGCGATCGTCGGCCGCTAGCCTTCGCCTACGTCATCGGTGCCTTCATCATCCTGCCGATTGTCGGCATCGCGATCCTGCGCTGAGAGGGAGAGTCATGGTCCTGTCATTCTTTCGAAGGGGCGAACCGCCCCTCGAACAGATCGAACGCCAGATCGTCGAGATGCTGGGCGACGCCCGGCATTCGTTCGATCTCGCCATGACCTCCCTGCTGGCCACCGACGAGGGACCGGTCGACGCGGAGGTGTACCGCACCGATCAACGCATCAACGACGCCGAAAGGCAGATCCGGCGGGAGCTGGTGGTGCACTCGGCGGTCCAAGGCACCCAGAATCTCGCCACCGTGTTGGCCCATCTCCTGCTGATCAAGAAGATCGAGCGCATCGGTGACCAGGCCAAGAACATCATGGACCTTCGCTCCGAGGGGGTGGCCCTTTCCGGAGCGGCCGACGCCGACGATCTCCGTCAGGCCCGCAACGACGTGTCCGATGCGTACGCCGATCTGCTGCGCATCATCGGGAACAACGAGCATGAGCGGGTCGAGGACTATCGCACCCGGGTCGATGAGTTGGTGGCCGACTACGAGCAGGCGTTGCGCGACCTGATCCACAGCGACCATCCGGCCTCCGAGGCCGTGCCTCGGGCCCTGCTGTATCGCTATCTGAAGCGCATTGCGGCCAACCTCGCCGGTATCGCCTCGACCCTGACCGATCCTCTCGATCAGATTGACTACCGCGACGGCGACGACACCGAGGATTGACCCGCTAGTTGGCGCCCACTCGGGTGGCGTGGATCACGTTCTCGAGACCGCTGATGATGTCGAGCAGCTCGTCGTCCACCGTGCCGGCGACGTGGATGATGGCGACGGCCGCGTTCGAGCCCTCGAAGACCCGGTTCTCCATCTGCTTCACGTTGAGATCGTGACCCCGCAGCTCGGCCAAGACCGATGCCAACACCCCGACCCGGTCGTAGTGGCGGACATGGAGGGTGCAGGTTCCGAGGGGCCGCTCCTCCAGGTTCACGCAATTGAGTATCTCGCCCTGGCCGTAGGCCTCGATGATCTCGACAACACCGGCGGCGATGGCGGCTTGGGCCTGGTCGGTGCTGGCGCCGATGTGGTGGGTACCCACCACCGACGGGTGACTGGCCAGCTCCGAGGTCCATTCGGCTGCGCCCCCCGACGGCTCGTCGGGATACACGTCGAGGCCGACCCGGAGCCCCCGTTTCTCGATGGCGTCGCCCAGGGCCGCGGCGTCTACGACGTCGCCTCGGGCCGTGTTGATGAAGATGGCCCCCTGCTTCATACGGCCCAGGAGGTCGGCCCCGAACAGCCCCTTGGTCTCGGCCGCGGCGGGGATGTGCAGGGACACGATGTCGGCGGTCTCGACCAGCTCCTCGAGGCTGTCGACCAGACGGATACCCAGTGACCGGATGCGCTGCTCGATGGCTGGGTCACGGTTGGGGCGGCGCACCGAGGTGACCTTCAGGCCGAAAGCCACGGCCCGCTCGGCCACCGCCAGGCCGATGCTGCCCAGCCCCACGACACCGATGGTCCTGCCCAGCAGGCCGCCGGCCTGGGAATAGGCCTTCTTGTTCCACTGGCCAGCCCGCAGATCGGTGACGTTGTCCACGATTCTCCGGTCGATGGCCAGGAGCAGGCCCAGGGTGAGCTCGGCTACGGCCACCGCGTTGCGGCCGGGTACGTTGGCCACGTACACGCCGTTGTCGGCCGCGGCCTGCACGTCGATGGTGTTGGTGCCGGCACCGGCCCGGATGATCAGCTGGAGACGGTCGGCCGCTTCGATGGCGCCGGCCGGGACCTTGGTGCTGCGCACGACGAGAACATCGACACCGGCCAGCGCTCCGGCGAGGGTGTCAGGGTTCAGCGACGGGTCGGCCCCGACCGAGTGACCGAGGGCTTCTAGGGCCTCGACGGTTGTGGGGTCAAGAGCATCGGCCAGCAGGAGCTGCATCTCGTTCTTCCTTCTCTCAGTGGGCGGCGGCAGGGACGGGTTCGGCCTGAGCGAAGCGGCCCCGGAACACAAGGCTGCGGGCTTCGACCATGCCGGCGGTCGCAAAGACGAAGAAGGCCATCCACACCAGTCCGGGACCGACCAGCAGGATCCTCACGTCAATGAACTCGGCCACACGGCCGAAGCCCAGGTTGAGCAGGGCCATGTGTCCGGCGGCGATCATGATGTACAGCGACATGACCCGACCTCGGTAGTCGTCGGTCACGACGCTCTGGACCCAGGCGGCGGACATGGTCATGTAGCTGGCCTGGGTCAGTCCGGCCAGCATCGCGCCGATGACCACGACCGCCGGGGTCGTAGCCGTCCCCAACACCACCATTGCTACCCCGGAGCCCAGCCCGACGAAGGCGAAGATCATGCCCTTGGTCCGGTCCACCCTCAACTGGGAGACGGTGAGTGTGCCGCAGATCGCGCCCGTGCCGAGCCCGATCAGGATCGAGCTGTAGAGGGTCTCGGAGCCACCCACCAATTCTGCGAGGGCCGGCATCATGGAGTCGAAGGCCATGGTCATGCTGCAGTGTGCGCCGACCAGAACGATGACCGTGAGCAGACGCCGGTCGGCCCGAACGTAGCGGCCCGCTTCGTCGAGGTCGCCTATGAGGCGGCGGGCTGTCGCGCCGAAACGGGGCCCGTGTACGGTGGCCGACGGCCCCGACCGGTGGCGAAGGCGAACTACCTCGATGAGGCCGATGGCGAGCAGAACGGCCGAGAAGACGAACACCGACCCGGTGCCGAAGCTCTTGAGGAAGGCGGCGCCGAACAGGGGCCCGATCACCCGGGAGCCGTGTTGGGAGATTCCACCGAGGGCGATGGCGTTGACGAGGTGTTCGGGGGGGACGACGTTGGCGATCAGGGCCTGGCGGGTGGGGACGCTGGCTGCCTGGGCGGAACCGGTCGTGAAAGCAAGCACACCGACATGCCATACCTGAACCATGTCGGCGATGGTGATGACGGCGAGGAAGACAGCACCCATGATGCCGAAGACGGTGGCGTAGATCAGGAGCCGCCGCCGGTCGAACCGGTCAGCGACCGCTCCCGCGAAGGGTCCCACCAACACGAACGGGATGAAGCTGGCGAAGGTGACCCAACCGACGGCCGCGGTGGAGCCACCGCTGAGCTCGTGGACCAACCAGCCGCGGGCCAGAACCTGGGTCCAGCGGGAGCCGGTCGTGAAGAACCCATTGACGAACAGCCGCCGGAAGTCCCAGGACAACATGGCTGGGAACCGCTCGGCCAGGGTGGTCATCGGGGCCACCGTAGTGGTGACTTGATTGGGGGCCCGGGTCTGGCTTCAGAAATCGGTCGGGCTGGGGCCGCCGTTGGGCCGAGGGCTGTCATCGATGGACCCGAGTCGCGACACGAGGCTTCCGCCCCACAACGACAGACCCACGATCACGGCGACGGGGATGGCCATGGCCATCCCAACCCTGAGCCGGTCGATCTCGGGGAGCGAGCCTTCTCCAGGTGGGTCACCGAAGAAACGCGCCACCCACCCAGATGGCTGATGCCGTCGGGCCCGGTCGTGACGAGTAAGCGGGGATGGCTGTTGGGGCTGTCCTGGGCCGCGTTGTCGAGGGTGAATCGGGTTGTCGTCATTGGTAGGCCGGGTGGGCCGAGGTCGAGTACGACAAGGATCTCCTGGTCTCCCGGGCCGTGGTCGGTGACGAACAGCTGGCCCGTCCGCGCGGTAGCCGACCACGAAACCCGACTGAACCGGTCACCGGGGACGTATTCGCGGAGCCGGGCCGTCTCATCCTGACGGGCGCTGTGGTGTCGGGTCTGAACCGGTGGTCCGGAAAGGCCCAGCCCCGGGCGACCCCCAGCAGGGTCTCTCCCACTCGGACGCTCAGCCATACGTCGGGATCCAGGGCGCGAGCCGCGTTGACGGTGGCCAGCACATAGTGGAGCACCGACTCGCAGGCCTCGACTCCGGCCACCGCGTTGAACACCGATACCAGTTCCTGATCGCCCAGCACCGGGCCGAGGGTGTGGAGGTGGTTGGTCCCATGGTCGCCGCCGATGATCGATAGTTCGGCGTCCGGCGCCGGCAGACCGAGCTCGAGCATCACCGAGAAGCGGTCCAGCTGGGCGGCACCGAGAGGATGGGTCCCCACCTCACCCAGCGGGTTCTGGGTGGCGATCACGAAGAAGGGGATACCCAACCAGCGGGTCACCCCGTCCACGGTCACGTAGCCCTCTGGCATGGCTTCGAGGAGCGCCGACTGGGCCTTGGGTGTGGCCCGGCTCAGCTCATCGATCAGGACCAGCGAGGCGAACACCGGCCCGGCCCGAAACTCCCACTCCGTGGTGTCGGGCCGGTAGGTCGCCACCCATTCTGCTTCGACAACATGGATGTCGACTTGAATTCGAGAGGGCAAGAAGTAGGTTTCGGCCATGCCCGGTGCTGCTGACCTCGACGCCCTGAACACCTTCCTGGCCGAACCTCGCAACGCGATCGTCGGTGGAATCCGCAAGAACGGCCGGCTTCACATGACGCCCAATTGGTTTCTGTGGGACGGCGAACGCTTCTTCGTGTCGATCACCCGCCATCGGGTGAAGTACCGCGTGTTCATCGAGGACTCACGGGTGCAGCTGGTCATCGACGACTCGATGGGCTTCCGGTACGTCGTGGTGGACGGGATCGCTGAGGTCTCCGAGGACATCGACCACGGGTTGCCCTACTTCCGCGACTTACGTCACAAACACGGCCGGACCGAACAGGACGAGACCCAACTGCGCGACGAGATGGTGCGAGACGGTCGGGTCCTGCTGGTCATCACGCCCGACAAGCCCCAGAGCCAGTGGCCGGCGCTCGGGTTCTGAGCGGTTCGGGTATCAGTCGGTGTGCAGGCCCACTAGGGGGTTGGCGGGCTCGGCGGCGATGCCGCGATCGAGCACGGCATCCACCTCGGCACCGATCACGACGGCTACGGCGGACAGGTAGAACCACACCAGAAGCACCACCACCGCGCCCAGCGATCCGAACGTCGACTCCAATCGTTCGACGCTGGACATGAACAGGCCCATCCCCACGGTGCCGACCAGCCAGACGGCTGTTCCCAGTGTGGCTCCGATGGTGATGGGGATCCGGGACTGACCTCGGGGCCCGAGAACCAGGCGGTAGAGGAGGGACTGGGACAGAACGCCGATGAGCACCACCAAAGGCCAGCGGCCCACCTGGAGAACCCACTCGAGGGTGGAGTCGAAGCGGGAACCCTGGAGTACGGCTGGTAGCGCGATCACCAGCCAGATCACCACCGTGACCACCACGATGGCGCCCGCGCTGAGGCCGATGGCGAAGATCCGGCCCTGGACCCAGTTGTGGGGACTGCGCCGTTCGTGGGCCAGCCGGATCGACATCACGAGGGCGTTGACCGCGTTGGAGATCAGCCACAGCAGACCGAACACGCCCAGGGCGAGACCGACGGCGTTTCCCGTGGCGCCGACTCGGGTCACACTCTCGAGCTGGGCCACGACGAGCTCGCCGGCTTCCGGGGGGAGGACCTCGGTCAGGGGGCTCAGCTGGTCGGCGACCCCCTCGGGTTCGGTGAGCAGGCCGTAGCCCGAGACCACCCCGGTGATGGCCGGCACGATCGCGAGGGCGCAATAGAACGCCACTCCGGCTGCCGCCAGCATCGTGTGGTGGATCGTGATGCTCGAGATGAGGGTCCGGATCAGGTGAACGCTCGCGCGGAGGCCCAAGAGGCCGTTCGAACCCATGCTCCATCTTGGTGCCTCCGGGCCCCCCGCTCGGGGACGTCCCGTCGAGTGAACCGGGTTCAGGGCGCCTCGGGTCGGGATCGTTCGGCGGTAAGGGTTCGTTCATACCTCTGAAGACCGTCTGACAGAACGGCGATTCGGGACTTCGGAGGGCTCCGGCCGGCGTTGACTGTCCGAATCCGACATAACCCGAGGAGTGATCCCATGAGGACGAAACGAGTTGGCGGCCCCGGCCGATGAGGAGGCAATACAGGACGAGAAGATGGCTGAAGATGAGATGGCCGAGGACGAGGAGATGTACCGCGGCCAACTCGAGGCCCTCGCCGAGGACGGTGACCCCAGCAGATTCGCCGACATCGATGGCGCGGTGGTCTTCAACACTCCCGACGGCGCCAGCGAGCCCGGTCCAGCCGTTCCCGGTGGCGCCTACTCGTTCACCGGCGAGGTCAGCCTGCTTGATGCGGGCACCGAGCTGGACGAAGAGCCGGGCACCGGCGCCAACCAGGCTCCCCGCCAGGCCGGGCCCAACACCGGCGATGCCGACCCTGACTCCAGCGTTCGCGTCGTCGCCGAACGCGACGCCGGCGACTATGTCTCGGTCAGCGTCGGCTGACCCCAGTCCGGAACTGGGGGGTCACCGCCCTCCCCGGCCCCCGCAGTTCCGCCCCGCCTCCTTCCATGAATTGGGGGGCAGGTGGCTGGACGCCCGGTCGTCGTGGGCGTGTGTTCCTTGCACATTCGCCGGTGGATCGTCGCCCCTACCTACCTTTCCCAGACCGATCGTCGCGCCACTCCCCGCGCCAGAGTGCCGAGCGCCACCGAAGTGGTTCTCACCACTGTTCCCAAGGATCCAGTTCCGGGGGCCACGCGTCATTCGGTGAGCGGTGAGCTCAAGGGTGTATCGGCCGGCGGCGCCGGCGTGCGCTTGCCCCGGTACGCCTACGAGCGCCTGGGGTCGGCCGCCCAGGTCGGGGCCTGCTTCGAGCTGCCGGATTCCCCCGGGCCGGTGACCCTGACCGCCGATCTGGTCAGCAGCCATATCGAGAGCCCGACCCATGTGTTCATGGGCTACCGGTGGACCCAGCCCGTCGACGCCGACGCCGTAGCCGTCGTCGAGACCTACGTCCGCACCGCCAACTCGGGCTGATACCGGCTCCTGGGTGGAGGCGGGACCAGCGGGGATTGTGGTTGTCGGGGATGGGCCCCGTTCGGGCCAATTGGTTGCGGAACGCTCAACTGGCATCTCGAGACGGTCGATGTCTTGGGGGTCTTGGCCGGTATCGGTGGTGCATCAGATTGGGGTAGCACCTGAATGTGAGTCACCGCGGAGCGGACAGCGGACAGCGAGAGCGCTCGGCCCTCATGTGGTTCTGCATGAAGGGCCCCAAGGTCCTGGGGTCTCGCACCGAAAAGGATTTCGGAGTCGGCGGTTGTTGCGCCGGGTCACGATCTCATCGCTGACCCACAAATCATGACCGCCAGCGTTCACTGACCTACCTCGGGTATCGAGGTCTCCAGTGTCGATGCGACGCTGTTGGGCAGCGGTGTTCAGCCGCGCGGCGGCTTCGTTGGTTGGCGCGGCCAACAGCACCGACTCACCCGAACATCTGGACCGCCACGCGGCGTAGCCGGAGGGAGGTGTCTCGTTCCCAGGGCTGGGTGAAGCGGTGAACCCGGTCGAGTTCGATGGCACCGTGGGTGTCGACCGAATAGGAGAACACCCCACCCCGCCCGACCGCACTGAACTCCATCGGGTCACCGGCCAGGGCGACCGGTGCGGTTGGCGGCCTTGGACTGGGTGTGGCGTCGCGGTGGGGTGGTGATCGGGTCGACAGCTGAAGCGATGGGGGGCCAGCGGATGGGGCCCCCGAGGGTGGCTTCGAGCCTGAACCGGGGCACCCGGACCTGGCGGCCGATCTTCTCGGCCGGGGTCCCCTCAGCGCAGCTGGTCTGGATGTAGCGGCGGGTGAGCTGATAGGCGGCCGTGCGCCCGATCCGGAGCACTCTGGCTGCTTCCTCGACCGTCAAGAAGTCTGGTGCTCTACCCGCCATACACCACCTGCCCGTTGAAGAGTCGACGCATCAACGAATAGCAGGCGTGTGATTCGAGAGCAACCGTGACGTGGAAGAGCCGACGGTCACGTTGACTAGAGTGACAGCGATGGCACGAAACCGATCCAACGCCAACGCTTGGACCCCGAACCAGATCGTCGCCTACCGGGTCGCCGAAGCCCGACGGATGCGGGGCTGGACCCAAGAACAGGCGGCCAGCGAGCTCGAGCCCTATCTGGGAACCAAGCTGTCCAACGCCAGCTTCTCGGCCATCGAGCGGTCCTTTGCCGGCGGGCGTGTCCGCCAGTTCAACGCCGATGAGATCCTCGCGTTGGCCCGCGGGTTCCGGCTCCCCATCGGCTGGTTCTTCACCCCGCCCCCCGTGTTCGAACACATCGACATTTCCGCCCCCGACGACGGCGGCTCTGGATGGGAGCCCCTGCTGATGATCGACGCCATCCTAGGCAACCCCGACACCCTGGCGGAGTGGGAACAAGCACTCCAGCTATGGTCAGTGAGCCCCCACCGTCACCCCGATGGGACATGTGAGAACCTCGGGCGCGAAGTCGAAGACGTCCACGACGGCATCGGAGTCTTCATCAAGGCCCGGACTCGCCTCCGCCTCGGTGAACTGTTCGGAGACGTCGAACGGGCCAAAGAAGTACTCAGCGCTCTCGCCGTGATTCTCGACGAGGGCACCGACGCCAGCCACACCGAGGCGCACAGGCCGTCACAACCCGACACCAGCCGACACGACGCCTGATCAGATCTGGCTCTCGGCCAGGCCCCTCCCTGCGGGGGACAGCTCAAGGGGTCGGGGCTGGGTAGCTGGGGGGTGGTGGGTAGGGGATGGGTAGCCAGGGGTTGTGGGTGGCTGTGGCTACTGGGACTGGCTTGGGCCTCTTCGTCGGCGGGCCGCGTCGAGGCGGCGAACTTCGCGGACGAGTTCGTCGGTCAGGAGAACTTCGAGGCGTGAGCCGAGAATCTCGAGTACGCCCGAGACGCTGACGCCCTCACCGGCGCAGGTGTCATGCCACGCGTTGTGTGATTCGGTGCTGAGGTAGGCGTGGAGGGCCTTGCGGGCCGCCGGGGTGTCAGTGGGCAACGGGCCATCTCCTGCGTGCTGCATCTCGTGGCATGTCGGGACCCTATTCGGTCGTGAACGTTCGGGCGGTCCAGCGGCGCGGGCACCGGGGTGCAGTCGCGCTGGTTGCCATGTTCTGGCGGGGGTGAGCAGACTGTTTGTCGTGGTCGTCGGGTGGGAACCAAGTCGTGGCTGAGAGGGTGCGTCTGCGGATCGGTAGTGTGGCCAACGCGGTGCTGGTGACCGGTCAGGCCTACCAGGATCCCAAGGACGCGCTGAACGAGTTCGTGTCGAACGCGGCGGACGAGTACGCCGAGACCGGCCGAGCCGGGCGGCGGATCCGGGTGGTGCTCAAGCGCCGCGGCCGTTACCCCACGATTGCCATCGACGATTCGGGGCGGGGCATGGACCCCGACCGGCTTCGTGAGGTGGCCCGCAACCTGTTCAAGTCGGTCAAGGTGGGCAACGACCGCACGTTGGGTGAAAAGGCCATTGGTCTTCTGGCCTTCCAGCAGTTGGGGGGCCGGATGGACATCGTGAGCCGGGCAAAGGGGTCCAACGAAACCTGGTGTTTGGGTCTCGAGCGGGGTTCGGCCAGCGCCCGCTTGGAGTTGGAGAAACGTCGGGCCCGCACCGAGCCGGGCACAACGGTGTACCTGCGCGACATCGACCGTGAGGTGTTGCGCATGCTGACCCAACGCAAAGTGGTCGACTATCTGCGTCGCCGTCGCGCTGACGCTCTGGATCGGGGCCTGTACGAGATCGAGGTGGTCGAGGGCAAGGCATCCGAGTTGGTGACCCCCGAGGCGCCCGATGGAGTCAAGGTCCCCTTGCGCGCTCACCACACCTTGTGGGGGCCGATCGAGTTCAGTCTGCACGTGGCTCCGCCTGATGGGACCCGTCGGGCGGTGTCGGTGGTCGGCCGCGCCGGGACTACGATCATCGATGATGTGAGCGAACTCGAGGAGCTGGCCCTATTGCCATGGACCAGCGGGCAGGTCAGTGGCCGTATCGGCTTCGCTGCGTTGGCCCAGTCGGCGGGCCGGCGGGCGATCCTGCGTGATGACGAGGCGTTCCCGGTGTTCCTCGATGCCGTTCGTTCGATCGCACCGACGGTGCAGAGCCTGGTCGAGCGGGTGCGTGAGGAGATCGACCGGGAGACCACCGATCGGGTGTCGGATCAGATCCGGCGGATCTTCGCGTCGGTGCTCCGGGAGCTTGATGACATCGACAACCCGATGCGCACACCGACCGGCGGCAACGGCGACGGTAGCGGTGACGGCGGTTCACCGGAGTCGGGAGAGCAGCCTGAGCGCGAGCCACCAACGTTGGATGATCTCGCTGATCCCCCGGACCCGAAGGACCCTCCGCCTCCGCGGCCCGGGTCAGGTGACGGGACGTCGAAACGGTCGAGCCGGCTGCCTTCGGTAGCGCCCGACCCCCACCCAGGCGAGCATCGGAGCCGGTTCGACAGCGAAGAGCGGGTGGTGTTCTACAACGAGACCCACGCCGACTACCTGATGGTCAAAGGGTCCGAACCCGAACTGCTCGACTACCTGGCCACCCTCGTCGCCAAAGAATACGTCGTATACAACAACCCGATCATCGCCCCCGACGATCTCGCCGAGGAAATGGTGCGCATGCTCATCAGAGTCCGGCGCCACCTCACCAAACCGCGCCGCTGACTCCGCGACCGTTCACCTACGAATCGGCAACCGAGTTGGGGTGATCACCAACGCTCCTGCCCGGCCTGGTAGTCAGGATCGAGGTTGAGAGCTTCGACATCATCGCCAAGGCCGACGAACTCGATCCCACCCTCGTCATCCCGATCGCTCTGTCGATATGGCTCCACGAGCCCGACCGACCCCAGGACTGAGCATCTCAAATCCAGCCGCCACGCCCCAACCCGTCCCATCAGCCCAGGACGTGGATCACCCGCACAACGCCGGTTGTAGCGGGGGTACCGTCGCTCAGTCGGCGTCGAGAAGGTAGCTCCAGAATGGCCGCCGGGTCAGTGGCTGAGTGACTTGCCATCGGTGGTACCTGTGGTCGTTCTCGACGTATTCGACGAGGTTCTGGCCGTAGTAGATGACATCGGTCTGCATGACGGACAGAACCGGATTCCCCGAGCGACAGGGCTCTGAGGGGAGATAGCGGTGGGCGTAGACCGGTATGAGCATCGGGGCTGTTGCCAACTCCGCCCGGGCTATTGCGATTGCCTCATCGAGCTCGTCTGGCTGGCTTGGCCAGGCAGGATGCCAAAACCCCGCATGCTCAACGTCGAAGGCGATGCCTTCGACTGGGTGTTGGAGCTGACCCGCCTGCGTCGAGCTATCGAGTTCGCGCCATGTAGGGAACCGGTCGCCGCTTGGCAGGCTGGTACCGAGCAGGATCCGCAGATCTGGGGGAAGAGCGCAGCCGAGACGCTCTTCAATACCTGCCGAGTTCGCTGCCCGTCAGACCAGGGTCGAGAGTCACGCCGGCTGCTCGTAGGTGCGCGAGCACCCTTTCGGCGATGAGCTCTGCGTCGTGGTCTTGGACTACACCAGCCCGATCCACGCGAGCACTGCCGGCGGCAGCCCGACCAGTCCCATGGTTCCGGTGGCGGCTACCGCGAGCGAGGTGGTGATCCCAGCTCCAACGGCGACCGCGACGACACGGTAGAGCGAAGGAATGATGTCCTCCCACAGGAAGAACCACCAGTGGATGGGTCGCAGCCATACCGGCGCCTTCTCGGATGCCACGGTGCGATCATTCCACCACCAAGCCCGCTCCGCCCCTTCAATCCCGCTCCCGGCGGTAGGTGGCGGGCGGCTCACGGGGTTATGGGCGGACATCAGGGGATGATGCGCTGGTGGTTACCAGCCGTGGGTGGTGAGGTATTTGATGGTGTGGTTCAGGGTGTCGGTGTAGGCGTCGCCGTTGTTGAAGAAGCCGTGGTCACCGGTGTCGTAGGCGACGAGCTGGCAGTCGGGTTCGGCGTTGCAGTAGCTCTCGGCGTCGGCCCGGGAGTGGAACACGATGGTGGGGGCGTCATCGGAGGGGGCCGCGACTTGGGCGCTCACTGCGGGGTTGAACAGCACGTGGGCATCGGGGTCGGCGTCGGCGTTGGTGCGGATCCACGCAACTGCCGCTCGGCCGTCGTCGATTGATTGGTCGCGGTAGACCTCGACGGGGACACCGAAGTCGACGTCGGGCCAGCCCTGAGGGTCGTCATCGCCGCCGAGGTACCCGCAGCCCGCCACCAGGGCCAGTCCCGGTAGTGCCAGTACCCAGATCCCCCTCGATGTCTGTCTCATCTCCTGTCCAGGCCACCAGTGCGCCGGCCGATCGTCAACATGCTGCTGGGCCCCTCACCATCCCCAGGCGTTCGGGGGCGGTCGAGGGTCGGGGATATGGGCGCGCGGTATGGGATGGTCAGGCCCCGCCGGAGCAGGCTCGCGGTGACGTCGCGATCTCGCCTCAGTTGGTATTGGGGCTGTCCTCACCAAGCGCGGCGATTGCCCTTGACCGGATCGCGTCAGAGGTGTGTGTGTCTCGTGTCGCTGCCTGTACGGGCCATGGCTTCAGCCAGCGACGAGGAGGCCACTCGCAAGATGCATGCGGAGTTCGACAGGGCGAGCATCGAGACGCGTCATGTGCTCGCTGGTGGCTCTGCCAGCCTCGGGGAGCTAGTTGCTGCGATCCTGCGCGAGCGGGAGGCCGGCCGGTGGATGGGATGTCGGGCCGACATTCGGGGCCGGCAGCAGCCGAGCTCCTGGGAGCTGAGCCCACCGAATGGCTGGCCCGGGCCCCTGTCTGTCAGGGCGTGCCGGGACCCGGTACCAGTCGCGAGCTTGCTCCTACATCGATGCGACTCTGATGCTGTGGGCGTTTCAGGATATGCCGCCGCCACCTGGCATACCTCGGCGTCGTTCTCGCTCCATCTCAAGTTCGGGTGAGTCATCTGGACGAGTCGTTGGGCGGTTCTGATCGCCTTGTGTGAAGAGCTGTCGGAGAAACCCTCGGATGCTTGTCCACATATGTTTCATGATCGCAACGGTACTTGCCGGCCACGGTGACTGCCCCGGCCCACGGGACCGGGCTCGCTCCAACCAGCTCCAGCCGATGGAGCGCGGACCTCCAGCCGTGGGGTAGTCACCGCTCTGAGGGGCATCACCGCGCCGGCGTTCGGTGGCACTTCTGATCGGGCTTTTGGGGGCGGACGGTATGGGATGGGGGGAGGGGGGTTGGGTTCCCGCGTTCGTTGAGGGCTGCCCGACCCGGCGTGATATCATTAGCTATCACGGAGGTGGACCATGACAGACATCCTGATCCGAGACGTTCCCGACGATGTAGTGGCCGCGATCGATTCCCGGGCCCAACGCGCGGGGCTGTCGCGTACCGAGTACCTCAGACGGGCCCTGGCCCGCGAACGAGCCGGCGGGTCCGGCAAAGTGACTATCGAGGATCTCGCGCGGTTCACTGAGGTGTTCGCCGATCTAGATAACCCCGAAGTCATGGGACAAGCCTGGTCGTGACCACCTGGTTGATCGACAAGTCGGCGCTCGTTCGCCTGGGTCAGAGCCCCGACGGGGCCGAGTGGGCATCCAGAATCCAACGAGGGTTGGTACGGATCTCGACCGTTACCCGGCTCGAGATCGGGTTCTCGGCCCGGTCAGCAGAGGACTTGCGCCATGGCTTGGGGCAGCCGCCGCTGGCGTCGATGCCGGCGGAGTATCTGACTCCGTCGATCGAGGACCGAGCGGTCGCGGTGCAAGCCGCGCTGGCTGACCTGGGCCACCACCGGGCACCCTCGATTCCTGATCTGTTGGTTGCCGCTGTAGCCGAGATGGCACAACTGACCGTTCTGCACCTGGACCAGGACTTCGATCTCATCGCCGAGTTGACCGGTCAGCCGGTCGAACGACTCTCCACGACCTAGACCCGAACAGCGTCCCGCTACCGGCTAGGGGACGGTCGGCGGATGAGATTCGGGGATGGACGGTATGGATGCAATATCCGGGTTGGGCACTGGTGAGGGGAGAAGGCGGGTCTTGATAGACCTTATGTATTCAAGCAGTAAGATTCATAAGTCATAGTAAGCTCTGTCAACATGGACAGGCTCGAGAATCCCTACAGGCCCGGAGCGGGGACACCACCGCCGGCGCTCATCGGCCGTGATGAGTTGATTGATGGGTTCGGCGTGACGTTGCGACGGGCTCTCACAGGTCGGCCTGGGAAGAGCTACATGCCAATCGGGCTGAGAGGCGTCGGCAAGACCGTTCTGCTGAATCGCTTCGCCGAGATCGCAACCCACGAGGGCGTCAAGGTTGGCTTCATCGAGGCGCCGGAGACCGGAAACTTCCGGAGCCTTCTGGCCATTCGTCTTCGCAAAATCCTCCTGGAGATGAGCACCGGCCCCGTCAAGAGGTCCGTTACCAAGGCACTGGGCGTGCTGAAGTCGTTCACGGTGCAATTGCCCGACGGCTCGACCATCGCCCTGGGAGTCGACCCTCTGCTGGGCCAGGCCGACTCAGGGCTGCTGTCAGAAGATCTCACTGACGTGCTGGTCTCGGTGGGCCAGGCGGCCGCCGACCAGGACACAGGGCTCCTCCTCGCGATTGGCGAGGTGCAGTACCTCGCGGCTGAGGAGCTCGGCGCGCTGATCACCGCCATTCACCGCACGACCCAGCTCGAGTTGCCCGTGGTGCTCGTGGGCGCTGGATTACCCCAGCTTCCGGGCCTCGCAGGCGATGCGAAGTCCTACGCCGAGAGGTTGTTCGAGTTCCCGACCATCGGTTCGCTCCCCCCAAACCAGGCTGCCGACGCGATCAGGCTGCCCGCGCTTGATCTGGGAGTTCACTATGAGCCGGAGGCCATCGAAGTCGTCGTGGGTGAGTCCCAGGGCTATCCGTACTTCCTGCAGGAGTGGGGCTACCACGTCTGGAACGGGTCGCCGGGAAGCCCGATCACGCTGGCCGATGTCCAGTCGGTCCGAGCCGGCGTAATAGCCACCCTCGACGAGAACTTCTTCCTAGTCCGACTCGACCGCCTCACTCCAAAGGAGAAGGAATACCTGCGAGCGATGGCCGAGCTGGGTCCAGGGCCCCACCGATCGGGAGACATCGCAGCCGAACTCGACGTCAAAGTTGAGTCGGTAGCCCCCCGCCGGTCGGGCCTGATCACCAAAGGCATGATCTATAGCCCGGCCCACGGTGACACCGCCTTCAGCGTCCCGCTCTTCGATGACTTCCTTCGGCGCGTCCTTCCCTGAGATGAGCGGCGGACGGTAGCCCCGGCACCGAGAAGGCTCCCGGGGCCATCAGCCCAGGACGTGAATCACCCGCATAACCGGCGTTCGGTGACGCGGCGGCTCGGCATTCGGGGATGGATGGTATGGGATGCCCGACTTCAGGTTCGCCGATTCTGATCGGGTCAGCTCTGTTGCTGGTAGAGACGATTCCGTCCGGCATTGCGGTTGCTCGGGCACTCCGCAGCGTGCTGGTTGAACGGTCCCACCCGAACCGGAATCTCAGTCGAAGTCTTCGTTTTGTGGCCACACAACTTCGATGTCGATGCCCATCAACACGACCGTGTCCTCGGCGAGGAGCTGGCCAATGACGACCGAAGTCGCCATCAGGGTGCCCGTCGACACGAGAACCCGGTAGTCGGCCCGGCCCGGGAAGGCGACAGCCAGCGAGTCGAAGTCCTCAGCGAAGCGGTCAACGATCGTGGGGAGATCCATGATCAAGAAGTCAGTGACTGACGGCTCACCGTTGGGGCCGCGGTCTGGTCCGAGCTGGCTGTCGAGGTCGTCGAAGAAACTGGGGTCGACGCGGACGTGGCGGCGGATCACCGCGGGGCCGGTTGGGTGTCCTCGTTGGCTGCAATGTGGGCTGCGATCTTGCGTCGGGTCCGCTCGAGCAGGTCTGGTGACACCTTGGTGAGGTCGGTTTCGAACCCGGCCCGCACGATCGCGTCGCGCTCGTTGGGGCTCATCTGCTCTAGTTCGGCTGCGGTCCAGATCTTCGGTTCGGCCACGACGCGACCGTACCAGGTGGGTCTGACGCTTCGATTCCAACAGACCTGAGGTCGGGCCCCGCATCTACACCGGGCGATGGTTCCGCCCCGAAGGTCTCATCGGGTGTGCTGGTTCGTGGCCGCCACCGAACCGGCG
>JAAEMS010000116.1 GCA_024225275.1 Actinomycetes bacterium
GTCTGACCCGGACCTGGCCGTCGTAGTGAACCGGCGCCTCGGCCTCTGGCTCTCGCTGACCCTGCTCCTGTTCACCGCGGCCTGCTCGTCGGGGAGCAGTTCGGCCCGCCCGCCCCGCACCCCAGCTCCAACCTCCCGAGCTCCGGTCCCACCCACCACCCAGCCCGCGGTGCCACCCACCACCGAAGCCGAACCGGTCGGGCCTGATGGGGTCCCCGCCCCTCAGAGCTGGTTGGGCATCATCGACGACCGAGGCTCGGTCGTGGCGGTCACCCCCGACGGCGGTCAGCGACTCACCTTCAGTCCGCCGGCCGATGTGGGCCGCGGCATCTCATCGAGTATTCCTTCGTGGTCCCACGATGGATCCCGCCTGGCCTGGACCGAGACCAACCGGGCCGAAGGCCCGTCGGTTGTCACCAGTCGTGTCGACCGACGAGAAACCACCCGCGACCCCCTGCCCCTCGAGCCCTTCTACGTCTCCTGGAACCCGACCGACACCCACATCGCCGTGCTCGGCCACAGCGCCACCGGCCGCGGGGTGGGTGTCGCAGTGTCGGAACTGGCCGACCGCAACACCCTTCCGGTCGAGCTCGACGCGGCCCCGTCGTACTATCTGAGCTGGGCGGCCGACGGGGAACAGTTCCTGGCCAAGCGGGGAATAGCCGACCTCACGGTGGTGGGCATCGGGGGTCGATCCACCGTCTTGGTGGAGCCCACCGGGCGGGGCCAGGCCCCCATCTGGCTCGAGGACGGCCGACTGATCGGGATCGAGGCCACCGATCGCAGCCGGGCCCTCGTCATCGCCTCGAGCGGTCAGGTCATCGGCTCGGTCCTCGAGACCGATCCCGCAGTGGGAATGGTCTTCACGGCCGACCCCACCGGACGGTGGCTGGCCATTCAGGCCCTGGCAGCAGAATCACTGCTCGACCCGGCCAAGGACGCCATCCGGAGCTCCGACGGCAGCGAACCCGAGGGCGAGCTTCTGATCGTCGATCTCAGCAACGGCCGACCGGTCTGGCGTACCGGAGTACGCGGCCAATCATGGGTGTGGGCGCCGGACGGTCAGTCGTTGCTGATCCTGACCACCGAGGGACCCAACGACGAGGGCCCGCTGATAGTCGACTCCGTCATCTGGCATCTCCCAACCGCAGGATCGGGCGAAGAGCCGGATCTGATCTCGGGCCCGAGCTTCGAGCCCACCGACCGCTTCGTTCAGGAGTGGATGCCGTTCTTCGACCAGTACGTCCAGGACATGACCCTGTGGTCGCCTGACTCGTCGGGTTGGACCTTCGCCGGCCGACCGGTGGGCGATCGCGAAGGCCAACCGGGGATCCATGTGGTGGGGGCAGGACCCGGAGACGAGCCGGTCCGCGTCGGGGACGGCCAGATGTCGGTGTGGGCGCCCACCGCCGGAGGTGGAGGCGGGGCCGCCCCCAGCCCGGCCTGAGGCCGGGCTCCGGGATCAGCTGGAGGACTGGCCGCACCCGCAGGTGTGCTGGGCGTTGGGGTTGTCGATGTGGAACCCCTCCTCCTGGAGGTCGTCCTTGTAGTCCAGGGTGGCGCCGGTGAGGAGCTGGGCGCTGGACGGGTCGACGAGGACCTTGACCGGGCCGTACGCCTGGGCAACATCGTCCGAAGCGGTCTCGGAGTCGAAGAACATCTCGTAGCTGAAGCCCGAGCAGCCGCCGGGGCGCACGGTCACGCGCAGGGCAAGACTCTCGTCGCCTTCCTGGTCGAGGAGCTCCTGGACCTTGAGGGCTGCGTTGTCGGTGAGGGTGATCACGATTGCTTCTCCGCTCTCGGGAACGAATGGTGGATGTTACAGGTCATGACGGATCGGCCACGAGTCCGGCGTCGCCGACCCGAAGCTCGGCCCGACACGGACCATCTTCTGAGCGGCCGGATCCTGATTGCGACCGGGCCACGAAGCGGTCGAGCACCGCGGTCTCGTCGTGGGTGTCGGGCTGGTCGCGGTAGTGCTCGACCACTCCCTCGATGAGCCCCTCGTGCAGGGAGCAGGCCAGATCGAGGTCTTCGTCGGAGCCGAAGGGACATGCTCCGAACGACACGGTGACGCCGTCGTCGGAGTCGGTGCACGCGGGCACGAAGCCGAGCCGGCGGGCGTGGTCGACAACGGCCTCGACGCACGGGTGCCCGGGGTTGGCGGGGCCCGTGGACCCCACGACCTGGAAGCGGTGCTGGGGTCGGCCCACCTGGCCGTGGCCATGGGTGTCGGACTCGACGAGCCCCGCCTGACACAGACGGTCGAGGTGGGGCCGCACGGTGTTGGGATGGAGGCCGACCAGCTCGGAGAGCTCGCGGGTGGTGAGCGGATCACCAGCGCCGCGGAGTGCCACGAAGAGGGCGTGCCGGGTGTCGTCGGCCAGCACCTTCATCGTCTGGAGCTCGGGGAGCGTTGTGAGCGGGTCGGACATTGGAATCCGAGTTTACACGGTGATGACCGGTAGAATGCTCGGGTGTCGCCGGTTCCCCCCACCACCGAGCAGGTCACGGGCCTACTGGCCGGTGTGATCGACCCCGAGCTCGGCAGCGACATCGTCGACCTCGGCATGGTCAGGGACGTCACCATCGATGGCGGGCAGGTCACCATCGCGATCGGTCTCACCACCCTTGGCTGTCCCCTTCGCAGCCAGATCCAGAGCGACGTCACCGCCCGGATCGAGGGCCTACCCGGCGTGGTCGAAGTCCGGATCCAGTGGGCCGAGCTCGACGCCGACCAGAAGGCCCACACCATGAGTCGGGCCCGCTTCAACGCCCAGGCCGACCGTGTCTCCACCCTCATCCCTCCCACTTGCAAGGTCCTGGCCGTGAGCTCGGGTAAGGGGGGCGTGGGCAAGTCGTCGGTCACCGTCAACCTGGCCGCGGGCCTGGCAGTGCGAGGGTTCGCGGTTGGCGTCATGGACGCTGACATCTGGGGGTTCTCGGTCACCCGCATGCTGGGCGCCGAAGGCCGGCTGGCCGCCCGCCGCGACGGCGACCGCCAGCTGATCGTGCCCCAGGGTCGCGCCCTGGGTGAGGGCCGGCTCGAGATCGTGTCGATGGGCAACATGGTCGACGACGAGGAGGACGCCCTCATGTGGCGGGGCCTCATGCTCAACCGGGCCGTCCAGCACTTCATCGAAGACGTCGCCTGGAGCCCTGACCTCGACTACCTCCTCATCGACATGCCGCCCGGCACCGGCGATGTCCAGATGGGGTTGGCTCGAATGCTGCCGCGGGCGGAGATGCTCATCGTCACCACCCCGGCCCGGTCGGCACAGAAGGTGGCAGCCCGGGCCGTCACCATGGGCCGCAAGTCGCACCTGAGGATCGTGGGCGTCGTCGAGAACATGAGCGCTTTCCACGCGCCCACCGGTGAGGTCTACTCCCTGTTCGGTACCGGCGGCGGCGGCGAGCTCGCAGCCGAGGCCGGCATCCCCCTCCTGGGCCGGATCCCCATCGAGGAGTCGGTGGCCGCCGGCTCCGATTCCGGTGAGCCCATCGTGTTGAAGACCGGCCCCGCCGCCCAGGCCTTCGCGGCCATCGTCGACCTCATCGTCCACGAGGCAGCGCCCCCGGTCGAGATGGCCGGCTGCTCGGCGCGCCTCCTCGATGCGATCGAAGCCGCAGTCGACAGGGCCTGAGCCCGCCAAGACCCACGCCGGCCGGCGAGCGCCCGGGACAGGTTTCGCCAACCAGGTTCTGTACTCTCTGGGTGATGCGACTTCTCTGCGCGATCTTGGTCATCGTTGGCGTAGTCGCCGCGGGAACCGCCCACGCCCAGAGCCCCGAGGACCTGCCCCGGCTCCGCTCCGAACGCGACGATCTGACCGAGATGGTCGAGACCCTCGAAGCCCAGGTCCTGGAGCTCACCACCTCGATCGATGAGCTCAGCACGACCATCGTCGACCACGAGTCAGCGGTGGCCGAGCTAGCCGACCAGATTGCGGCCAACGCGGTGGCCCGTGCGGAACCAGCCCGCCTGCGCCGCTCACTCGCCGTTGCCACCTACATCGCCGGTGATCCCCGAGCCACCAGCATCATCGACGAGCTGATGCAGGGCACATCCCAACTCGAACCAGCTACCGAGCGGGCGACCTACCAGGCCATCGTCGACCACGCCTTCGACACCCTCGCCGACCTCGACGGATCCATCACCGAGGCCCGCAAGGAGGCCGACGATCTGCGCGAAGAGCTGACCGACGCCCAGGCCGGCATTGACGAGACCCGCACCCAGCTCGAAACCGCCGTCACCGAGCGCGAGGTCAAGACGGCCGAGCTGGCGGCCGTGGCCGCCGAGATCGCACGGCTCGAATTGTTGACGTCACGGTTCACGCTCACGGGCCTTCCCACCGCCTCCAATCCGTCGCGGCCGGCCCTGGCAGTCAAGATCGACAACGTCAGCCGGGCCCGGCCCCAAGCCGGCATCAACCAGGCCGACATCGTGATCGAGGAGAAGGTCGAGGCCGGCCTGACCCGGCTCATCGCGGTGTTCAACTCGTCGGCTCCGTCAGTGGTGGGCCCGGTGCGGTCGGCTCGAACCTCCGACGTACACATCCTGGCCAACCTCAACCAGCCCCTTCTGGCCTACTCGGGGGCCAATCAGGGCGTGCTCAACGCCATCGCCAACTCCACTCTGGCCGACGTGGGAATCAACGAGCGCGGCGGCGCGTACTTCCGGGAGTCGTCGCGGTCGGCGCCCCACAACCTGTTCACCCGGCCCGGCGAGCTGTGGGCTTCGGCCCCCGACAACGCCGGCCTCGCCCCCCCTATCCTGACCTTCCGCGAGGGCCCACTCCCCACCGACGCAGTACCGGCCGGCCAGGTCAGCTTCGACTTCGGCTCCACCGACGGCAGCTACTCATGGTCGGCCGACAGTGGCGGCTGGACCCGCACCCAGGACGGCTCGACCCATGTCGACGCCAGCGGGGTGGCGGCCCGGCCCGCCAACGTGATCGTACAGTTCACCAACTACCGACCCAGCCCCGCAGCCGCTCAATCACCCGAGGCGATCGTGGTGGGCAGTGGCGACGTCTGGGTGTTCACAGAGGGCCACATCATCGTCGGCACATGGGAACGCTCCAGCGCCGAGGCCCGCACCATCTACCGCGACAGCACCGGCACCGAGATCGGCCTCACCGCCGGCCGCACCTGGATCGAGCTCGTGGAATCGGGCCACGCCAACTGGAGCTAGCCGCCGCGCTCCAGTCACCGGCGAATCAAGGAACGAGCCACCACCCGAGCCGTGGCCAGCTGGAGACGTAGCCATCGAGGGGGGATCTACCCGCGTTCGATGCGGACCAGGTCGCTGACGAAGGTGTCGTTGGGGACCAGATGGACGTGGCCCTGAGGGTCGACCACCTCGACTGACACGGCGTGCAGCTCCACAACCGCACCCGACACCGACGCCAGCTCGATGGTGTCGCCGATCTGGATGAGTCGCCGTACGGCCCGACCGGCCGCCACCTGACCGCCCACCCCACGGGCCCCGAAACCCAGGAGCAGCGCAAACCCGAGCGAGAAGGCGAACAGAACGCTGCCCACCAGCATGTTCAGGATTGTGGTGTCGATACCGAGCTGGCTGATGGCCAGGACACCGGCCAGGCTCAGCACGAGGTAGCGCACCGCCCGGGGGGCGGTGACCTTGATCGAGCCCGGCGTCCGGCTCAGGGCCCGGGCCACGGCAGTCTCCACCAACGAGGCGATCACGTTCCCCAGAATGAAGAGAATGGCGGCCGCGATGACCCGAGGGACGTAGGCGATGAGGTCCTCGGGCAGCTGGTCGAGCGCTTCGGGGTCGACGAACCCCAGGGCCACCAGCAGGCCGGCCACCACGATGCCCCAGAACACGAGACTGACGAGCGGGGTCGCCACCTCGCGCAGGGCGTCAGGTCGTCTCTCGTTGCCGAGCCAGGAGCCCACCACCCGACTCACCACCCCGGCCAGCACGAACCCGCCGGCTACCGCGATCACCGCCAGGATCCATCTGTTATCCATGTTTGCCGTCCCTCGTTGTTTCAGTCGCGGGCCGTGTGGTCGGGCCCCTCCAACAGGATGCGACCGGTGGCCAGTGGCACCCCGAACAGCCCGGCTACGAATCCCACGGTCTCCCGGTCGGTGATCGACTGTTTGAGACGCCTGGTCATGCGTAGGTGCAGGTCGGGGTTGGGTTGAAGTAGTTGTCGGAGCGCGGGCCCGATCCGCTGCTCTTCGTCGGTGGGATGCTCCAGCGCCTCGCTGAGCTCGTCGTCCTTCATGGCCGCCAGTCCTTCAAGGCGTTGGCCAGGGTTCGACGGGCCCTCAGTAGCCGGGTCTTGACGGTGGGCAGGGGGAGTTCGAGCACTTCGCAGATCTCGTCGTAGCTCATCCCCTCGACCTCACGGAAGACCACGATGCTGCGTGAGGTCTCGTCGAGCTGGTCGAGGGCGGCCTGGAATTCCTCGACGCTGATGAGGTCCTCGACCTTCTTCTCGACCGTCAGCCGGGTTTCGGTCTCGGGCAAGAGGTTGGGGTCGCGGGCCTCCTCGCGGCGAGAGCGGAGAGCCGACAACGCCGTGTTGTGGGTGATGCGCAGGAGCCAGTTCTTCAGGGGCGCATCACCCCGGAACCGAGGCAGGGCCTGCCAGGCCTTGATGAGGGACTCCTGGGCGATGTCCTCGGCCAGGGTGGCGTCGCGGACGATGGAGTACGCCACCCGGTACACGGCGTCGGAGTGCTCCTCGACCATGCGATGCAGGGCTTCGGCGGTGGCCACCGAATGGGCTTCGGGGGCAATGGCTGTGCCACCCCCACTGCTTCCGTTGTCGGCCGTTGCATGGGCCCGTCTCAGAACACTGGCCCACTGACCCCACACGCGCCACCACCAAGGGTGTACCGCGGGGGCTCGTGAGCGAACAACGACAGCAGCCATCGGGATCTGGACCCTACTGCCCATCCTCTGGTCGCGACCAAAGCCACGTTCTGGGCGTAGGTGCCCAGAAAGGGCTGACAATCGCTACCGATTCAAGCGAGGAGCCGGAGGGAGCCACCGATCGGGTCGTTGCCCTCTGGAGGTGACTCGCTCGCCGGCGGGATGAGCTACGGCGCGGCTTCGAAGGCGACCTTGGGGTTGTCGATGACCTGGCCTTCGGCGGGGGCGATCGACTTCAGACGGTAGCGACCGAACTTGGCGACGGTGGCGGCCCGCTCGGGGGATTCGACGTCGAGCCAGTTGCCGGCGAACAGGAGCCGTTCCTCTTCGAGCACCAGGCAGAGGCGACCGGAGTCGTCGGAGGGCTCGATGGCGGTGAGCCGGAATTCAGTGCCCAGGAGGGTCTTGCCTTCGGTCAGCACGATGTCGGCCTCGACGTCGACGCCGGGGGCGGCCACCACTTCGGCGCCGGTGCGCTCCTTCAGGGAGGCGATGGCGTCGGCCCTGGTGGGGTGGAGCACGATCAGCCAGACGATGCGATCCCCCCCGCACCCGACCACCGAGGAGACATGGTCAGCGTCGTCGGGGCCGGGGTCGATGACCGCGATCTCATCGATACCCACCAGATAGGTGTTGGGTCCGGGGTCGCCATTCTCACCACTGGCGGCGATACGCCGCACCAGGGGACTGAGGGCCCGGGCCACGCCGGGGATGATCGGGGGCGGTGGTGTCGGCTCTTCGAGCATGATTTCTCGCAGGGGTCTCTCGGGGTTCTTGGTACGGCTAGTCGGGTAGGTCGTCGTAGCCGGGGTCACCGGGCATGAGCGGGCTGGGCTTGCCGTCAGCGTCGATGACGATCTTGGGCAGAATGGCCGGCACGTCGGTGATCTGACGAGCGGCAGCGAGTAGGTCGGCCACCGTGTCGAAGGGGCTGATCTGCTCGAGGTTGGCGATCGTGGGCAGGATCATCTCGAGCTCGCCGCGACGATGGCGCTCGAGCGCATCGGCCGGGCGGACCCAGAGATTGTCGACCGTCTCGCGGTCATCGTGGGCGGCCACCTGGGCTGCGGGGGCCGGGGCGATGAAGAAGCGGGTGTCGAAACGGCGGGGCGGGCCGACGGGGGTGATCCAGTGGCTCCAGTAGTGGATGTCGTCGGTGGCCAGGACGAGCGACTCCTCCTCGCAGACCTCGACCAGGCGACGCTCGCGCGAATCAACTCCAGCCCGGTGGGTCTGGAAACGGGCATCGATGTCAGCGTCGGAGAAGTCGACAACCTGACCGTGGGCGTCGTAGGCGAGTAGGACGCCGGCCTCCTCGAAGCACTCGCGAACCGCGGCAACCCAGTAGGCCAGGCCACCGGACTCGATGCCGAGCTCGGCCGAGGTCTCAGCGTCGGTGCGGCCCTGGCAGACCGGTTCGAGATCATCGTCGCGGTCCTCCGCGTCGACTCCACCACCGGGGAAGACGTAGGCGCCACCGACGAAGTCGGAGTTGAGGTGACGCTGGAGCATGAAGACCTCGGGGCCCGCGGTGCTGTCGCGAACCAGCATGACGGTGGCGGCGTCGCGCAGCTCGACAGCATCGGGGTTCTCGGTCGTCTGGGGCTTCACCTGATCACTCCAGCTCGCGGGTGTCGTCACCCGAGGTTGGCTGGCGCGACTCCCACCCGTCCACATCGGTGACCGGGTTCCCCCACCGGGCCGAGACGCGGGTGAAGCCTCCGGTACTGGTTCCGACCCAGCCCATCGAGCCGGCCGAGAACCGCTTCTTGATGAACTTGCGCAGCGGAATCCGGCTGAGCGGGAAGAGGAGAAAGAGGCCGACACCGTCGGTGATGAAGCCGGGGGTGAGCATGAGGGTTCCACCCACCAGAAGGAGGGCTCCGTCGATGAGCTCGTCGGCGGGAATCCGGCCCTCGCTCAGGGTGGTTTGGAGGCGGCCGAGTACGCCAAGGCCTTCGAAACGGACGAGCCATGCCCCGATGAGGCTGACCAGGATCACGAGCCCGATCGTCTCCCACCCGCCAACGACCCCAGCCACCTGGATGACGACGAAGAGCTCCACAACGGGCAGGACGATGAAGAGCAAGAAGAGCAGTCCAGCCACGCAACAAGCCTATCGGCGCTGTGGATCATCCAGCCCTGGACCGGGCCCGACCCCGGCCCATACCACTACCCTGCGGCGGGTGAGACCACCGTCGGTAGACAAGTTGGCCCGGTCCCTGGCCGATACCGGGCTGCCCCATCCCTTGCTGGTCGAGGCTGCCCGAGCCGCGATCGAAGCCGGCGATCCGGCCCGGGCCCGCGCTGAGGCCGAGCAGATCCGGGTGGGGCTGCTCCGGCCCGTCGTCAATGCCACCGGGGTGCTCCTGCACACCAATCTGGGCCGGGCTCCATGGCCCCACCAGGACGCCGGCGGATACTCGAACCTCGAGTTCGACCTGTCCAGCGGGAAGCGGGGATCTCGTCGGGTCCACGCCGGTGACCTCCTGGCCCGGGCCTGTGGGGCCGAAGCCGCGCTGGTCCTCAACAACTGCGCCTCGGCGGTCATGCTGGCCCTGGCCGCACTTGGTCACGGTTGTGGGGTGGCCGTCAGCCGAGGCGAGCTGGTCGAGATCGGGGGCGCCTTCCGGGTGCCCGATGTGATGGCCCAATCGGGGGCCAACCTGATCGAGGTGGGCACCACCAACCGAACCCGCCGGGCCGACTACGAACGGGCCGTCGCTGACCCCAACGCCGACCTGGCCCTCGTCTTGAAAGTCCACCAGTCGAACTACCGGATCATCGGGTTCACCGAGGACGTGCCGGCCCCCGACCTGGTAGGGATCGGCGTGCCGGTTCTGGCCGACATCGGGTCGGGCCTGCTCGATTCCCGCTGCCCCTGGCTGCCCGGCGAACCCCCCACCTGGCTCGACGGCGAACCGGCTGCCCGCCAAACCCTCGAGAGCGGGGTCGATCTGGTCATGTTCTCGGGCGACAAACTGCTGGGTGGCCCCCAAGCCGGGATCATCGCCGGCTCCGCCGAGCTGGTCGACCGGTGCGCGGCCCATCCACTGGCCCGGGCCCTGCGGCCCGGTGGCCTGGTGCTGGGTGCTCTCCAGGACCTGGCCATGGCCTACTTGGGTCGCGACCTCGATCGGCTCCCGTTCTGGCAGATGGTCAACCGGTCAGTGCCCGAACTACGGGCCCGGGCCGAGGCCCTGGGCGTTGGTCGTCCGATCGACACCATGGCCGTACCCGGTGGGGGCACCCTGCCGGGGATCGACTTCCCCTCCTACGGGGTGGCGATGGATGGTGATCACACCCAGGCTCTGCGCCGGGCCGAGCTGCCCATCATCGCCAGGGTTGAGGACGACATGACCATCTGCGATCTGCGCACCGTCGATCCCGCTCACGATCACCTCCTGACCACAGCCCTCGGAGCCCTGGGCTGATGCATGTCATCGCCACCGCCGGGCACGTCGACCACGGCAAATCCACCCTGGTCCGCACCCTCACCGGCACCGACCCCGACCGGTTCACCGAAGAGAAGGAGCGGGGTCTCACCATCGATCTGGGGTTCGCGGCCCTGGATCTACCATCGGGTCGGAAGCTCTCGTTCATCGACGTCCCCGGCCATATCCGCTTTCTGAAGAACATGCTGGCCGGAGTAGGTGCCGTCGATGCCTGCGTGTTCGTGGTGGCCGCCACCGAGAGCTGGATGCCCCAGTCCGAAGAACACCTCCGCATCCTCCAGCTCCTCGGCGTGTCCCACGGCGTGGTCGCGCTCACCAAGGTCGGGCTGGCCGATCAGGAGCTGCGCGAGCTGGCCGAGCTCGATCTCCGCGAGCGCATCGAGGGCAGCTTCCTGGCCGATGCCGAACTGGTGGCCGTCGACTCCCTCACCGGTGAGGGAGTCGACGAGCTGAAGGCCGCCCTCGATCGGTTGACCGACGAAGTACCCGATCCGCTCGACCGCGACCGGCCCCGGCTCTGGATCGACCGGGCCTTCGCGGCACGGGGTTCGGGCACCGTCGCCACCGGCACCCTCACCGGCGGTTCGCTCACGGTGGGCGACGAGCTCACCGTCGAACCCCAGGGCCAAGAGATTCGGATCCGTGCCCTCCAGAACCACAATCAGTCAGTCGAAACCATCGAGCCCGGGAACCGGGTGGCAGTCAACCTCGGTGGCGTCGCCCACGACGAGGTGGGCCGGGGCGACGTGCTGGTCAGGCCCCAGCAATGGCACCGCACGACCATGATCGACGCCGAGCTCACCGTCCTTGCCGGCCTGGATCACGAGGTCTCCCGGCGGGGCGCCCATCTCATGTATCTGGGATCCGGGGAGCATCCGGTACGCATGCGCATCCTGGGCGACAAACCTCTCGAACCGGGGGCCACGGGCGCCGTCCGTCTTCATCTACCGCGGGCCCTGCCCCTACTGCCCGGCGACCGGTTCGTTCTTCGCGAAGCGGGCCGCGACGAAACCGTCGGCGGCGGCATCGTCCTTGACATCGACCCGCGCGTACGAGCGGCCCACGCCCGCCCCGACCGGTCCATCGACCGGGTGGTAGCCGAGCGGGGTTGGGTGCGGGTGGACGAGCTCGAGCGGCTCACCGGCGAACGAGTCGAACCCCAGCTGGGCGACTGGGTGGTCGACCCCGATGCCCTCCAACAACGGACTGCCGACGTCGAGGCTCGAGTCGAGGAGGCCGGGCCGCTCGGGCTTGATGTGGCCCAGCTCGACGACCGCGAGCGAGCAGTGCTGGAGACCCTCGAGCGAGTGAAGGTCGAGGCCGGGCGGGCCACGTTGGGCGAGGCCCCCGATCCCTTCGCCGATCACAGCCTGATCGGCGAGATCGAGGCCGGTGGGTTCATGCCCGAGGTCCCTGACGGGGCCGACCGTGGTGTGGTGCGCGAGCTGGTACGTCGGGGGCTCCTGGTCGACTGCGAGGGCACGATCTTCGGGGCCGATGCATTCGCGCAAGCCGAGGGGGTGGTGGCCAGCCTCCTGGCCGGCAACGAGCAGGGGGCAACGGTGGCTGAGATCCGCGACGCCCTGGGCACGACCCGGAAGTTCGTGTTGCCCCTGCTGAACCACTTCGACAACACCGGCCGCACTCGCCGCCGCGACGACTATCGCATTGCCGGTCCGCGGTTGCCCCCGGTCTGAAGAACGGCGAAGCGGCCGAGCAGGTCTAGCCGGCGAGCATCCTCTGCCGACGTTCTGCTTCGTTCAACCCGCCCCAGATGCCGTGTTGTTCACGAATCCGAAGGGCGTAGTCGAGACATTCATCGTTGACCGAGCACTGACCACAAATCACTTTTGCTCGACTCTCACGCTCGAGCTTCTCGTCCTTGCGCTCCGTCACCGGCGGTGGAAAGAAAACCGCAGCTTGTGGGCCTCTGCAGGCCGCTTTGAGCTGCCAATCATTCTCGACACGAACAGCACTAATCGCCATGGTCCCCCTTTACTTGTCCCCTGGCTGGAACCTACTCAGAGAAGGCGACACCAAGCAAAATGATCCACCAAATACCACCCTTCGTCACCGAGTCGCCCCCACGAGCCCGGATTTCACCACTATAGGTGGGATTCTTCTTGGTTCTGACCTGCTGGCAAGAGGTCAATGCGACCCGCGGTCGCGATAGTCGCGGGCGCCGCCTTCTTCGGGCTCGACCTCGAGACGGAAACCATCCACGGCCAGCACCCTCACGGAATCACCGTCGTCGAGGGGGGTGGCCCGGTTGGTGAACGCCCGCCACTGGGCTCCCCGCACCTCGACATAACCTTCGGGCGATACCCCGCCCACGGCAGTGCCCATCTCGCCGACCAGCCACTCACGTCCGATGGTGGGAGTGGCGAACCGGGAGCGAATCATCGAGGGCATCCCGCTGGTGAAGGCCAGGGCGGTACCGACGAAGGCGACCACGACCGGCAGCCAGGACAGGGGAACGCCGTCGAAGAGCAGGAAGGTGGCCACCATCAAGAGCACCAGGCCCGCCCCCACCCAGAACCTGGGGATGCCGGTCTGGGTGTCGACGGCGAGGGCCACGAAGGCCAGGATCATCAGGGCGAGACCCAGGGGGCGGGTGGGGAGCACGGCCAGGCCGTAGGCGGCCAGGAACAGGCAGATCACCGCCACACCGCCGGCTACGCCGACACCGGCCGTGTAGAACTCGAACAGGAGCAGGGCCAGGCCGATGACCAGGAGCAGGTAGGCCACCGGCGGGCTGGCCGCCGTATGGAACAACTGGTCGACGATGGGTAGCTCACGCAGCCGGGTGACACTGACCATCCTCAGGGTCGATTCGCCCTCGTCGTTGGGTTCGATCGTGGTCTGCACACCGGGTAGCTGGGTGAGGAACTGACCCAGCACCGAACCCTGTTCGGGGCCGATGTCGGCAATCCCCGCGTCGAACCCCTCACCGCCATCGAGCGTCTTGTTGAGCAGGGGGCCGGCGTCATCGAAACGGGACTGACCGGCCGGCTTGCGGACAAGGGCTGGACCCAAGGCACCGACCCTGCTGCCCTGGGCCAGGCCAACGGTATCGACCCAGTCGAGGAGCTGGGCGGCCGGGCCGGTGAACGAACTGGACGGTCCCACCCAGGCCGACACGGGCACGGTCGATTCGTCGATGGTCGCGGCGAGCTCGACCAGTTCGGCCTCGGAGATGATCATGTCGGAGGAGTTGACCTGGAGGACGATGGCGATCGTCTCAGGACGTTCCCCGGCGGCCTCGATCTCGCGGGTGACGAAATCGAGGACCAGGGGATCAAGGAACCCATTGACCTCGAGCACCTCGACAACACCCACGTCAGCCAGATCGACGCCTTCGCTGTCGGGTGGGTCATCCTGGTCTGACTCGTCGAGGGCGGAGGCGGGCGCGGCAAACGTGAGGACCAGGCCGGCGATGATCAGGAGCAAGGCGGTGACGAGTGGGGCACGGGTGGTCGCTACCCTGCGTAGCGGGTTCACCAGACGGTCACGAAGGGACATCGGTGCTTCCTGCGGAGTTCTTGGGATCATCCAAAGTGATCATCGTGGCCGGGAAGGGCGGCGTGGGCAAAACGGTGGTGAGTGCCGCCCTCGCGTCGGCTGCTGCCGATGCCGGACTACGCACCCTACTGGTGGAAATCGAAGGTCGGGCGGGCCTGGCTTCGTTGTACGGGGTCGAACCCTTCGAGTACACCGAGGTCGAGCTGACCACGGGCGCCGGACTCACCATCCGCGCCCGTTCGCTGACCGCCAATGACGCCCTGCTCGAGTACCTCGACGACCACGGCCTTCGGCGGGTCTCGCGCCGGCTCATCCACACCGGCGCCCTCGACGTGGTGGCCACCACCGCCCCCGGAATCCGCGACATCCTCCTGCTCGCCAAGATCAAACAGCTCGAGCAGGCTGGCGATTTCGACCTCATCGTGGTCGACGCTCCCGCCGCCGGCCACGCCATCACCTTCCTGCGCTCAGCGGTCGGACTGGTCGATTCGGTGAGCGGCGGACCGGTTCGCCACCAGGCCGAGACGGTGCTGGAGATGCTCGGCGACTCCGCCCGGTGCCAGGTCATGTTGGTGACCATCCCCGAAGAGACGCCGGTGAACGAGTTGGTCGACACCGCCTACCGGCTCGAGGACGAGGTCGGCGTGTCGCTCGCCCCGGTGGTGGTGAACGCCCGGTGGGACGCCCCCGAGGGTCTGGCCGCCGAAACGACGCCTCCCGGCATCGACCCCGAGGCCGATGACGCCCTCGACGACGCCGCCCGATTCCGCCTCGACCGGGCCCGGCTCCACGCCGAGCAGATCAACCGACTGGGTGCAGCCCTCCCCCTCCCCCAGCTCACCCTGCCGTTCCTGTTCACCACCGACCTGGGCCTCGACGGCATCCAGGTACTGGCCAATGCCCTCACCGCGGCCATCGAGCAGGTCGGGGCGGTGAAGGGATGAGCGCATCGCTGGCCGACCTGGTCACCAACCATGAGGTCGTGGTCTGCACGGGCACGGGGGGTGTCGGGAAGACAACGGCGGCCGCCACCATCGCCATCGAAGGGGCCCTCCAGGGCCAGAAGGCAATCGTGGTCACCATCGACCCGGCCCGCCGCCTGGCCGACGCCCTGGGTATCGAGCGGCAGACCGGGCAGGACGGGAGGTCAGTGGCCGGTCTGGGCAACGAAGCGTCGATGATCGAGGGACCGTGGCCGGGTGAGCTGTGGGCCACAATGCTCGACACTCGCTCGACGTTCGACGGACTGGTGGCCCGCCACGCGGAATCACTCGAGCAGTCCGAGCAGATCCTGGCCAACCCCTTCTACCGAAACATCTCCGCGGCCCTGTCGGGCACCCAGGAGTACATGGCCATGGAGAGGCTGCACACCCTCCACGACACCGGAGAGTACGACCTGATAGTCGTCGATACTCCGCCCAGCCGGAACGCCCTCGACTTCCTCGAGGCCCCAAACCAGTTGGCCCGGTTCCTCGACCACCCCGTCTACCGGATGCTCACCGCGCCGGGGCGGGGCGTCATGAAGATCGTGAACGTCGCCGCCCAGACCATGCTGCGCACGGTTGGAAAGCTGGTGGGTGCCGGCGTCTTGGACGACACCATCGACTTCTTCCGGGCCTTCGAGGGGCTCGAAGAGGGGTTCCGGGGTCGGTCGCTCGAAGTGTTGGCCCTCCTGGAGTCCGAGCGGACCGCGTTCGTGCTGGTGGCCTCGCCTCGGGCCGACACGGTGGCCGAGGCCGGCTGGTTCGCCAACCGGTTGCAGGAAGCGGCGATCGAGGTAGATGCACTGGTCGTGAACCGTATGCTCCCCCGATTCGGGACACCTGACGCCCTGGCCGCCGCTCTGGCCCACGCCGACGTTTCGACCCAGGAACGCCGAGCCAACCTGACCCAGCTCGAAGGGGTCGCCGCTAGTGAGGAGGCCCATCTCGAGGAATTGGCTAGACAGCTGGCCCCCGCCCCCGTTGTGAGGGTGCCGGAACTGCCCAGCGACGTGCACGACCTGGACGGCCTGATCGAGGTTGGCAGCTACCTGTTCGGCCGGGCCTGAGGGCCCCCGGAACGATCAGCTCTCTTCGGCGAAGAGAGCGTCGACCCCGTCCTGCATCGACTCGGTGACCGGCACGATGCGGTCGAACCCGGTGGTGTGGAGCAGGCGGGTGAGAGTGGGGCGACTGCACACCACCGCGACCCGGCCGTCGTTGTCACGGATCTTGCGGATGCCACCGATTAGCGCGCCCAGGCCCGCGGAGTCCATGAAGGGGACCTCACTGAGGTCGATGAGCAGGGCCGAACAGTCGACCAGCTCGTTCAGCGACTCGCGAAACTGCGCAACCGTGTACGCGTCAAGCTCGCCCTTGGGGCGGCACAGGGTGTATGCGTCGTTGCTCTCGATCTGGATGTCCAGCACGGCGGCGATGTTACCGGCTAGGACGTTGCAGGGAAACGACGACTTCATTGCTGTCCGATGAGCTAGGCCTTCAGGGCCGCCCAGCGCTAGCCTCGACAGCCGTGAGCGCGACCTCCACAGAAACCGTTTCGGTCCTCCTGGCCACCGACTCCGACACCCTCTACGACGAGGTCGACGCGGCCCTCGCCGGCCCCGAGCTGGTGGTCAAGCGGGTCCGGCAGGGATCCGACGTCCGCTCGGCCGTGGCCTCCGAACGGCCCGACCTGGTCATAGTCGACCTACAGATCGGCAACATGGGCGGAATGGCCGTGAGCCTCGACCTGCGCCTCGAGGCCCGGGCCGACCGGCTCGACGAAGTCGCCATTCTCATGCTGCTCGACCGTGAGGCTGACGTATTCCTGGCCAAGAGGGCCGAGGCCGACGGATGGATGGTCAAACCTCTCGACGCCTTCCGTCTACGCCGCGGGGCCGAGGCCATCCTGACCGGAGGCGATTGGCGAGAAGGAACGGGTGCCCAGAAGCCCGCCTTCCCCAACGACTGAGGCCAACCCGCAGCGGGACAGCCAGCCGTTCGGCAAATCGGGTTTCGGCCCCGGCCGGTGGGCCGGTACAGTCGGATCCTTACCAACACGGGCAGTGGCGCAGGTTGGTAGCGCGCCTCGTTCGGGACGAGGAGGTCGTGGGTTCAAATCCCGCCTGCCCGACTAAAACATCGACCGTGCACCCCTGGGCGCACGGTTCTTCATTCTTGAGATCCTCGAGTAGAGCCTTCAACTACTCGTCCGCCGTTAGCCTGCTGACCCCCAACTAGGTTCGCAGGGCTGCGATTGGTTCCATTGTGAGTGCTTTGTGGGCTGGTGGGATTCCGGCGAGGA
>JAAEMS010000117.1 GCA_024225275.1 Actinomycetes bacterium
TCGTCGGCGAGAAGTCAGCCGAGGCCATCTCGAACCAGGCCTCCGGGAGCTCCCCCACCGTTGACGCACTACGCGGAGTCAAGCCCCGCTCGGCCTCAGTGACCATCTCGGCCAACACCCACAGGGCATCCCGCTTGCCGCCTCGCACTGTTCGGCCTGTGTACCGTTGCTTGCCGGTCACCGGGTCATTCCCCAGGAGGACCCGCAGCTCCTATCATGCGCCCCGCTTGCGCATGAACCCCTTCATCACCGATTCCCTTCGCCCATGGATAGACGGTGCCACAACGCCGAGACATTCATTGGCAACTCATTGGCAAGCGAGCCGGAAAACCGGCAGAGCCACTCCGAAGAGTGGCTCTGACATGGGCTTATGCTGGTACCCCGTACGGGATTCGAACCCGTGCTACCACCTTGAGAGGGTGGCGTCCTAGGCCGCTAGACGAACGGGGCTGGAGCCGGAAACTGTATCCGCCGGAGCGGACACGGCCAACCGGATTGGCCCGGAACCACGAGCTCCGGGTTGGTTCGGGGAGGAGGACTTGAACCCCCAACGACTGGACCAGAACCAGCTGTGTTACCAATTACACCATCCCCGATGGCAACCTCCGAGGATAACGGCCCTTGGGTTCGGTGCCACCGGATTTCGCTCAGTTGAGCCACCGGTCGAGGCGGCCGTAGCCCAGCACCCGACCCGCCGAGACTGCGGCCGTCTCCCGCACCAACGATCGCAGCGGGGTGGGCGTCGCCGCCGGCGACATCACGGCGTTCAGACCGAGCTCGTCGGCCATGCCCCGCAGCCGCAGCGAGTGGTATGGGTCGGACACCAAGATGACATCGGTGATGCCCTCTCCGACCAGGAACCGGCGGGTGGCAGCCAGGCTCTCCCATGTGGTCGTGCCCTGGACCTCGAGCCGAAGCCGGTCATCGGGCACACCGAGGTCGCGCAGGTAGTCGTACCCGGTCTTGGCCTCGGTGGTCCGGTCGCTAGCCTGACCCCCACCGGTGACCACCACGATCGGGGCGAAGCCGTCGCGGTAGAGGCCGGCCGCCTGGTCGAGGCGGGCCCGCAGAACTGGCGAGGGTTCACCGTCGTACTGGGCGGCACCCATCACGACGATCGCTTGGGAGGGCCGGGCGTCGTCAGCCCGCGACGCCAGCCAGACCTGGCCGAAGGTGACGACCAGGTAGACGACGGCGAAGGCCCCCAGAAGGGCCGCGAACCGGACCATCAGCCGGCGTGGTGACAGACCGGCGGTTCCGAGCAGGCCGGAGTCGTCGTCCATCAGATGAGGGGCTCCCCGGTCAACCGACCCGGCCGCGGGCGACCTGGAGACGGCGAATGGTCTCGTCGCGGCCGAGCTCGACCATGGACTCGAACAAGGGTGGGCCAGCAGCGCGACCGGTCAGAGCGATACGAACTGGCATCTGCGACTTCTTCTTGTTGAGACCGTTCTGCTCGCCCACCCCGAAGGTGGTGTCGTAGAGGCTCTCGACCGTCCAGTCACAGGTGGCGAAGGCCTCGAGGCACCCGTCGAGCATGATGACGGCGCCCTTGTCGGGATCCATGTTCTTGTCCCACGCCTCCTGGTCGGTGGGGGCCTCGGGCAAGAACAGGAAGTCGACCCAACCGGGGGCCTCGCTCAAGGTACTGACCCGCTTCTGGATCTCGGGCACCATACGTTTGAAGGTGTCGGGCTTGAAGTCCTCGGGCGCCCACGGGGCGTCGGCCAGCCAGGGGTCGACCGCATCGACGAAAGTATCGGTGTCCATGGACCGCAGGTATTCAGCGTTGATGTGATCGAGCTTCTTCAGATCGAAGAAAGCGGCCGCAGGGTTGACATCTTCGAGCTTGAAGAGACTTATGATCTCCGCGATGGGCCTGACCTCAACCTCATCCTTGGGGCCCCAGCCGAGAAGGGCCAGGTAGTTGACCATGGCCTCGGGCAGGTAGCCGCGGTCGCGGTAGTCACCCACCGAGACGTCGTCGCGCCGCTTCGACAGCTTCTTGCGCTGCTCGTTGACCAGCAAGGGAAGATGGGCGAAGACGGGCTGTTCGGGGTGACCCAGAGCCTCGCGGACCAGCAACACCTTCGGTGTGGCGTTCACCAGGTCTTCGCCCCGGACCACATGGGTGATGCCCAGATCGACGTCGTCAACCGCGTTGGCCAACAGGAAGGTGGGGGTCTGGTTGGAGCGCCACACCACGAAGTCCTCGAGGTGCTCGTGTTCGAAGGTGACGTTGCCCCTGATGATGTCGGGCCAGGAGGTAGAGCCCTCGTTGGGCGTCTGGTACCGCACCGCCAGGCCCTCGACGAGGGCGGTGCCCTCGACGCGGTTGTCGTCGGCGTCGACCAGGTAGGCCCGGCCCCTGTCGAGGAGGGTCTGGGCTGCGTCGCGGTACATCTCGAACCTCTCCGACTGATAGACGGGACCCTCGTCCCAGTCGATGCCGAGCCAGCGAAGGGCATCGAGGATGGCCTCGATGAGCTCGGGCTTGTTGCGCTCGGTGTCGGTGTCTTCGATACGCAGCACCAGCGAGCCACCGGTGCTGCGGGCGAACAGCCAGTTGTAGAGGGCGGCGCGGGCACTACCCACGTGCAGGTAGCCGGTGGGCGCCGGCGCGAAACGAACTCGGGGGGTGTCGGTCACGCACCGATCGTACCGGCACCGGTACCTTCAGCCGGAATGGATGCACGAGTGATCCGCCACCCCCGCGTCACCGAAATCGAGAACCTGCCCTCCCTCATCGCCCGCGACGGCGATCTGGCCGGCACCGTGGTGCAGTCCGTCACCATTCCCGCCGGACGCGTCGACTGGGCCGCTGCTCGTCTCGACGGGCTGGTCCTGTTGGGGTGCACGTTCGAGGACTCAGCCGAAGAGCAAGTGGCTCGCCAGAGGGGCGCTCTGGCGTTCCCACCCCTGCCCTCCAAGCCGTACTCGCCCTACCGCACCGGCCTCTACACCCCGGCCGAGCTGTTGGCCGACCGGGGCGACGGTCTGAGCGTCGACGAAGGGATCTACCGCCACTTCGAGGGCAGCGGCCGTCATCAGAGCGACCTGATCGAGGCTCTCGCCCAGCGCATCCATGACCATGCCATCGACGATGCGCTGGGTGATCTTCTCGATCGATGGGAGAACCCGCCCGTGGTCGGGATCATGGGCGGCCACAGCACCCTGCGCACCGAGCCGGCGTACGCCGACGCGGCCCGCACAGCTTGGCTGCTGGGCCAGGCCGGGTACACGGTGGCCACCGGCGGCGGCCCGGGAACGATGGAGGCAGCGAACCTCGGCGCCTGGCTGGCCTCGGTCGCCGATCCCGCGGTTCTCGACGAGGCCCTGGCGGTGCTGGCCCCAGCACCCCACTACTCATCGGCGGGGCATCAGGACGCCGCCGAACGGGTTCGCTCCCGCTTCCCTGTGGGGGCCGAGAGCGTGGCCATCCCAACCTGGTTCTACGGCCACGAGCCCAGCAACCTCTTCGCGTCCCACGTCGCCAAGTACTTCGCCAACAGCATCCGCGAAGACCGCTTGCTGGCCGTCGCCGATGCCGGCGTGGTGTTCACCCCCGGCAGTGCCGGCACCGCGCAGGAGGTGTTCCAGAACGCGGCCCAGAACCACTATGAGACGCTCGGGCGTACGGCCCCGATGGTCTTCGTGGGCCGCGACCACTGGGAGAGACGCACCCACATCGTCCCCGCGATCCGGGCCCAAGCCGATGGCCGACCCTACGCCGAGCTGATCACCTGCGTCGACGATCCCGCCGACGCCGTGGCGTTCATCGCCGAGCGAGCCTGATCAGGCTGCGAACCCGTCGGCCAACTGGTCGGCGATGAACTGTGCAATCTCGCATCCGCAGCGATGCCCGCACCCAACTGCTTCGATCACCGGGGCCAGGAAGGTCGGGGTCGTGGTGGCCGAGGCCCGGGCGGCCTGCATCGCAGTCGACACGGGGAACCACGCCCCTTCGAAGACGGTTCCTTCCACCTTGATACGGCCCAGCTCGGTGGGGTCGACCTCGAAGGGGTCGTCGGCCAGAACGGTGAAGTTGGCCAGCTTCCCGGGCTCGATTGAGCCGAGGTCGTTCTCCCGCTGCCACGAGTGGGCAGCACCAATCGTGACGGCCTCGAGCGCAGCCTGCACCGAGATGCGCTGCTCGGGACCCACCACCCGACCGGATGGCGTGATCCGATTCACGGCGTAGGAGGCCATGACCAGAGGGTCACTCGGCCCCATGGGCAGATCAGAGTGGAACGACAGGGGTATCCCGCGGCGGACCACCGAGCCGGACCTGGCCATGACGTCGGCCCGGGCCGGACCGAGCCCAACCTCTGAGTACTTGTCGGCGAACCCGACCGGGTAATAGGGGTTGGCCGAGACGACGGCGCCGAGCCGGGCGATCCGATCGACCTGCTCCTCGGTGGAGGTGGCGAAGTGGACGATCACGGTGCGGTGATCGATGCGAGGGTGGCGGTCCATGGCGTCTTCGATGATGTCGAGCAGGACCTCCAGTCCCAGGTCGCCGTTGACGTGGATGTGGATCTGCCACCCGGCATCCCAGTACGCGTCGAAGCTGGTCCGCAGCACCTCGGGCTCCATGATCCACTCACCGTGGTGATCAGGGTCGGGTTGGCCCGACCGATCGAGGTAGCCATCGGTCATCTGCATCAGCTGGGAGATGATTGCCCCGTCGGCGAAGAGCTTCACCTGGCGCGGCACCATTCTCACCTTGCCCTCGGGAGCACGGGCCACCTGTTGGTTGGCATCGTCGACCATGGAGGCGGGATCGAGGCCCCGCACCGACTGGTCCCGACCGTCGACCAGGAAGGTCGAGCTGAACGGAACATCGGGAGCGCCGAGCAGTTCCTCGTACAGGTGCCAGGGCTCGACTTGCCAGCTGATGCCGGGCTCGTTGATGGCGGTGACACCGTTCATGTGCAGGTAGTCGACAAACTGCGCGAGCCCCGACCGGAAGCGTTCCTCGGTCAGGAACCGCGGCATCAGGTACGGAGCGAGCACCACCATCCAGCCGTTCTCCCAGAAGTGGCCCCGGTCGAGGTCGATCATGGCGCTGGCCGGACCCTGCCCGGCCAGCTTCTCCGGGGTGAGCTCGAGCTCGGTGATGGCGGCCGAGCTCAGGAACCACTCGTGGCACGACCGTTGCCAGACTGCGGTAGGCCGATCACCGACGATCGAGTCGAGGCGACGGCGATCCAGGTCGCCGTGCCAGAGGTTGTGGTAGCCCCACGAGAACAGCCACTCACCCTCGTCGAGCTCACTGTGGGCCGCGGCCAGTCGGCGGTCGTAGTCGTCGGCCGTGGTTGCGGCGGCAAACGTTCGGGTCGGCATGACCCATTCTTCCGGGGCGATGACCTCGGTGGTCAGGGTCGATGCCCCGAGCACCGGGTGGAGATGCTGGTCGATCAGGCCCGCGGTGACCACCCGGTCGCGGAAGCTCTCGTTGACCATATGGCCGGGCCCCGACGCGGAGCGGACCTCGGCCAGAGAACCGACAGCCAGAATCCGACCACCACTGACCGCCACCGCCTCTGCTCTCGGCTGGCTCGGATCCATGGTCAGGATCGAGCGGGCGGGATAGACGGTGACCTCTGCGCCTGATTGGCCGGTTGAGTCGGTCATGGCTCCTGGTCAGTCCGGGTTGATCAGCTGCTTCCAGTCAGCACGATACTGCTCGTCGATGGCCGCGGACAGCTGGCGGAGGCCGCCGACCGGGACCAGATCGGCCACCCGGCGGCGTTCGACATAGTGGTGCTCATTGGCGATCTCGGCGAAGAGGGTCTGACGCAGCTCGACCAACTCGGCCGGCGCATCCTCATCGAGGAAGCCCCACACCGTGAAGCCCGCGGTCAGGTCGTGGACAAGGGGTGCCCGTCCGTACGACGACGCCCGCTTCAGGGCCACCGCGACCGCTCCAGCCACGGCGTCGGCCTCGTGGACGGCTCCGCAGTGGAGTCGGCCTTCGAACTCGTGGACCAGCGTCAGGGCGTACCCCTGGTCGGGGCCCTGGCTGCCCAAGCGGTTGCCGGCGGGCTGGCCGTCGAGGAGGTCGGCGGGGCGGGTGGGGCGCCACGAGTTCCCCCGGCGGGGTGGCGACTGATAGCACCGAGGCCGATCAGTGGGGCGGGTGGGGACATAGTTGGGGGCAGCCACGGAGAACGAGGTTAGCCCTGTCTCCTGGGCCGGCCGACACTGACGGTCGACACCCAACTGCAATCCTAGATGGGCGGAATGACTCATGCTCACGGAGAGTGGGATCTCTACCGTCGAGATGAGACAACCAGTCAAGGGGGACGGTCGCCAATGACGTCGATCACCTCAGTCCGGCGCTCGGTCGACGATGCCGCCGAACTGCTCCAACTACCTGATGAGATCCGGGCGGTGCTCGAGATCTCCAAACGGGAGATGACCGTTCAGGTCCCCATCCCCCGCGACGACGGCTCACTGCTGGTCGCCTCGGGATATCGGGTCCAGCACAACCGGGCGCGGGGACCGTTCAAGGGCGGGGTGAGGTTCCATCCCGATGTCGATATCGACGAAACGCGCGAGCTGGCCCGCCTGATGACCTGGAAGACCGCTCTGGTCGATGTGCCGTTCGGCGGAGCCAAGGGGGGTATTCAGATCGACCCCGGCCAACTGTCACGCGGTGAGCTCGAGCGGCTGACCCGGCGGTTCACCGAGATGCTCAGCCCGGTCATCGGTGTCTTCGACGACATCCCCGCACCTGACATCGGGACCGATCCCCAGGTTATGACCTGGATGATGGACGAGTACTCGAACCTCGACCGCTACTCCCCCGCTGTCGTCACCGGAAAGCCCGAGGGCCTGGGCGGAGCGGCCGGGCGAGACTCAGCCACCGGTCGGGGCGGGGTCGACGTTCTCGAGGCCCACCTGGCCGCCGAGTACCGGACAATCGACGGGCTGCGGATCGCGGTCCAGGGGTTCGGCAATGTGGGGTCGTGGTTGGCGGTCGAGGCCCAACGACGAGGTGCCGTGGTGGTCGCGGTGTCCGACATCGAAGGCGGGGTCCACGATCCGACCGGGCTCGAGCTCGACAGCCTGGTGAGGGCGGTGGCTGCGGGCGGATCGGTTGTCGACACCGGCCTCGAGCGGCTCACCAACAACGAGCTGCTCACCATCGACTGCGATGTGGTCGTGCCGGCCGCCCTGGGCGACGTGCTCTCGGCATCGAATGCCCCTGACGTCAAGGCTTCGATCGTGGTCGAGGCGGCCAACAGCCCGACTACCGAGGACGCCGACCGGATCTTCGCCGAGCGGGGGATCACGGTCATCCCCGACATCCTGGCCAACGCCGGTGGCGTGACCGGGTCCTATTTCGAGTGGACCCAGAACATCCAGCAATTCACCTGGCCCCGCGACCGGTTCGACAAGGAGCTCGAGGTCCGGTTGGGGTCGGCCTACGAGGCGACGCGGACCCTGGCGGTGGAGAAGGCAATCGACCTCCGCCTAGCCGCTTACTGCATCGGCATCGGCCGTGTCGCCGCCGCCATCCAACTCCGCGGCCACGGATAGTGAGAAAGCCTGAGAAGGGGTCCGACCCCTACAGCTGAATAGGTGCCAGACCTCAGATTGAGGCCTGTCGATACAACAACCCCAGAATCCTGACCAATTCAACGAAACCAGGGACAAGGGTCTGACCCCTATCGCTGGTTTGGGGTCTGACCCCTGGTCACGGGGAGTGAAGGAGCGACAGGACTACGGAGTCCACGAGGGCTTGCCAGCTGGCTTCGATGATGTTCTCGGAGACGCCGATGGTGGTGTACCGCTGATCACCGACAGTCGAGTCGATCAAGACCCTCGTGATGGCGCCGGTGCCTGACTCGCTGTCGAGCACTCGTACCTTGTAATCGGTGAGGTGAACCTCCGCGAGCTGGGGATAGCGGTCGCCGATGGCCGCCCGAAGCGCGGCGTCGAGAGCGTTGACCGGACCATTGCCCTCACCGGTGGCCAGGATGCGATCTTCGCCCACCTGAATCTTGATGGTGACCTCGGTGTCGACCCCCTCGATGTGGCCCAGCGGGTTGCGCGCCGCCTGAGCGGCCCCCACCGGACCGCCGGGCCGATGCTCGACAATGACCCGGTAGCTCTCCAACGAGAAGTACTCGTGGCGCCAGCCGGTAGCCCGTTGCATGAGCAGCTCGAGCGAACCGTCGGCCGCCTCGAAGTGGTAGCCGGCGTTCTCGAGCTCCTTGAGCTGGTCGAGAACGGCTGTGAGCTGGAGGGGCTGGAGCTCGATGCCGAGCTCCTTGGCCTTGAACTCGAGGCTGGCCTTTCCCGACAGGTCGCTGATGAGGAACCGTGTCCGGTTGCCCACCGCGCTCGGGTCGACGTGCTCGTAACTGTCGGGCCGCCGGGCTATCGCGCTGGTATGCAGCCCGGCCTTGTGGGCGAACGCCGACTGGCCGACATATGGCTGCTGGTTCATCAGCGGCATGTTGACCAGCTCGGCGACGTGGTGGCTGACCTGGGTGAGGCGATCGAGATGGCCGTCGGGCAAGGTCCGGATACCCATCTTGAGGCTCAGGTTGGGCACCAGGACAGTGTTGTCGCAGTTGCCCGTGCGCTCGCCGTAGCCGTTGATGGTGCCCTGTACATGGGTCGCCCCGCTGACCACGCCAGCCACCGCGTTGGCCACCGCGCAACCAGTGTCGTTCTGGGTATGCATGCCGATGGTGACGCCCTCGAAGTGCTTCACGACGTCGGCCACGATGGCTTCGACCTCGTGGGGAAGCGACCCCCCGTTGGTGTCGCAAAGCACCAGGGTGTCGACTCCGGCGGTGGCCGCGCCCTCGAGCACCCGCAGGGTGAACTCGGGGTTGCGCTTGTAGCCATCGAAGAAGTGCTCGGCGTCGAAGAACACCCGCAGACCCTGGGCCTTCAGGTACTCGACCGAGTCCTGGACCATGGCCACCCCTTCGTCGAGGGTGGTGCGAAGGGCTTCGGTGACGTGATAGTCCCACGACTTGCCCACGATGCAGACGGTGGACGTTCCGGCGTTGACCAGGTTGGCGAGGGTGGGGTCTTGGTCGACGCGCCCCTTGGCCCGGCGGGTCGACCCGAAGGCCACCAGCGTCGAGGCGCCGAGGTCGAGCTCAGTGGCGGCCCGGGCGAAGAACTCCTCATCCTTCGGATTGGCACCCGGCCAGCCCCCCTCGATCCAGTCGACGCCGAGGTAGTCGAGTTGCTCGGCCACCCGGAGCTTGTCGTCGACGGTTACCGAGATGCCCTCGAACTGGGTGCCATCGCGCAGGGTCGTATCGAAGATCTCAACCCTCTCGGGCCACGCCGGATCGTGTTTGCCGATCCGATCTATACGGTCGCTCATTCCAAGCCCTCACGGCCTTCACGGACCAGCTCACTGGGCTCGCTCACGTGACGTACTCGTTCCACTCCGAGTAGGCCTCGACCTCGCCCTTCACGGCGGCGAAGAAGGTCTCCTGGACCTTGGTGGTGATGGGTCCCCGGTCGCCGATCACCCGATCATCGACCGACTGGATGGGTACGACCTCGGCTGCGGTGCCCGACAGGAACGCCTCGTCTGCGGTGTAGAGATCGCTGCGCAGGATGTTGCCCGTTTCGTAGGGAATACCCATGTCCTCGGCGATGCGGTGGACAGCAGACTGGGTGATGCCTTCGAGGGCACCGGCCGACACCGGCGGCGTGACAATTCGGCCGTTCTTGACGATGAAGATATTCTCGCCGGTGCACTCGCTGACGAAGCCCTGGGGCGACAGCAGGATGGCCTCGTCATAGCCCGCCTTCACGGCCTGGACCTTGGCCATCTGGCTGTTGATGTACATGCCCACACCCTTGGCGGCGGGGGGCATGGCGTTGGGGTCGTGGCGCTGCCACGAGCTGACCATCATGTGGACACCGGTGCGGAGGCTCTCCTCACCCAGGTACGCGCCCCACGGCCAGCAGGCGATCGAGACATTGACCTGGCAAGGCAGGGGGTTGAGCCCCATCTCGCCGTAGCCCAGGTACGCCAGCGGGCGGATGTAGCACGACGGCAGACCGTTGACCCTCACGACCTCCTTGGTGGCGTCGACCAGCTCGTCGAGGGTGTAGGGGATGTCGATGGCCAGGATCTTGGCCGAATCGAATAGCCGTTGGATGTGGGGCGTCAACCGAAACACGGCCGGGCCACCAGCGGTCTCGTAGGCCCGGATGCCCTCGAACACGCCGTTGCCGTAGTGCAGGGTGTGGGTCAGGACATGCACCTTGGCGTCAGCCCAATCGACCAACTCGCCGTCCATCCAGATCTTCTCGCTGGGTTCGATAGGCATCGGAGCGCTCCTCGTTGGGTGTGGTGACGGTGGGTGGGGTTCATAGTCGGCCGACGACGGCGTCGCCGATCTCGGCGGTTGAGCCCGTGAGCGAGGCCGCGTCGGCGCAGGCCATGGTGATTCGGTCGGCGGCGTCGGGCTCGCCCAGGAAGTCGAGCATCATGGCTCCCGACAGTATGGCGGCCACCGGGTTGGCCTTCTGCTGGCCGGCGATGTCGGGCGCCGAGCCGTGTACGGGCTCGAACATCGACGGACCGGTGCGCGACGGGTTGAGGTTGGCCGACGAGGCCACTCCGATACCGCCCGACACCGCCCCACCGAGGTCGGTGAGGATGTCACCGAACAGGTTGTCGGTGACCACCACGTCGTAGCGCTGGGGGTCTTCGACGAAATAGATGCAAGCGGCATCGACGTGGTTGTAAGCAGTCTCGACGTCGGAGTACTCGGTGGCGACCTCGTTGAAGGTCCGCTCCCACAGATCGCCGGAGAAGGTGAGCACATTGGTCTTGTGCACCAGAGTCAGGTGGGCGCGGCGAGTGCGGGCCAGGTCGAAGGCGTAGCGGATGGCCCGCTCGGCGCCCATGCGGGTGTTCACCGAGCCCTGGGTGGCGATCTCTTGGGGAGTGCCCTTGCGCAGGAACCCACCTTCGCCGGCATAGGCGCCCTCGGTGTTCTCCCGGATCACCACGAAGTCGTGGCCGGAGCCCTCGCCATCGTCGGGCTTCACGAACGGCCGCTGGTTGACGTAGAGGTCGAGGTCGAAGCGCATCTTCAACAAGAGGCCACGCTCGATCACCCCAGGGGGCACCTCGGGGGTGCCGACGGCGCCGAGGTAGATGGCATCGAGGCCTCGCCACTCGTCGAGGATCTCGTCGGACAACACCATGCCGTCCTTCAGGTAGCGGGCGCCCCCGATGTCGTAGTCGATGGTCTCGAGCTCCACTCCGCAGGCGGCAATGACCTTGAGCCCCTCGGCGATGACCTCGGGGCCGATGCCGTCGCCACCGACGATTCCGACCTTGTGCTTGCTCATCAACAGACCTCTCCCGAACCTGAATCTCGAACCTGGTGTCCGAGAATCGTCTTCCGGGCACCGGCCCGGGGTCAAACGCGGGCGGCCGGTTCACTTTCGGGTGGAGGACCGGCAAGGCTCACACAGCCCCCGCCCCGACCCTTCGCTTCGTACATCGCGTGATCGGCCAGGGTCAGCAGACCGCGCGGATCGACCGGGCCCGAAGCCGCCGCGACGCCGACGCTGACCGTCGCCGTGAGCGAGAGCTCGCCCACATGAATCGGCTCCTTGCTGACCGACTCGACGATCCGCCGGCCCACCGCAAGCACGTCCTCGGCCCCCAGAACTCCGTGGCACAGAACGACGAACTCATCGCCGCCGAAGCGACCCAGCCGATCAGCGCCACGGACCACCTGTGAGATCCGCTGGGTGATCACCTGGAGCACGACATCGCCCACGTCGTGGCCGTATCGGTCGTTCACCTTCTTGAAGCTGTCGACGTCCACGAAGACGGTGCCGACTGCCGGCCACGCATCAGTGAGGGCGGTCCGCAGCTCGGCGTCGAGGCTGCGCCGGTTGATCAAGCCGGTGAGCGTGTCGTGCTCGGCCCGGTAACGCAGCTCCTCAGTACGGGCGTAGGAGGCGGTCACATCATCGACCGTGCCGATCACCGATTCGACATCACCCTCCTCGGACCGGATCAACCGGGCCCGCAGGGTGAGTCGCCGCCGGGCGTCGGCATGGGTGAAGTCGATCTCGACGACAGTGGGACCCAGGATGTCGATGGCCCGCGACCACTCACGGAACACCCGCTCCAGGTCTCCGGGATGTACCAGGTCCAACCAGTTGTCGACCGTCTGGCCCCCGGTGATCGTGACCCACATGTCGTTGGTGAGATCGAGGCCGCCCTCCGGGTTGGCCCTGAAGACCGGGCTCGGGAAGTCCTCGGCCAATGAGCGGAGCTGGCGTTCACGCTCGGCCAGAGTCACCTCGAGGGACAGCTGTTCGTGGATGTCACGGCTGATCGACACCACATGGCCGGCCGCTTCGAGCTCGTTCACCACCGTCGATTCGATCCAGACGAAAGACCCGTCGGGTCGCACGATTCGCTGGCGGATCACGCGGGCACCACCGGGCTCACCCAGCAGCCCCAGCCACATGCCCAGCGCGGCCTCGCGGTCATCGTGATGGATCGAATCGAGAATGCCCTGTCCCTCCAGCTCCTCCGCCAGTCGACCGAAGATCCCCTCCACATCACCGGTGGTCTCGAGAATCTGGCCGAGCTCATCGAGGTGCTGGCGAATCCACTGAGGATTCTGGACCTTGGCCGTCACCCCGGCCCGGTGTTCGCGGATGGGCTCGGCCGCGGTGAGCCCCAGGTCGCGGATGATGACCAGGACCGCACCCCAATCGGGGTCGTCGAGAAGGTTCAGGTAGGACATCCGGGTGCCGTGCCAGCGATCGTCGGTACGGCTTCGAACCTCGATCTCGACCAGGCCGGACGGCTCCTCCAGGACCTCGTTCCATGCATTGATCGCCCTCACCCGATCGGCAGGGTGCATCGGCTCGAGGTTGACCACCCAACCCAGGTCATCGAGACCGATGTCGACGGGCAGCGGAACATGGGGCAACGCCATCGGATGAGCGTCGCGACGGCGAGCGACAACCCGGGCCCCGTCGAACAAGTCGACCAGAGCGGCATCTAGGCGCGCGAGACCTTCCATCGGTATCCAATCGGCATCGTCCCAAGTTCCTTTACGAACCAGGGCTATTCGGACCCCGCCCCCACGCGGGGCACCGTCAGAGGGCAACAGATCAGGTGGTGGCTCCTGATACACCCTTGAGCGAGTAGGTCGATCAGCAAACGGCGGCGACGGCCCGACGTGAGTCGGCGAAGGCACAGCTAGCCTTCCCCAGATGGTCGAGAAGCAGCAGTTGTCGCAGACCGCGTTCGATCGGCTCAAGTCGGAGCACAACAAGCTCACCACCGCCGGACGCATCGACATCGCCAAGAAGATAGAGGTCGCCCGCGAGCTCGGTGATCTCTCTGAGAACGGCGACTACCACGCCGCCAAGGAGGAGCAGGGCAAGATGGAGGGCCGTATCGCCCACCTGGCCGCCATGCTCGAGAACTCCGAGATCATCGAGAGCTCTGGAGCGGGCCATGTCGAGCACGGGTCGGTGGTCACCATCACCTACGAGGGCGACGACACCCCCGAGAAGTACCTCATCGGGTCCATCGAGGAACGTCACGACGACCTCGACGTCATCTCCCCCGGATCACCCATGGGCGCGGCCCTGCTGGGCGCATCGGTGGGCGAGACCGTTGGCTACGAGGCTCCCGGCGGCACCCTCCAGGTGACGGTCCAGGGCGTCGACTGACCCACCCTGGTCATAGCCATAGTTAGCGCAGGCCGGCGTCGCGCTCGATCCGCCGGGCGGCCGCCAGCACATCGTCGCCGTAGCGTTGGCCGGGCTCCCGACTGGTGCGCTCGATAGGGCCCGACACACTGACCGCGGCCACCACTCGCCCCTGGTCGCTGACCAGCGCACTCACCGAGGCAACCCCGGCCTCACGCTCGCCCACCGAGGCCACCCATCGGGAACCCTGGTCGTCGGAATCGTCGGCCAGGATGGTGGCGGCCGAGCCTGCCTGCATGGTGAGCTCGTCGCCGGGCCGCACGATGGTGCGCAGGCCGTGGAGGGACTCGAGGGCGGCCACACAGAGCCTCGTGGTGCCGCGGCGAACGTAGAGCTGCACGCTCTCGCCGGTCCGGTCGCGCAGTTCAGCGAGGGCGGGGGCGGCCGCGGCCGCCAACGGGAAACCTCTGCTGGCCGCGACCCCGAGGCCGATCAGTCGGACCCCCAGAGCGTACCGACCCTCTGTGTCGCGCCGGAGCAGGCCGTGGATTTCGAGCGATCCGGCCAGGCGGTGGGTGGTGGCCCGGCTGCAACCCGAGCCCTCGACCAGGGCGGCCAACGACCGGGGTTCGACGGCCACGAGGTCGAGCAGGGCCATCGCCTTGTCGAGAACGCCCACACCACTTAGAATCGATTCCACAAGTCGAGACAGTGTCTCACATAATGAGACGCGTCAACCCTGATTCGGAGCGAACATGGCCGACCAACCCCAGACCCTCAGCCAGAAGCTGTGGGACCACCACCTCGTCCACGCCGGCGCCAACAGCGACCCCGACCTCCTCTACATCGACCTCCACCTCGTCCACGAGGTCACCTCACCCCAGGCTTTCGACGGGCTCCGGATGAGCAACCGTGGCGTAAGGCGGCCCGATCTGACCGTGGCCACCGAGGACCACAACGTCCCTACCGAGAACATCGACCGGCCCATCGCCGACGAGACGAGTCGCACCCAGGTCGAAACCCTGCGTCGCAACACCGCCGAATTCGGGGTGCGCAACTATCCAATGGGCGACCCGGGGGCCGGGATCGTGCACGTCATCGGTCCCGAGCAGGGGTTGACCCTGCCCGGCATGACCGTCGTCTGTGGTGACAGCCACACCAGCACTCACGGGGCCTTCGGCGCTTTGGCCTTCGGTATCGGCACCTCCGAGGTCGAACACGTCCTGGCCACCCAGACCCTCCATCAGGTCCGGCCCGGCACCATGGCGGTCACCGTCGATGGTGAGCTCGGCCCCGAGACGACCGCCAAGGACGTCACCCTGGCGATCATCGGCCACATCGGCACCGGCGGCGGCATCGGTTCCATCATCGAGTACCGGGGCTCGACCATCAGAGGCCTGTCGATGGAGGGCCGGATGACGGTCTGCAATATGTCGATCGAGGCCGGTGCCAAGGCCGGCATGATCGCCCCCGACCAGACCACGTTCGACTATGTCCAGGGCCGCCAGCAGGCTCCATCGGGCGATGGGTGGGAGGCCGCCCTGGCCCACTGGACGACCCTCGTCACCGACGATGGCGCGGTGTTCGACAAGGAGGTCGTCCTCGACGGGTCGGCCATCGAGCCCCAGGTGTCGTGGGGCACCAACCCCGGTCAGGTGGCCGGCATCTCGGCCAACGTGCCCGACCCCGACGCGTACGCCGAGGCCAACGACCGCGACGCCGCGGCCCGAGCCCTCGACTATATGGGCCTGGTGGCCGGCACCCCGATGCGCGACGTCAAGGTCGACACCGTCTTCATCGGCTCCTGCACGAACAGCCGCATCGAAGACCTCCGCCTCGCGGCCCAGGTGGCCGAGGGTCACCAGATCGCCGACGGCATGCGCACCCTCGTAGTGCCCGGCTCGTTCGCGGTGAAGGCCCAGGCGGAGGCCGAGGGTCTCGACCAGATCTTCCGCGCCGCCGGATTCGACTGGCGTGAGCCTGGCTGCTCGATGTGTCTGGCCATGAACCCCGACAAGCTGGCAGCCGGTGAGCGCAGCGCCAGCACCAGCAACCGCAACTTCGAGGGACGCCAGGGCCGGGGCGGACGCACCCACCTCGTCTCCCCCGCCGTCGCCGCGGCCACCGCCATCGCCGGCACCTTCGCTACCCCGTCCGACCTGAGCTGAACGAGACAGAGGATCATCATGGAAGCAGTACGCAGCATCACCAGCACCGCCGTCCCCCTCGACCGCTCCGACGTCGACACCGACCAGATCATCCCCAGCGACTGGCTGAAGCGGGTCGAACGCACCGGGTTCGGCGTCGGCCTGTTCAGCGAATGGCGCGACGACCGCGACTTCGTGCTCAACCAGGAGCAGTACGCCGGAGCCGGAATCCTGATCGGCGGCCCCAACTTCGGTACCGGCTCGTCGCGTGAGCACGCAGTCTGGGCAATCATGGACTACGGGTTCAAGGCGGTGATCTCGCCCCGCTTCGGTGACATCTTCCGCAACAACTCCACCAAGAACGGCCTGGTGCCGGTGGTGGTTTCCGCCGAGGTCGGCGAGCAGATCCTGGGGGCGGTCGAGGCCGATCCCACCCTCGAGATCACGATCGATATGGAGAACCTCACCGTCTCGGTGCCGGCCATTGGGCTCGAAGAGTCGTTCCCGATGGACCCGGCCACCCAGGAGCGGTTCCTCGAGGGGCTCGACGACATCGCCATCACCATGCGCCACGTGACCAAGATCGACGGCTTCGAGGGCACTCGGCCTGGCTGGTTGCCCTCAGCGGGCTGACCGTCTCCCCCTCATCGGCGACGGTGGCGTTGGCTTCGGCGACGCGGTGGACCCAGTTCGTGCCATCTGGGAGATCGAGGTCAGGGGCGCAGTTGTGATCGAGACCGGTCGAACTGTGCGGCCTGACCGACCTCGTCGCCATCGAACGCACCACCACCGAGAGTGACAGGCCCCGGACCTCATACACCCTGAACGGCCCGCATCACCACGCAGAGTGATAGGGGTCAGACCCCTATCCATGGCGAGGGGTCAAATACTTTCTTGGCTCAGCCGGGAACCATGCGGGCCGATGGATCGTCACAGGGATCAATCGGCCGCAACGTGCGGCCGAATCGGTCCCCAGGAGCAGCTCATGCGCAGGACTCTCGCCACCGCGGCAGCCACCCTGATCCTCGCCACCGCGTGCACCAGCGGAGGCGACACCAGCCAGCGGGGCGAAGACCCCATCGTCGACATCAGCAACGCCGAGCTCGCTGCCCTCCAGACCTTCGACAGTTGCGACGCCTTCCTCGATCACGTCCAGACCGAAGCCCTCGAACACGTCGGCCCGTGGGGTTTCGAGGGCGGGGGCTGGTGGGGCGGCCCCGACCTCATGGAAGACGACATGGTCATGGGAGCCGCCGATGAGGCCGTCTCCGCCGACAGTGACGGAGGTTCCGCCCCCAACAGCGGGCGGGTCAACGCCGCTCAGGCCGTCGGCGAGGAGGGTGGGTCGGCCGGTCCCGAGTTCTCCGAGACCAACCTCCAGGTCGCCGGAGTCGACGAGCCCGACATCGTCAAGACCAATGGCGAGCTGATCATCGCCCTGGCCCAGAACCGGCTTCACATGGTCGACGCCGAGCGAGCCGAGCACCTCGGGTCGGTCGAGCTGGTCGACGGCTGGGGCAGCCAGTTGTTCCTCGCCGGCGACAAGGTCCTGGCCATGCGCACCCAGTGGGGCGGGTTTCCGATGCCCACCGATGCCGCCACCAGCCGGATCGCTCCAGAGTTCGAGACCGAGCACACGGTGATCACCTCGATCGACATCTCCGACCCCTCGAACCCCCAGGTCGACGGTGAGCTCCACGTCGACGGGATGTGGGTCTCGGCCCGAGCCGTGGACGGTACCGCCCGCCTGGTGCTGCGCAGCTCCCCCACCCGCTTCCCATTCGTCTACCCCAGCACCCCCGAGGCCGAGAAGGCCGCCGAGACCGCCAACCGGGCCCTGGTGGCCGAGTCGACCATCGATCAGTGGGTTCCCAGCTACACCCTCGTCGACCCCGACGGTGGCACCAAATCCTCGGGCGTAGCCGTCCCCTGCGACCAACTCCACGCTCCCACCATCTTCAGCGGCTTCGGCATGTTGAGCGTCGTGTCCATCGACCTCACCTCCGATGACCTCGACATCAGCAGCTCGGCCGCGGTCCTCACCAATGGTGAGACGGTCTACGCCAACACCTCGTCGCTCTACGTCAGCACCAACCGGTGGGTGTCCCCCGACCTCGACCAGGTCGACGCCGAGCGCGTCGCCGAGGACTGGAGCACTGGGCTCCACAAGTTCGACATCAGCAACCCCGACGAGGTCGGCTACGAGGCCTCGGGCACCGTCCGCGGTCATGTTCTCAACCAGTTCAGCCTCGACGAGTACGAGGGCGTTCTGCGGGTGGCCACCACCGACGGTGCCCCCTGGTTCGGTGGCGACAACCAGTCCGAGTCGTTCATGAGCACCCTGGCTCAGGAGGGCGAGAAGCTGGTGACTCTGGACCGGGTCGGCAATCTGGGCAAGGGCGAGCAGATCCAGTCGGTGCGCATGGTCCAGGACAAGGCCTATGTGGTCACCTTCCGCCAGATCGACCCCCTCTACATCATCGATCTGGCCAACCCCTCGGACATCGAGGTGAAGGGTGAGCTCAAGGTCACCGGATTCTCGAGCTACCTCCAGATCCTGCCCGACGGCACCCTGATGGGTATCGGTTCGGCCGGCACGGAAGACGGCAGGATCACCGGGCTCCAGGTGTCCCTGTTCGACGTGGACGATGCGAGTGATCCCCGCCGCACCGCCAACTGGACCATGGACGACGCCAACTCCGAGGCCCAGTGGGACCACAAGGCCGTGACCTACTGGGACCCCACCCAGACCCTGTTCATCCCGATTCAGCGCTGGGCCTGGGACGAGGAGCAGGGCGACGACTACTTCACCGGGGCCATCGCCCTCGAACTGGCCGATGGCGACATAGACGAGCTGGGGCGCCTCAGCCATCAGCAGATCCCCCCGACCAAGAACCCCGACTGTGGTGACGGTGGAGACTGCGAGGACGAGTTCGTCGACGACGAGCCTTCCGCTCCCATCGCCGAGGACGAGCTCTACTACGGCGCCGAGATCCGTCGAACCATCGTGATCGGTGACACCGTCTGGACCTTCAGCGAGGCCGGCCTGCAGGCCGCCGACCTACACGACTTCCGGACGACCGACTGGGTCTCCTTCAACTGATCACCCGGAGACCCTACCGAGCGGGGGTGAGCCGTTCGGTCTTTGGGTGACAGTACGGTGGGGTTCATGCGGCGCCCGAGCAAATGGTTGATCGTGGCCTTCCTGACGGGGCTGGCATGGGCCCTACGAAAGCCCCGCGAGCTGCCTGAAGCCGACGCTCCGGCCCCCAAACCGGTTCCCTCCCCCGAGCCCCCTCCGGAACCAACACCCCCGGAAGCTGAGCCGATGCCTGCTTCGGTCGCATGGGTCGAGCCCAACGCCGATGGATCGTGCCCGCTCACCCATCCGGTGAAGCTCAAGGCATCGAGCAGCATCTATCACGTCGAAGGCCAACGCCACTACGAACGCACCCGAGCCGACCGCTGCTACCTGAGCCCCGACGCCGCCGAGGCTGACGGCCACCGGTCCTCGAAAACCTGAGCGGCACCCGTCAGGGCGTGCAGTCCACGGCGAGTACCGACACGATGCCCGGCCGCGACCGTAGGTCGTCGCACACGTCGGTCGTCACCAGGCGATCGGTGGCCAGCACCATCATCGAGGGGGCACCATTGCGGTTGTCGCGGCCCAGGACCATGTCGTCGACGTTGACCCCGGCGTCACCCAACACCTGGCCGACGACCCCGATCATTCCCGGGGTGTCGTCGTTGCGGACCACCAGCATGTGCTCGGCCGGTGGGACATCGGTGGAGAACCCGTCGATGTCGACCAGGCGGGGCTCATTGCCCAGGCCCACCAGCGTGGCCGACAGGCTGAAATCGGGTGAGGCCACCTTCACCAGGTTGACGTAGTCCTTGGCCGTGGTGGAATTCGTGACCCGGATCTCGCAGCCCCGCTCGGCGGCCAGCGCCATGGCGTTGACGTAGGAGACGGGCTGATCACTGACCCGGTCGATCAGGCCCTTGACCAATGACAGGGCGGCCAAGCCGGTGTCATAACCACCGATCTCGCCTTCGAAGCTGACGTCGAGCACCGGTGGCACCCGACCGGCGAACGAGGCGAAGAGGGCACCCAGTTGTTCGGCGAGAGGAAGAAAGCCCCGCACGAGCTCTGGGGCCTCGGTGGCATCGACGTTCACCGCGAACGGGACGAACTCACCGCCCAGGGCCAGCTTCACCTGCTCGGCGATGGTGACGCCAGCCTTGTCCTGGGCCTCGACGGTGTTGGCCCCGAGGTGGGGGGTCACGACCACCGAGGGCAGCTCGAACAGAGGAGATTCGGTGGTGGGCTCCATGTCGAACACGTCGAGGGCGGCGCCCCCCACCTGTCCGGAGCTGATGGCGGCGGCCAGATCGGCCTCGTCGACGATGCCGCCCCGGGCCACGTTGATGATGCGCACTCCCGCCTTGCACCCAGCCAGGAAGCCGGCGTTGATCAGACCCACGGTGTCGGGGGTCTTGGCCACGTGCACGGTGATGAAGTCGGAGCGGGTGGCCAGTTCCTTCAGATCGACCAGTTCGACATTGACCTGCTGGGCCCGGTCGCGAGCGACATAGGGGTCGAAGGCCACGATTCGCATGCCGAAGGCCATGGCCCGCTGAGCCACCAGCTTGCCGATGCGGCCCAGACCGATGACCCCCAGGGTCTTGTCGGCCAGCTCAACACCACTCCACTGGGACCTTTCCCAACGACCGGCGGTGAGCGCGGCGTGGGCTTGGGGGATGTTGCGGGCCTGGGCCAGCAGAAGGGCCATGGTCTGCTCGGCCGCCGAGAGGATATTGCTCTGGGGGGCATTGACAACCATGACGCCGCGCTCGGTGGCGGCCTCGACATCGACATTGTCGAGGCCAATCCCAGCCCGGCCCACGACCACGAGATCAGAACCGGTGTCCAGCACGGCCGCGGTGACCTTCGTGGCCGAGCGGATGATCAAGGCAGCTGCGCCGGGCAACACCGCCAACAGGGCATCGGGGTCGAGGCCGAGCTGAACGTCGACCTCATGGCCTTCGGCGCGCAACTGGTCAAGCCCGGACTCAGCGATCTCCTCGGTGACCAGAATTCGCGCCATCGTCTGAGGCTATTACGGGGGCGCAGCAACCGACACCAGATTCACACCGATTCGACGCGGACCCGACACGCTTGAGACATCATCGGCATGCGGCCGACCGGTAGCGTCGACAACCGTGCACGAGGTCGCGATCATTGGAGCTGGTTTGGCAGGCCTCACCGGGGCGCGTCTGCTCGCCGAGAGCGGCGCCCGGGTAACGGTCATCGAGAGGAACGATGAGGTAGGCGGACGCCTCGCCACCCGCCGGATCGGCGATGCCGTATTCGACCACGGAGCCCAGTTCTTCACCGTCCGCTCCGACGAGTTCCGCGACTTCGTGAGCGAGCTCATCGCTGCGAATGTGGTCACCGAATGGTGTCGCGGTTTCGAGAGGATCGACGGCTATCCCCGGTATGTGTGCCGCCAGGGCATGAACCAGATGGCGAACTGGCTGGTCGAGGCGGCCACGTTCGACGTCCTGACCACCACGACCGTCACCGCCGTGCGGGCCACCGACGAGCACTGGCGAGTCGAACACGACCGGGGTTTCCTCGAGGCCGACTCGATCATCATGACCTCCCCGGTGCCCCAGACCGCGGCCCTTGTCAGGGCTGGCGGGCTGACCCTTCCCACTGATCTCGACGCCCCCCTCACGGGGATTGACTACCGCAGCACCATGGCCCTGATGGCGGGGCTCGATCGCCCCTCGGCTGTGCCATCACCCGGTGGGGTGCGCCAGCCCGAAGACCCCCACTTCAGTTTCATCGGCGACAACCAGGCCAAGGGCATCTCACCTGTCCCCGCGGTCACCTTCCACACCGCCCCGGCCCTGACCCGTGAACTGTGGGACCTCTCCCCCGAGACAATCGTCGACGATCTCATCGAACGGGCCCGACCCTGGCTGGGAGAGGCCCGCATCGAGGCAGTCGAGCTCGAGCGCTGGCGCTACACAGACCCCATCACAACATGGCCCGACCCCACCATCACCCTGTTCGACCGGCCGGGCCCGGCGGTCCTGGCTGGTGATGCATTCGGCGGAGCGAAGGTCGAGGGTGCTTTCCTGTCGGGACGGGCAGCCGGCCACGCCCTGCTGGTTCCCAACTGAGTCCGGCCCGCGGTGGGGTCAGGACACCAGGCTCCACACAGAAGTGACCAACATCCAGAGAACGAGCAGGAACGCGCCGGCAGCCAGCGCGAACACGATCAGGGCAAACGACCACCGCAGCCACCGCAGAACGGGCTGGTCCCAGTCGACCTCCATCGAACCGCCTAGACCGGGTCGAGGTGGGTGATGGGCACCGGTGCCAGCTCATCGGCAGGGTCGAATCCGAACACTCGACCGTAGAAGTAGAGCTCACCTTCGAGCGCGGCGCGGATGTTCTCGGCCCGACGGAAGCCGTGCTGCTCACCATCGAAGGGAACGTAAGCGTGGGGCACTCCCTTGGCATCCAGAGCGGCCACCATCATCTCGGCCTGATTGGGAGGCACGATCTCGTCTTCGAGTCCCTGGAACAGGATGAGCGGTGCCGAGAGTCCGTCGGTGTGGTTGATGGGCGAGCGGGCCTCGTACCGGTCGCGGGTGTCGGGCCAGGCCCCGATCATCGAGTCGAGGTAGCGGGACTCGAACTTGTGGGTGTCCTCGGCCAGGGCGGTGAGGTCGGCCACGCCATAGTGCGAAGCCCCCGCGGTGAAGACGTCATGGAAGGTGTGGGCCGCGAGCACGGTGAAACCACCAGCCGAGCCGCCCCGGATGGCGAGGCGGGCCGGGTCGACGATGCCCTCAACCCCCAGAAAACGGGTCACCGCCACCGCGTCCTCGACGTCGGCGATGCCCCAGGCCTCGTTCAGCTGCTGGCGGTAGCTGCGTCCGTACCCGGTGCTGCCCCGGTAGTCGACGTCAGCCACCACGAAACCCCGACTGGTCCAGAACCGGACCCCGAGCTGGAGCTGGTTGCGGGCCGCCGAGGTGGGGCCGCCGTGGATGAGGACGACCAGGGGTGGAAGCTCATCATCGGGCCCGAGAATCGAGGGATGAGCCGGGCGGTAGAGCAGGGCGTGCGCCAAAGGGGCATCAGGGGCCGACGGATCGGGGCCGGTGGCAAAGGTGATCTGCTCGGGGGCGGTCAGGAAGCGGGCGTCGAGGCCCAGATCGCGCGCCGGGCGCAAGGTCTCGACCTCACTCGACTCGATGTCGACGGCACAGACCTCGGGCTCGACCTGATGGCTGCCTTGGACGAAGACGGCCCGATTTCCCACCACCCGCAGTGACGAAATCGTCGAGGCGGCCGACGCAAGGTCGGTGTCATCCACTCCCCCCGCGGTCGCGATGCGCAGCTGGTCGCCGGTGGCCGAACCCACCGCGTGCACCACCTCACCAGCGGGGCCGAAGCCGTACCGACTCTGGCCGAACACCCAGTGGGGCACGCCGACTTCAGCCTGGTGGGAGGTGACGACCACCGGATCGAACTGGGCCGCGGGTGCCCCGGGCCCAGGTGCCCGGACCACGTTCCACCACTCGTCCCGGTCGGTGATGACGTGAAGAACGCCGTCGGGTGACCACTCGGGTTGTACCAGGGCTTCCTGGCCGTTACCCAACACCTTGTGCGCTCCCGACACCTCACCGTCGGCCAGTTCAGCGACCCAGAGCTCGGTGGCGTCCCAGGGCATCAGGGGGTGGTTCCACTGGATCCACGCCAGAGATCGGCCATCGGGCGAGATGCGGGGGGCGGCGTAGAAGTCGGCCCCCGAACTCAGGGTGCGGATCTCGAGGGAACCGTCAGTGGCTACCATCCCGACCTCGTTGCTGGGTTCGCCCGGGCCGTCGTGGCGCTCGATCACGCAGACATACCACCGGCCATCCGGGGTGACCCGACCATCGGCGAACCGGAGACCGGCGGGCCCAATGGGCGCGGGGCTCAGAAGCTGGATCGTTCCGTCTGGGTCGATGCGGCGCAGGCGCTGATCGGCGAAGTCCACGCAGAACAGTGCTCCCCCATCGACCCACCAGCCCCCGCCGCCGTACTCGTGAACCCGGGTCCGGCAGTTGAAGGCACCGGGGGTGACCTCGGTGAGGTCGCCTTCGGCGGACCGCCGCATGATCGCGGTACGGCCCCCTTCGTCGGGCCGTGACTCCCCCCACCAGACATCGTCGCCGTCCACCACCACCTCGGCCACGCCCACCGCGCCCGACGTGATGAGCCCAGTGTCAATTGGTGATGGCCAGGTGCCGTAGGCGCTCATCGTCTCAGCCGTTCAGCAGGTCACCGATGCGGGTGATGCCCTCGCCCAGGTCGTCGTCGCCCAGGGCGAAGGACAGGCGGGCGAAACCGGGGGCGCCGAACGCCTCGCCCGGCACGACGGCCACCTTGACCTCTTCGAGCAGGAGGTCGGCGAGCTCGAGGGTGGTGGTGGGCGTACGGCCGGCGTAGGTCCTGCCCAGAGCGGCCTCGAAGTTCGGGAAGGCGTAGAAGGCCCCCTGGGGCTCGAGGCAGGTGACTCCGTCGATGGCGTTGAGCATCTTGTGCATAGTGCTGCCCCGGCGGGCGAAGGACACTCGCATCTTCTCCACCGCGGTCAGGTCGCCCTGCACCGCGGCCAGCGCCGCGATCTGGGACACGTTCGCCACGTTCGAGGTCTGGTGCGACTGGAGGGTGGCGGCCGCCTTGGCCAGGTCGGCGGGGCCGATGAGCCACCCCACCCGCCAGCCGGTCATGGCGTAGGTCTTGGCCACACCGTTGAGCACGATGCAGGTGTCGGCCAGATCGGGGACGACGTCGAGGATCGAGGTGAACTCATGGTCGCCGTAGATGAGGTGCTCGTAGATCTCGTCGGTCACGACCCAGATGCCGTGCTCCGCGGCCCAGCGGCCGATGGCCTCGACCTCGGCGCGGGGATAGACGGCTCCCGACGGGTTGCTGGGCGATACGAACACCAGGGCCTTGGTGTTGGGCGTGCGGGCCGTCTCGAGCTGGTCGACCGTGACCCGGAAGCCGGAACTGTCGTCGGTGGGCAGGACGATGGTCTTGCCACCGGCTAGGGCGATGGGCTCGGGGTAGGTCGTCCAGTAGGGAGCGGGCATCAGGACCTCGTCGCCCGGGTTCAGCAGGCAGGCGAAGGCGTTGTACACCGCATGCTTGCCGCCGGCGGTCACCACGACCTGGGAGGCGTCGACGGTGACGTTGGAGTCGCGCAGGGTCTTGGCCGCGATGGCCTCCCGCAGGGCGGGCATGCCGGGCGCCGGGGTGTACCGATGGTTGGAGACCTCCCGGCAGGCGGCAACCGCGGCGTCGACGATGTAGTCAGGGGTGGCGAAGTCGGGCTCGCCGGCCCCGAAGCCGATGACGGGCTCGCCCGCAGCCTTGAGGGCCTTGGCCTTGGTGTCGACGGCCAGGGTCGCGGACGGGGCGATGGCGGCCACGAGGCGGGAGAGGCGATCGGACATGGCAGGGGCCTTTCAGGGTGTTGGGGATCGTTTCACGGGTCGAGCACGCGTCGTGTTCGGGCCCGACCGCATCGTGTCACGTTCAGGGCTGAGATCCACCATCTTTCCGGCCCTTTTCCCACCTGGACCAGCCCCGGGGGTTGCATACTTGACCCTGTGACTGCGACCCCCGACATCAGTATCCCGGCCCGCCTCCTTCCGAACGACGGTCGCTTCGGCTGCGGACCATCGCTCGTGCGCCCCGAAGCCGTGCAGGCTCTGGCCGAGCAGGCCTCGTCCTACCTGGGCACCAGCCATCGTCAGCCCGCCGTCCAGTTCGTCGTGGCGGCTCTGCGCAATGGCTTGTCCGAGCTGTTCAGCCTGCCCGACGGCTACGAAATCGTCATGGGCAACGGAGGTACCACCGTGTTCTGGGACGCCGCCACCTTCGGCCTGATCGACCAGCGAAGTCTGCACCTCGACTTCGGTGAGTTCTCTTCGAAGTTCGCCATCGCCGCTGCTGCCGCGCCCTTCCTCGATGAGCCCGTGGTGGTGAAGGCACCCACCGGCACCCGTCCCTGCCTTGAGGCCCAGGCCGGCATCGACTCCTATGCCCTGACCCACAACGAGACCTCCACCGGGGTCGCCCTCGACCTGAAACGACCGGCTGGCGCCGACGACGGCTCGCTGGTGTTGGTCGACGCCACCTCGGGTGCCGGCGGCCTCCGTTTCGACGCCGCGGAAACCGACGTCTACTACTTCGCCCCCCAGAAGTGCCTGGCCAGCGACGGTGGCCTGTGGCTGGCCGCCTGCTCACCGGCCGCCATCGATCGCATCGAGCGCATCGCCACCTCCGACCGTTGGGTCCCCGCCTCGATCGACCTCGGCATCGCCCTCGCCAACTCTCGCAAGGACCAGACCTACAACACCCCCTCGCTGGCCACTGTATTCCTGGCCGTCCAGCAGGTCGAGTGGATCAACCAGAACGGCGGGCTCGAGTGGGCGGCGTCACGTTGCGACCGTTCGGCCGCCACCCTGTACGGCTGGGCCGACGCCCACGAGTTGGCCACCCCGTACGTCACCGACGAGGCCGCCCGCAGCCATGTCGTGGCCACCATCGACATCGACGACTCGGTCGATGCCGACGTGATCTCGGCCGTGCTCCGGGCCAACGGAATCCTCGACACCGAGGGCTACCGCAAGCTGGGCCGCAACCAGCTCCGGGTCGCCATGTTCCCCGGCATCGACCCCGCTGACATCGCAGCCCTGACCCGCTGCATCGACCA
>JAAEMS010000118.1 GCA_024225275.1 Actinomycetes bacterium
AACAGCAGGAGGAGTCTCGGTTCGGCCGAGGGCTCATCGGATAGACAGCTGTTCTCACGCTCCGCGCGTGCGCTGGTCGTGGAAGTAGGCGGTGAGTTTCCCCCTGTGTGTCACGGGGCGCTTGCTGCCGGGACCGGGTCTGTCCGAGGGAGTCCAGGGATCCTCAGCCTCGTGAGGAGCGGTCGGTGACGCTGTGGGGCTGATGGCGCGGCCGATGGTGGTTGCTGCATCCGGCACGGCTCCCTCCTACGGGAGCTGGGAGATGGTTCCCTCGTGGGCCGGGACGGCTCGGTCCCAGCGTTCTCCGAGTGCGGTATCGAGTTGGGCGTCGATGGCGGGGAAGAGGTGACCGTAGGTGCCGAGGGTGACGTTGATGGTGGAGTGCCCCATGCGTTCCATGATCGCTCGGGGGTGGGCGCCCTCGTCGATGAGGAACGCGGCGTAGGTGTGGCGGAGGTCGTGGAAGCGGGTTCCTCGGGGGAGCCCGGAGCGAACGGCGGCTGGCTTGAAGTGGCGGGGGTACCAGTTGGAGTGGCGGAGCGGGCCTCCATCGGGTCCCTCGAAGACGAGCTCGTTCTGCTTCTTCTTGGCGAGGTAGGGGGTCAGCATCTCGACGAGAGGAGCGGGCAGTCCGACTGAACGTCGGGAGTAGGTCTTGGTGGGGCCGATGTTGAACCCGCCGTGTGCTTCGTCGGCGGATTCAGAGACTTCGACCCGGCGCCGCATGAGGTCGATCTTCGAGACCCGGAGGGCTCCGATCTCTCCGGCTCGGAGCCCTGTGTAGGAGGCGAAGAGAACCAGGAGCGCATAGTCGGGGTAGCCGCCTTCTCGGTGCGATGCCCGCGTTGGAGTGGTGGCGGGTTCTGGATCTCGTCGGCGAGGGCGAGGACCTGGTCCTCAGTGAGGAAGATCATCTCCTGTTTCACTGCCCGGGGCGCTTTGATGTCGAGCACAGGATTGTTCTTGACCACACCGGCTCGCACGGCGAGCTTGAACACGGATCGCATGACGTCTCGGATGTTGGGGACTGTGCCTGCACCCCTGCCGTCGGAGGCGAGGCGGGACAGGAAGCTGAGGACCTCGGGGTGATCGATTGATCCGATCGCCCGGTCACCGAACTCGGGGATCAGGTGGTTGCGAAGGATCGATTCGTAGCTCTCGCGGGTCTTGGGTTTGAGGTGAGTGGTGGTGCCGATCCACTTCTCGGCCCAATTGCCGAACGGGTCTCGGCCTCGCTGCGGGTCGACCCAGTCGTGGCGGACAATGTCGGCTTCGACGGTGTTGGCATAGCGCTGAGCATCAACCTTCCGCTTGAAGGCCTTCTTGCGCTGCTTGCCATCTGGGCCTCGGTAGTACACGTCCCATCGGCGCTCGCCCGATGGTGTTGTTCTCGATTGGATGCTGGCCATGAGGGTCCTCGGGATCGGTTCGTGTCACCGACGTTAGGTCGGGGGTGTGACGCGAACTGGGGCGACTAGTCGAAGTGCTTCTGGGGGACGGTGCGGGCGTCGATCCAGTCCTCCACCTCGTTGCGGCGGAACATGACGTACTTGCCGACCTTGACGAAAGAGATGCGGTTCTCCTCGACGAGGCGTCGGACGAAGCGTTCAGATCGGCCGAGAAGGGTGGCGACATCGCCGATGTCGATGAGGCCTTGGTTGAGTTCATCGATGGTGCTCATGGGTGTTCCCTCTCGTGGTGTGGTTGCGTGGGCGAGGGCTTGGTCGAGCCAGACCGACTACTCCGACGACGAATAGCGCTCGGGCGAGCTTCGGTGTCAGTGCTGGCGGTGCCGTTGGTGACTCGATGACGAGTATGCGATCGCTACCCGGTTCACTCGGACGAGGCCCTCGGCGAGCGTCGAGTTCCACTGGGGCCCGGAGGTTCCCGCCCTTGGCGGGAGTCGGTCCAAGGCCCCCGCTGCTTCGGTTCAGTCGATCGGATCCCACGACATAGAGAGGGACACCGTTCAACGAAGGATTGGACAAGAGATCCCGGGAGCGGGCCGCGCCGACACGGTGCTCTTCACCCGGCTGCGCCCCGGATGCGCTGCTCTGCAACGCAGGAGCGTCCAGCGATGATGCGACCCATTCTGTTGCGCCCTCGGCGAGTCACCGGAACAGCTGCGCTGAGTCGTCGGCCAGCCCCAAGACAGCGACAGCGCTCGATCTACGAGCGTTCTCCCATCTCATCTCATGGTTTTCTCACTGGAAAAGGCATGACACAACTGGAGGTGCCCACTGGGCACCTCCGACGACCTCACATTCCATCTCACATTCCATCTCACACTCGGTCGAGTGCCGCAGGTCCTGAAAGGACCTGCAGTTGTGTCATGCCTCTTCCCCTAGCCAGATTGTGAGATGAGATGGGGGGACATCCTTGCCTGTAGACCCGGTGTTTGAGCTGTCGAAGGCAGCCATTCGCGGAAGCGATTGTGCGCAGTGGCGACCGTTGTGCAATGAGCTCGCGATGCAGTGACGGAGGCCCGTGGCAGTGCCGGCGAGCGGCGGTAGGGCGTCGAGCCTCTCGCTTGCAGCCGGTGGCTGAGAACGCTGTGACAGCGGTTCGCGGCTCCGCGGGTGCCTGTGAGCTGGTCGCTACGGCTGGCGATCGGATCGGTAGCCGCGATCGGCGAGCCAGGCCCGCGCTCGGCCCAGACGGGCATCGTCATCGAACCGGTGCCAGCGCGTGTACTGGTTCTCGTGTCGGCTGAGTTCGGTGCGGAACCGTCGAAACGCGCCTGACCCGCTGAGCGCGTCGGTGAGCCGCGATGCCAGCTCCGGTTGGTCGATCGTGGCTACGAACCGTCGCATCGTGTCGTATGCGGGCCGTGACCCGAGGTCGGCCACAGGCAGCCACCGATCCGAGTCCGGGTCGAAGTCCTCTGGGCCCTGGTCAATGTCGAACAGCTCCGCGGGCCACAGTGTCCCGTCGGTTAGGTCGATGAAGGACTCGCTGCCGGCGGCCTGGTCCAGTGCGTCACCCAGTTGATCGAGTTCGACGGGCAAAGGGATCAGATCCCCCGCGGTGCCGCCGCGGTGGTGCTCGAGTTCGGCGATCAGTTCGGTGTCGCCGGTCCAGCGCCGCTGACCTAGCGCTTCGATCACCCGGCCGGTGATCGTGGCCAGGGCTTCGGTTGGGTCGGTGCGTAGGAGTGCGGTGCCGGCGTGTTGGAGTCCGTCGAGGGGAAGGTCGCCGGCCAGGACGTCTTCGACCAGTCGGGTGGTGGTGCCAGCGATGCGGAGTTGCTTTGACCACTGGTCACGACTCATCGACTGCCCCCTTGTCACTGAGCAACCGATGTTAGATCCGACTACGGGCCTTGCCTGCACGATGACCGCGGTCTCTGGCGTAGCGCGGCGCCAGGGTCGCCACGAGCTCTAGTGCGCGATCGGGCCGTAATCAGCTTGCGACGCAGAACCGGCGTACCGGGCGGTGGGGTCTCGGGCGGCGTTATGGGATGGGGTTGGGCGGATCTCTACGAGCTGGAGTGGGGAGACGATCGGCGGAGCTATCTGAGGTCGGTCGTGCCGGCGATGAAGACGTGGTCACGGGCGCCGAGCCACAGGTCGGTTCGCGATCCGCAACGCAGCTCGGGGGTGTTCCATGCCATGTCGTAGTCGTCGGTGACGATCCGGTCGCCTGCCGCGGCATAGATCGAGCCGTCGGCGCGCAGGATCTGTAGGGGTTCAGCGGTGACATTCCAGTCGGGGCCGATGAATGCGCGGTAGCGGCGACCTTCCAGTTCTGGGTCATCGGATTCGAGATAGAAGCAGCCGGCATCTGGGTCGTGGTGGAGGTAGAAATTGCGTCGCACCGAACCCCTTGCGACATCGAGACCGTCCCAGGTGAGCGCGGGTACGGTCACCGCCGTGGTTGCTGTGGGATCAGAGCCACGGTCCGAACAGCTCGTCACCGCGAGTAGGCAGGACGTCGTCACCGCGAGCAAGGCCGTGGACAATGGGGTCCAGAGCGTCGTTCGTGTAGGGACTGGTCGCTGCGCCACGGCCAAGACACTGGCAGCTCGGTTCCCAGGAGTCTGTGCACCTCACTTGCGGAGGACGGTCGCCCGTGACCTCACCAAAATGCGCACACCACCTAGCCGGCGGTCGGGGACGGTGCGCGTTGGGGTTCGGGGATGCACGGTAGACACCCCATGGGTGGAAGGTGTCAAGCGGCGGTGTGGGTTTGGTTGGGTTGGCGGTGGGCCCAGGCGGTGTGTTCGTTGTAGTGGGTGCGGGTTCGTAGGCAGCCGTGGAGGTAGCCGACGAGTCGGTTGGCGAGGGCTCGTAGGGCTTGGTGGTGGAAGTCGCCGTTGGCTCGTCGTTGGTCGTAGAAGTGGCGGGCTCCGGGGCTGGCGGTGAGGGCGCAGAAGGCCCAGCGGTCGATGGTGTTGTAGAGGCGGCGGTTACCGACGCGGCGGGCCAACACGACGTGTTTGCGGCCTGAGGCGATGGTGAGTGGTGATGTGCCGGCGCAGTTTCGGCGAGACTTGGCTGAGTCGTAGCGTTCGGGGTCATCTCCGAATTCTGCGAGCACCCGGGCGCCGAGTGTGACACCGAGTCCTGGCAGGGAAAGGTAGATGTCGGCGTCCGGGTGTTGTTCAAAATGGGCGGCGAGCTCGGCTGAGCATCCCCCTGTGGGCCGGTCACATTGGCTACGCGGCCTGGGCGGCCCGGGGTGGACGGTTCTGGTTCTCGCAGTCGATGGGTGAACGGCAGTCGAGGCTCGAGTGGAGCCTTCGGGTGTTGTAGCGGTTGATCCAGCCGAAGATGGCCCG
>JAAEMS010000119.1 GCA_024225275.1 Actinomycetes bacterium
ACGAGGTCTCCGACTTTGAGGATGTCACCCTCGGCGCCGCCCAGTCGGGTGACCTGACCCGCGTACGGTGCGGGCAGCTCGGTCTGGGACTTGTCGGTGAGGATCTCGACCAGGGGCTGGTCGCGAGTCACCTCGTCGCCCTCGGCCACCAGCCAGGTGATGATCTCGGCTTCCTCGAGGCCCTCGCCCACGTCCGGGAGTCGGAATTCGATCACGGGGCCACCTCCAGAAGCTGACGGACGGCTCGCGCCACCCGATCGACGTCGGGCACATAGAAGTCCTCGAGTTGGCCCATCGGGTAGGGAGTGTCGTAGCCCGACACTCGGGTGATGGGCGCCTCCAGCGACCAGAAGGCCTCCTCGTTGATGGTCGCGATGATCTCGGCTCCGAACCCGGCAGTGGGAGGGGCCTCCTCAACCACGACCACCCGGCCACAGCCCTCGACCGCGGTCGCGATGCTCTCGACATCGAGAGGTACGAGGGTGCGTAGATCGAGGACCCGCACCGACAGACCCTCAGCGGCCAACTGCTGGGCCGCTCGCCGGCACACGTCGACCTGGTAGCTCCAGGTGATGATCACGACGTCCTCGCCGTCGGTCACGGTGCGGGCCTGGCCAAGCGGTACGAGGTATTCGCCCTCGGGCACCTCGTCGCGAATCATCCGGTAGCCCCGGAGCGGTTCGAGGAACATGACCGGATCGGGCTCGCGGATCGAGGTGGCCAGCAGCCCCTTGGCATCGGCCGCCGAGGAGGGCAGGACCACTTTCAGTCCGGGGATGTTGGCCAGCTGACCCTCGAGGCTGTCGCTGTGGAGCTCGGGGGTTCGTACTCCTCCACCGAAGGGGGCACGAATCGTGATGGGGGCATCGAAGCGGCCGTTGGACCGGAACCGAAGGCGAGCGATCTGGCCGGCGAGCTGGTGGAACGCTTGGTAGGAGAAGCCCAGGAACTGGATCTCGGGCACCGGCACCATGCCGGCGATGGCCAGTCCGACAGCCGAGCCAAGGATCACGCCTTCGGCCAGCGGCATGTCGACCACCCGGTTGCCGCCGAATTGGGCGTGAAGGCCCTCGGTGGCCCGGAAGACACCACCATTGTGCCCGACGTCCTCGCCGAACAAGATCACCCGTTCATCGCGGGCCATCTCCTGGTGGAGGGTGTGGTTGATGCTCTCGAGCATCGTCAGCATCATTGGCCTGCCCCCCGGGCCACCTGGTCGGCCAGCAGCTCGGCCCTCTGGCGCTCCATGCGCGGTGTGGTCTGGGCGTAGACGTTCTCGAAGAACTGGTCGGGGTTCAGGGTCAGGGCCTCACCCTGTGTCACCAGCCGGTCCATACGTTCGTCGGCCTCCTGTTCGGCTCGGGCCTGGAGATCGTCGTCCCACAACCCGAGGCCGGTGAGCCGCTGTCGGAAGGTGGCAACAGGGTCGGGGGCCTCGGCGAGCTCGGCTGAAGGTATGTACCGGCTGGGATCGTCGGCGGTCGTATGGGGACCGAGCCGGTAGGTGACGGCCTCGATCAGCGAGGGGCCTTCGCCACTCACTGCCCGGTCGCGGGCGGCCGACACTGCCTCGTGGACTGCCACCGGATCGGTGCCGTCGACGGTGATGCCCGGGAAGCCGAAGGCTTCGGCCTTGGCGGCGATTGATTCGGCCGCCGTCTGGCGACTCATCGGCGTCGAGATCGCCCACTGGTTGTTCACACACAGGAAGATGACCGGTACCTGTTGCACGCCGGCCAGGTTGCCGGCCTCATAGAAGTCGCCCTCCGAAGCTGAGCCGTCGCCGAAGAAGGTGAGTACGCAACCGGGCTTCCCTTGCAGCGCGAGCCCCCAGGCCAGGCCCACGGCGTGGGGAATCTGGGTGGCCAGGGAGATCTGAGGCGGGAGGACGTTGGTTCCTTCCGGGATGGCCCCCGCCTCGGGATGGCCCAGGATATGGAGGACGTACCGGGCCACTACCTCCTCGCCGAACCGGATCAGACCCACCTGTTCGCGGTACTGGGGCACCACCCAATCGGTCGTGGGGTCGAGGGCGTGGGCGGCTCCCACCACCAGGGCCTCGCTGCCGTCCACCGGGGCGTTGGTGGCGGCCCGGCCCTGACGCTGGAGGGCAAAGGCCCGGTTGGAGTAGGCCCGGGCCCCGATCATCTCGGTCATCACCAGTTGGAGCTGGGCGTCACTCAGTCGGTCTCTGGTCGTCTTGGCCATCTCGCTCCTTGTCCGTTCCCCGCTGACCGTACTGGCCGGTGGGCGGTCGGGTCCGGCCCGGTACTGTCTGGGCGGTGAATAGCTCACTGGTCACTCGTCGCCTGGTGCTGGGTGGAGCGGTGGGCGCCGGTGCTGTTGGCCTGGGCTGGCTGCTCTTCGGTGGGGCCGGTGACTCTGGTGGAGAGATAGCCGCGGGATCGGGGACCACGACTACGACTCCTCCCGCCAGCTCAACTTCTGTCATGAGCTCAGCCGCGCCGACCACCACATCGACCTCTTCGACGACCGCGGTGGAACCGACGAGCACCGAGGCCCCAACCACTACGAGCACCGAGGCCCCAACCACGACCTCGACCTCGACCTCGGTAACGCCCGAACCGGCACCCGCCGGTGTCGGCCACCGTGACCTCATTGGCCGCGAAGGCTGGGGGGCGGCGGCGACGGGAGCCGGCCTCGTCGGTCACACGATCGACCGCCTCACCGTCCACCACACCGCGGGCGTCTACACCGACAACACCGAGACCCCCGGCCGGATCCGCGGCTTCCAGTCGTTCCACCAGGAGCAGGGATGGGCCGACCTCGCCTACCACCACGTGATCGACCGCAACGGCAATGTGTACGAAGCCCGCCCGACCTCGGCCAAGGGTGACACCTTCACCGGCTACGACCCGACCGGTCACTACCTGGTGGTGTGCGACGGCGACTTCACCCAGCAGATTCCCACCGACGCCCAGGTGTCGGCACTGGTCGACATGCTGGCGTGGGCGGCAGAAGAGTTCGCGGTCTCACCCGACACCCTGGGCACCCACCGCGACTATGCCGCCACTGCCTGCCCAGGTGATGGGTTGGGCAACCTGGTCGACAGCGGGGCCCTTCAGGCCCAGGTCGAGGCCCAGTTGGCGGCGGGGGGCTCGACCCTCAACCTCCTGAGCCCCCAGGACTCGCTCGACCGGGTCGCCACCATCGAAGCCGGAAACTCCTGACTACCTAGTTCCGGGGGAGGTCGGAGAAGGGGGTGTTCTTGTCAGCCATGGGCTCGCGGGGCAGACCCAGCGCCCTCTCACCCAGGGTGTTCCGCTGGATCTCGTCGGTGCCCCCGCCCAGACTCATACCCCGGCAGTTCAGGATGTGGTAGGCGAAGTAGTCCTCTTCCTCCTGGTCGTCGCTCCAGGCCGGCGAGGCCGGAAAGCACAGCCGGGCGGCCAGGTCAGCGGCGGCGCGGCCCTGCTTGGTGCGCCACAGCTTGCCGATCGAGGGGTGGCATCCCATCTGGCGGAGATACCCGACGATGCTCTCGCCCGTGTGCAGCTGGGCCAGCCCCTGTCGGACGGTGGTCTCATGGTTGAGGCCGCGGTTCTGGGCCAGCTCCACCAGCTGGTCGACCGGAATGGGAACCCGTCCCGACTTCGACCGCTGGTTGCTGTTCTGACCCATGGAGGCCACGCCGGTCTGGACCCGTTCGTGGGCTAGCAAGGCCACGGCCATCTGCCATCCACTGTTGACCTCGCCGACCACCCAGTCCTTGGGCACCCGGGCCTCGTCGAGGAAGACCTCGTTGAACTCTGACTCACCGGTCATCTGGACCAGGGGCCGGACCGTGACGCCCTCCTGCTCCATCGGCAGGATCAGCATGGTGATACCCCGGTGCTTGGGGGCATCGAAGTCGGTGCGGGCCAGCAGGATCGCGTATTGGCTGTGCTGGGCGCCCGATGTCCAGACCTTCTGGCCGGTCACGACCCACTCGTCGCCGTCGAGCTCGGCCCGAGTGGTGATGCCGGCGAGATCGGACCCCGCGCCGGGCTCGGAGTACATCTGGCACCAGACGTCCTCGCCCCGAAGACCGGGGGGGATGAACTGGTGGCGCACATGGTCGGCGCCATGGTCGCGGATGGTGGGGAGGGCCATACCGACGCTGATGCCGAATGTCGCCTCCTCGCGGGGGATCAGACCGGTCGACTCATCGGCCCACACCGCCCGGTGTTCGGCGCTCAGGCCCTGGCCGCCGTGCTCCACGGGGTAGTCGAGCCCGGCCAGGCCGGCATCGAACAGCGCGGCGCGCCAGGCCTTGGCCCGATTGATGGTTCCGCTGACACCATCCAGGGAAGCGGGCAGGGTCTCGGCAAAGAATGCCTGAACGAGCTGACGGAACTCAGCGGGACTGCTGGAACGCACGTCGGACATGGTCGACCTCCGAATCGGTTGCGGTTCCGGTCTAATGGCTGGCGCCTCTGTGGTCGACCCGGAGCTTGCCGTCGGGGTCGATGGGGGTGAGGATCAGAACATGAGCCTGCCCCCGAACTACTTCCAGGACTTCAAGAAGGCCCTGTTCCGCGGCGACATCGAGGGCTTGGCCGCAGTGGTCACCGATGACTTCGTCTGGGAGCAACACCACGGGACGGCCGATGAACTACCCGCCGGGCATGTCTGCCGGGGTCCCGAGGAGACGGCGGCCGAATCGAAGCGTCGCAGCGAGGAGTGGAGCGATCTCCAATACCACGACGTCGATGAGCGCCTGGCCGGCGATCTGATCGTGCAGACCTTCGAGGTGTCAGGAGTTGATGGCCGGGGTGACCAGTTCCGGGTGCGGGCCGTCGACCTCTACCGGCTGCGCGACGGGAAGATAGCGGCAAAGCAGACCTTCTGGAAGCAGCTGAGTCCCGGCCCGGCCTGCTAGACCCCGGCGGCGGCCTGGACCTGTTCGGCGATCCAAGGGTAGGTCTGCTCGACGCCGGCCCGGGTGTCAGTGCGGGCCTTCCAGCCCAGGGCTTCGATCCGGGCGTTGGAGAAGTTGCGGCTCATCACACCCACGGGGCCCTCGATGTGGGTGGCCGTCACCGTCTTGCCGGCGACTTCGGCCACGATCGCCAGCAGCTCGTTGACCGACACGTACTCGGGGTTGCCGATGTTGCAGGGTCTGGCCTCGTCGGAGTCCATGATGATGCGGATCCCGTCGATCAGGTCATCGACATAGGTGTAGGACCGAACTGCGCTGCCATCACCCCACATCTCGACCTCGCCGCCGTTTGGGGCCTCGGCCACCTTGCGACACATGGCCGCCGGGGCCTTCTCGCGGCCGCCGGTCCAGGTGCCGAGCGGTCCGAAGGTGTTCTGGAACCGCAGGATGCGGGTGGGGAACTCGAAGCGGCGCCCGTAGGCCATGACGGTGCGCTCGGAGTAGAGCTTCTCCCAGCCGTACTCGTTGTCGGGTAGGGCCGGGTAGGCGGCGTCCTCGTTGATCTCGGGCTCACCGATCTCCATGTCGCGGTAGATGCACACCGACGACGAGTAGAAGTAGCGGCCGATCCCGGCCCGGGCGGAGGCGTCGACGGTATTGATGTTGATCAGGGCGTTGTTGCGCATGATCTCGCACTCGGCCGAGTGGATGAACCCCATGCCGCCCATGTCGGCGGCCAGTTGGTACACCTCGTCGAAGCCACCGTTGACGGCGACCGCCTGGGCGCACTGATCGGGGTCGCGCAGATCGAGGAGTTGGAAGTCGTCGGCCTGGGATGGTGAGAACTCGGGCTCCTTGATGTCCACGCCGCGGACCCAGTAGCCCTCGCCCGCGAGTCGGTTGACGAGGTGGTGGGGGATGAACCCGCCCGCGCCGCAGACCAATGCCTTCTTCTGTGCCACCACAGACCTCCGAAATGCTCGGGAGCCAAGGCTATAGCCGCCGTTCGCCAGCCCCGAGGACCCGGGCAACGGTCTTGCGAGAGACAGAGCCACCGCCGCCGGTCCAGCGGGCACCACACCAGCGGCGGTGGCTCATCTCGCGGGGGTCCGACCGTGGTGGGACCCCCCAGTGGCGGAGCCGGTGGTGGCCGGATCCGCCCCCCGGCTCAGCTGACCAGGCCGAGTAGGGGTTGTGGCGCCCAGGTGGGCAATACCCCCTGGGCGTCGCTGTTGTCGCAGCGGGCCTGGAGCACCTCGGCGAGGGCCAGCTCACCGCCGGCTACCGCGCCGGTGCTGGGGGCACCGTCGTCGTGAACTCCGAACCCTCCTGATCTCGCCAACCCGTATGTGGAGTGGCGCCCGCCGTTGTGTCAGAAGGGGTATCGGTCACTCTGGGTGGTCAACCTGAGCCGAAAGTCCCAGAACGCCTGGATTTCTAGGTCGCGGGGCCCCGGCTGAATGGCCCCCGGTGGTCCGGACGGCCGTCCCGCTGGGAGGGGACCGGCCGCCGGGAGCGCACTACGCTGGGCTGGGTGAGTGACTACAGAGCCCCGTTGCGAGACATCCAGTTCGTGCTCGAACACATCGTCGGCCTACCCGAGCTGTGCCAGGTCGACGAGTTCGCCCATGCCGATCCCGAGATGGTGGCCGGCGTCCTCGAGGAGAATGGCCGCTTCATGGCCGATCTCGTCGGGCCCCTGAACGTGGTGGGCGACCAGGTCGGATCGGTGCTCAACGCCGACGGCTCGGTGACCACCCCGGACGGGTTCGCCGACGCCTACCAGCGATACGTCGAGGCCGGATGGGGTGGCGTTCCCTTCTCCGAAGCTCACGGCGGAGGCGGCTTCCCCTGGCTGGTCGGCGTCGCCATGCAGGAGATCATGTGCTCGGCGAGTATGGCTTTCTCGTTGTGCCCCCTACTCACCCAGGGCGCCATCGATGCCCTTGTCCACCACGGCAGCGAGGAGCAGCGTGAGCTCTATCTGGGCCGCATGATCAACGGGGAGTGGTCGGGAACGATGAACCTCACCGAGCCCGATGCCGGATCCGATGTCGGTGCCCTGCGGGCCAAGGCCGTTCCGGCCGAAGACGGCTCCTACCTGATCTCCGGTACCAAGATCTTCATCACCTACGGCGACCACGACATGGCCGACAACATCATTCACCTGGTGTTGGCCCGCACCCCTGATGCCCCTCCGGGTACCCGGGGGATCTCCTGTTTCATCGTGCCCAAGTTCGTCCTCGACGAGAGCGGCGAGCCGGGCGAGCCCAACGATGTCCATGTGGTCAGTCTCGAGCACAAGCTCGGCATCCACGGCAGCCCCACCTGTGTTCTCAGCTTCGGAGAGAACACCGAAGGCGCCGTGGGGTACCTCATCGGTGAAGAAAACGCGGGCATGCGGTACATGTTCACCATGATGAACAACGCCCGGCTGTCGGTGGGTCTCCAAGGGCTCTCGCTGTCCGAGCGGGCCTACCAGGCGGCCCTCGAGTACGCCCAGGAACGACGCCAGGGCCGGGCGCCGGGTGCCCCCAAGGGCGAGAGCTCGGCCATCATCGATCATGCCGATGTCCGCCGGATGCTCATGACCCAGCGGGCCTACATAGAGGCCATGCGAGCCCTGTGCTACCTGAACGCGGCGGCCATGGACCGGAGCCGGGTGCTGCCCGACGAGGCCGAACGGCAGGCCAACGCCGAGCTCGCCGAGCTGCTCATCCCCCTCAGCAAGGGCTGGTGCACCGACATCGGCAACGAGATGACCTCACTGGCGGTCCAGGTCCATGGCGGGATGGGCTACATCGAGGAGACCGGTGTGGCCCAGCATTTCCGCGACGTGCGCATCGCGGCCATCTACGAGGGCACCAACGGCATCCAGGCCGCTGACCTCGTGGGCCGCAAGCTGCCCATGCGGGGCGGGGGTGTGGTTTTCGACCACATCGCCCGGATGCGCGCCCTCGACACCGAGCTGGGCCAACACGACGAGCTCACCTCGATCCGCGACTCACTCACCGTCGCCATCGACCAGTTCGAGACCGCGACCCGATGGATCATGGACCATGGGGTCGAGGACCCTCGGAACGCGCTGGCCGGATCCAGCCCCTACCTGCGCCTGGCCGGCCAGGTCACGGCCGGTTGGCTGATGGCCCAGCAAGTGCTGGCCGCCACCCGCCTCTTGGTTGACGGGGACGACGAGTTCCTGCAGGCCAAGGTCGTCACCGGTCGCTTCTTCGTCGAACAACTGTTGCCCCAGGCCGCGGGTCTGGTTCCGGCGATTACGGCCGGTTACGAGGACCTTTTCAGCCTCTCGGCCTCAGCCCTGGCCGGCTGAACGGAATGCTGGCCGGCACTGACGTGGTTCTACCCTCCATGCCCACCTCCCTCCTCGCTTCGATTCCGTCGCCCGGATCGGGCTCGATCGATCTTGGTCCTCTGACTCTGCGGGCCTACGGGGTCATGATTGCGTTGGGGGTGTTGGCCGCGGTCGAGATCGGACGGCGGCGCTGGGCGGCCCGTGGCTACGACCCGGACGACATCACGGCCATCGCCACGTGGGCGGTACCGGCCGGCCTGATCGGGTCGCGCGTCTACCACGTCATCACTGACTGGAAGTCGTTCCGGGGCCGGTGGCTCGATGTCTTCGCCATCTGGCAGGGCGGGCTCGGGATTCCCGGTGGCCTGGTCGCCGGTATCGGTGTCGGGTTGTGGGTCACTCACCG
>JAAEMS010000120.1 GCA_024225275.1 Actinomycetes bacterium
CCTCCGAAGCGTCCTGGCAGGCCATCCACGGATACCAAGATCATCACCCTGATCATCGAAATGGCCACCGACAACCCGACCTGGGGCTACCGGCGCATCGCCGGTGAACTCAAAGGGCTCGGCCACAAGATCGGCGCCTCCACCGTCTGGCGAATCCTCAACCAACACAACATCGACCCATCCCCGAACCGATCCGAGGTCACCTGGACCCAGTTTCTGCACTCCCAAGCCGCCGTAGCCTGCGACTTCGCCACCATCGACACCGCGTTCTTCCGCCGCTACTACCTCCTGTTCTTCATCGACGTGACCAGCCGCGAGGTCTTCTACGCCGGGACCACATCCAACCCGACCGATGCGTGGACAACCCAAGCAGCCCGCAACCTGTTCCTCTCCCACGCCGACCGCCTCGACACGGCTCGGGCCCTGGTCCGCGATCGAGGCAGCCAGTTCATCGACGCGTTCGACGAGGCATTCCGAACCGAGGGCTTCAAGATCCTCAAGACACCGGTTCGCACACCAGTAGCGAATACGTTCGCCGAACGCTGGATCGGGACCCTGCGACGCCGGCTTCTCGACCGCACCATCATCTGGAACCGCCGGCAGGTCGAAGGGCTCGTGACCGACTTCATCGCCCACCACAACCAGCACAGGCCCCACCGATCCCTCGACCAGCAACCGCCACAACCCGACGCCCCCGACCAGACAACCGACGGGACGAAACCGACCCTTCGAGTCGTCCGAAACACCCGATGCGACGGCCTCATCAACGAATACAGAACAGCCGCCTGACCTGCGACGACAGAGTTTCGGGCACCTACACGCTGAACAGCCGAAGGATCGCAGTTCAGACCTGATAGGTCCTCGCTCCAGCTCTACGCTGCCGGACGGCTGACCGAGATACCGAGTCTCGACGCTACAAAGGCGACCAGCCAAGTTCACAGTACGTTGACCTGTGCGCTTCCTCCGTTGGATATGTCGCCGGCCAGCTCGACGTACCGGCACAATACGTTGGCGAGCCGCATCTGTTCGACTGTTCGGCACTGCACGGCCAGCAGCGCCGGGCTTCCTGCTACGACGCACAGTGCTTTGGCCCTCGATACGGCCACGTTCAGGCGGTTGCGGGAGTAGAGGAACTCCATTCCGCGGGGCACGTCTTCGGCGCTTGATGCGGTGAGTGACACCAGCACCACGGGCGCTTCTTGGCCTTGGAACTTGTCGACTGTGCCCACTCGTGCGCCGACAGGAAGACGTTCAGCAAGCAAGTGGACCTGAGCGTTGTAGGGGGCGACCACGAGAATATCGTCGATGCCAAGCGAAGTTCGGCGTTCCTGGTTGTCGATCCATCCCCTGCCCACGAGAGCCTCGAATAGCTGTGCCAGCGCTTCGCCTTCTTCGGCAGAGGAGGTGCGATTCGCTTCATGGTCGACTCCGAGCCAGCGTAAGCCGGCTCCGCCGACGAGGGGCCCGTCGTCGATCCGCTGGACTGCGCAGTGCGTCTGGCTTTCGAGGCGCCCCTCGTAGACCTGTTCGGATATGAATCCGCAGATGCCCGGGTGCATCCGCCAGCTCCGGTCGAGGAAGAGGCCGAGATGTTCCGGAGTCGTTGCCTCACCTGCGAGCACATGGTCCAGCCCGGACACGCCGGCGCCGGCGGGATGCGTACCTTTTGACGGTTGGGCGAGTTGGCGGGGATCTCCCACGAGAATCACGTTCGCTGCTGCTGGAGCCACCGCCAGCACGTTGGCGAGCGACAGTTGGCCGGCCTCATCAATCACGAGCGTCTCGACTGCCTCGGTCATGGTGTCCCTGGCAAACAGCCAAGCCGTACCGGCAATGACGTCCACGTTGCCGGCCGCGATACCGGCCTCGACATCGCTGTTGCTCTTGGTTACGTGGACGGCTGGGTGATCGACGCCTTCGTCACCGGTGGAGACCTTCTGGATGGCACGCAATTGGAGGCCCTGTGCTGCGGTCTCTTCGGCCACACGTTCGAGCAGGTTGGTGATCACGGCATGGCTGTTGGCGGTGATTCCCACCGTGCGGCCGTTCGCCACTAGCGCAGTGATGACTTTCGCGGCGGTGAATGTCTTGCCGGAGCCGGGAGGACCCTGGATTGGAAGATACGAACGATCGAGGCTCAGCCCGAGGCGAACTGCGGCATCGACCGCCGGTTCGTCGCTCCGCCGCAGAGGATCGCCTTGTCGAATCCCGGTGACCTTGGGCGGCCGGCCGGCGAGTAGCTGCCGGGCGGCCTCGGCTGGGCCGGCTCCATCGATACCGTGATCGAGCAAGGCTAGGGCCACTCGCCGCAACGAGGACCGCTGCTCGGGTGTCGGGATTGGTCCCGCCGGTATCAACGCCGCCGGATGGGGAGCTGTGGAGTTGGCACCCCGGCGGAGCTGAAGAGTGCCAGCTGCGTGGTCGATTCCTACTAGCGTGCCCGGGCCCGGGTGCTTCTCTCCGGTTTGGTATTTCTCCCGCTCGGTCGCCGGGTCGAGTATCTGGGCACCAACGCGGAGCTTGTGCTCCTGGTCGGGGTCGAACTTGTAGCGCCAGATGAGGGATCTCTTGTCCGGTATCGGGTCACCGAGCAACGTCAAACCGCTGATCGCCTCCGTGTCTGCCAGCAGATCAGCTTCGTCGCAGCTCAGTATCCGGTCGAAGAAGCGCCACCACTCAGGCTTGTCCTCGCGCCGATGCCAGCGAAGAAGATGAGCCATCAGCCAGTCAGCACGGATCTGTTCGTCATCGGTCTCCGTCGGTGGGTCGGCGCGGCCCTGGAGCAGTCGCTCGGCAAGAAGATCCTCTTCGGTCTGAAAATCACTCGAGGTTTCAGCTCCGTCATCCGGTGCTCGGCTCGCGGGACGGTCGACGTCGTGCCCCGCGGCAATCAACTCTTCGCGACGATCCTCGAGCCAGTCGCGAAGGCGCCAGGTCGACTCGACGTCATCGCGGTTGTACGCCTCGATGTCGTCGAGGATCTCTTGGTCTCCTGTCTGCAGCCAGCGTTCGTACTCGACGATGCTGGAACCGGCGTCGGTGATCTCGCCGCTACGGGCCTCCATATACAGCGGCTCGAGCTTCTTCAACGAATATGACGGTGATCCAATCACCAGGCCCTGCCGCACGACGCGGAACAAGTCCACAAACACGCCACCCCGAAGTAGGTCGTCGAGTTCAGCCTCCCGGGAGCCGTAGCGACCCATCAGCTTCCCGAGCGCGCTCGTCTCGTAGGGCGCGTAGTGGTAGACGTGCATCTTGGGAAAGAGCCGCCGCCGCTCGACGATCAGATCGATCAGCTTCTCGAAGGCGCCTCGCTCCTCAGCTTCGGTGTGAGCCCACAGTGCCTCAAACCCGAAGCCGTCGCCCTCGGCCCACCCGATGCCGTGGAGATACTCGATCCCGTGGTCCCCGACGTAGGGGTCGCCTTCGATGTCATAGAACAGGTCGCCGGCATCAGGCTCGGGCAGGATCGTCAACCCTCGGTCAGCCTCGATAGGGAAGATCAGCTCCACCGGCGGTGGAGCGCCCGCACCCCTCCCGATTTGAAGGCGAGCTTGCTGCCGCAGCCTGGAGAGTGTCGCTGAACTGATACCGGGTACGACCAAGGCGTCACCGCTGGCCGCCAAAGCTCTCAGCGTCCCGATGCCGGCGGCTTCCAGCTTCCTGGCCTGCTCTCGGGTGAGGTTCGCCACCCGACAGAGGTGGTCGTCGCCCTCGCGGCGTTGCTCGCACACCTCTGTCCAACGGCATACAGCGCAGTGCTCGACTGGCAACGGATAGGTCGCCTGCTCCTCTGCGACCGCTGTAAGGAAACGGGAGCGAGCCGCCCGGTAGTAGGCGGCGACATCGGCCAACCGGACCGACTCGCGGTGCTGGCCGCCCAGCACGACATGAATCCCCTCTGGAGCGAGCCCTTGGATCCTCTCCACCTGCTCCGCATAGTGGCAGAGCTGCAGAATCGCCGACGGCTTCACATGACGAGCAAGCTTGGTGTCCTCGGGCTCGTAGCTATGACAGCCGAGCGAACTCGGCGCGCTGACCTTGCGGAGAAAGTCCGCGTGACCACGCCAAAACACATCGGCACTCTCGTCAAGGAACGTTGCCTGGAACACGACGTCAGCGCCAGCCCTCATTTCGCTGACGGTGTCAGCCTCGCGTTGCCGGAGTCCCACAAGCCGATCGATGTCGGTGGCTGGCTCCGCGATCTCTGCAACATTCAGGCCGGCGGCCGACAACGAAATCAGATAGGCCGCCTCGTGTTCAAGGCCGCGGCGTCGAACAACATCGAGTTCAGGGTCACCACGGTTGGGCTTCCGCCTCTCGCCATCCAGGGCTTCGAGGTCGAGTACCGAAAGGTGACCGCATGCCAAGTACCCCACCAGATCAGTGGGGCTCACAATCAGCTTTCCGTCTACACGATCCATGTCGGCTACTTGAGCTTGTGCAGGGTGAGGCGGGCCGGGTCGATGACATCAGAAGCTTGCCTTGCCACCTGTTCGTGATGGGTGAAGAGGAGTATCTGGCTCTCGTCTGCGAGTTGGTCGAGCAGGCCGAGGCCAGCCTTGGTGCGCTCGTCATCGAAGTGGACGAAGAGGTCGTCGAGGATGATCGGCAGGGGGCCGCGTCGCGCCATAAATTGTTCGAGTGCCGCCAGCCGTAGGGCTAGGTACAGCTGATCCCTTGTGCCAGTGCTGAGCGCACTGATTTCGAGGAGCTTGTTGTCGGCGTTGCGGGCCAGTAGGAACGGGTTCCCTTTGTCATCAGTGTCAGTGTCAAGCCCGATGTAGCGGTCGAGGGTCAGGCCACGGAACAATCCGCTGGCTCGTTCCAGGAGAGGTCCTTGGTGCTCGTCGCGGTAGGCGTTGACGTGCTCTTCGAGGAGTCGGCGGGCGAGCAGCGTTTGGACATAGTCGTCGGCGTAATCGAGGACCGATGCGAGGGACTGTTGGGCCTGGGTCATCAGATCGGCCGCCTCTCCCGACGAGTCGATGAGCGAGCGCTGGTTCGTCAGCTCTCCGACCTTTGTTTGCTTCTCCTCAATCTGCTCGTCGAACACCTCTAGCTCAAGGTCGAGTTGCTGTACCTCTGGCTCGATCTCGACGTCGACCAGTTCGGCTGCCTCAGCCTCGATCTGGTTCAGTGGCTTGCCAGCTACCTCTCGGAGGTCGTGCTCCACCTGGGTGATCTGATCGAGCAAGCCGGCGTGCTCTTCGCTTCGGGTAATCGCCTCCGACAGTTCAGACTCGTCGGCGGCGGCGGCTGCCTGGACCATCTCTTTGATGAGGTTCTCGGCTTCGTCTACGCGGAGGTCCGCCGCCTCCTTGATCTTCTCGTGGTTCTCTCGTTCCTCGGTGATGGCCTTGCTCTTCGTCGCAATGTCCTGAGCCTCCTTCACCCGTCGGCTCAACATTTTCACGGCCGCCCCGGGATCGGCCTCCGCCAGATCGTCGTCGCCATCGAGTGCCGCGAGGACCGCCGTGACTCCGTCAGTGAATTCGGCGCTGCGTCGCTTGATGCCGAAGATACGTCGTTGTAGGTCCTCGTGCGCGGCCCCCTTTTCGGAGATGTCGCGCAGGGCGTCGAGGACAGAGTTCGCCTCGCCGGTCGAAGCGGTTGCCTTCAGACCAAGCACCGTCACCGCGTTTGACCATTCTTCCTGCCAGCCGGTCGTGGCCTTTTCCGCACGCTCGTGGATCTCGGCACGTTTCTTGAGAAGGGTCTCCGCCTCGGCGCACGCACTCGTAGCATTGGCGTGCACCTGCTGTTCCTTCGCCGCATCGGCTGCGATCTGCTCCGCGTGATCGAGAAGGCCGAACAATGACAGCCCCTCGGGCGGGGGCTCACCGGCCGATGTGAGCGAAGCGATCAGATCTGAGCGGTGGCGGGTGATAGTCGCTTCAAGCTCGACGATCTCGGCTTCGAGCGTTCGGCATTCTTCGGACCGCTGGGCGCTCGCCTTGTAGCCGTCGTGCCAGATCTCCATGTCTGTTGGCGACTGCTGAGTGATCCCAAATGGCTCCCACAACTGGGCCCATGCTGCGTCCGCTTCTCCAGCGGCGGCGCACTCCCTTTCCAAGTCCTCCTTTCGCTTCTCAAGATCGTCGGCCAGAGCTTCGAGTCTCAGTTCGAACGACGCCCGCTGTTCGACAGCGCTGGCTTCTCGGCGTAGGCGGTCTGCCACGTCGTCGGCGCCCTCGACGGCCGCCTCGTAGGCGTCCTGGAGGGGCCTCCCATCGGCCCATGCCGACACACCGTCAACGTCGTTGGATTCGCCCAGCCAGGTTCCGCGAATGAGACGCCATCCTTCGTCGCGATTGGACCGGGACGCCGACAGATCGTCGGTGGTCAGGGGCTCTTCGCTGCGCAGCAGCTGAGCCAATTCTTCATCGGCCTCATCCTGCTGTGATTCCAGCCCTTCGATCTGTTCTTCAAGTCGGGTGATGGTCCCGGCCCGTGTCTCGAATTCGTCCCGGACTCGTCGGATGGCCTCGAGCGTCGGTACGGCGATGACATCGACAGCACGGGTGTCAACCCCACTCAGCCCCAAGGCGGCCAGTTGGCTGGCCACCTTGCGGTCGATCGCTTCGAGATTCCGGATGGTGTCGGTCCGGGTGGCTTCGAGATCACCGGCTTTGCGGATCCGGGCGATGACCTCGACGAGGGCCACCACATCGGTCAGGTCGTCGAGCCCCCCGAGTTCTTCGCTCAGGGTCTCCAAGGAGTTCTTCGTCTCCTCGACTTCGTCAACGGCGTGTTTTAGATCGTTGTCCAGCTCTGAACGGCTCGCTGCCAACTGCCTGATCTGCTGCTCCTGGTTGACCTTCAGACCCGAGCGCCCTTCGTCAGTGAGTGGACCTCCTTCGGGCAGTCGTGTTCGGAGCTGGCCAAGTTCCCGTTCAAGGGTGCTTGCTCTCGCCTGGAGGCCCGGAAGGTCCTCTTCATTCTGGTCATAGCCACCAGTCTCGCGAGTGAGTTTCTCGACAATCTCCTGCTGTTCGAGGAGCTTGGTGTCGATCGCAAGCTCGTCGAGTTTCTCGTCGAGCCGCTCGATCGCCGACTTGGTCGCCCGCTGAGCAGATTCCCCCTCTTTGCGTTGATTCTGAGCTTCTTCGAGGCGTGATCGGACGTCGCTGCCGACAAGCGGACCCTGTGCTTCCAGCTCCGACTTCCCACTGAGGTAGTCAAGTCGATTCGCCAGGAGCGGCCGGGTAGCCCGGACTCGATGGAGCACCGTTCTCCGGCCAGACAGCTCCCTCCGTCTAGCCGCCACTTGATCGTGGTCTTCCTGAGCCGTGGCCAACTCCTTGTCGAGACCCATGACGCTAGACGCGCTCATCGAGATACTCCTGGCCTCTGTGGAGACCTCTTTGAACTCCCGGATAGCCGCGTTGAGCCGGGGCTTAGATGCGGCGCTCTTGAAGAGTTCGCCAGCCCGATTGTCGAGCTTTCTCAACACGGCGGTGAGATCGGTGGTGCCTCGGCTGGCGCTGAAGAGGGCTCGCCCCACCTCACCGTCACTGTCGAGGAGGGCCTCCCCACCGGCCGCGATCTCCTCATGGCCGACGGTGAACAGGCTGGCGTAGACCTCCTCGTTGACATCGTGGAGCAGTTTGGCCAGCAATCCTTCGTCCAGAGTGTTGCCGTTGGGGTCCCGCAGAGTGTCGGACCTTTTCTTGACCCTGACGATCTCGAGCAACTCGCCGCGTTCGTCAGCGATCTCGGCGCCGAGGCACAGATCACGCATCTCGTGGACGAAGTCGTACGCGGTACGAACCGGGATCCCGAACAAGAGCTGGCGGATGGCAGCCATGCTCACCGTCTTGCCCGCTTCGTTAGCGCCCACAATGAGGTGGGTACCCGGGGCCGACAGATCGAAGGTCGTGTCAGTGAACGGGCCGAACCTCGTGAGATCAAGCCGGTTGATCCTCATGCCCGCTCCTCCGCCAGCAGGGCCACAACCATCTCGAGGCTGGCGTCGAGACACTCGGCGAGGTGTTCCGCAGTGCCTATCTGGCCGGTGCTGATGGGAGCATCGTCACCGGTGCGGGCATCGGCGCCAATCTTCTTGCGGATGTCGACGAACAAGGGCTCGTAGACAGCCAACATCTCGGCGTCGGACCGGAGGTCGTCAATCCGTTGGGCCAAGACACCGATGACATCGTCTTCGCGCGCCTTGGCCAGATCGAGCGGGCGAGAGGTCTCGACCTTGACCTTCTCGACCCACGATCGACCCGTCTGGATGGCGAGGGAGCGCACATCGGCCTCGAAGCCGTGGGGGTCCTTCCAGAGCTCGTCGTGCGCGGGCGAAGCACCGCTGACGACTACGCGAATCGCTGCGAGGCGACGCCCGGGCTCGCTGGTGATCGAACTGAAGCGGTCGGCGATGGCGGATCGGATGTCATCGGCGCTTGCCAGATCTCCGGCGTCCACCTCACATCGATGCCACCGGACATCGTCGAGCTCCAAGTGTTGAACCTCCACGATCTCCCCGGACGCGACCGTTAGGATTGAGGCGCCCTTCGCCCCCGTCTCGATCGACTTCCGGCCTTGGAGATTCCCGGGGAACACGATCCACGGATCAGTGTGAACCTCCTCGCGCCGGTGAACGTGACCGAGGGCCCAGTAGTCATAGCCCTTACTCCGCAGCACCTCGACCGAACAGGGCGCATAGCTGCTGTGACCGACTCGCCCATCGAGACTCGTGTGCAGCAGGCCGATGGTGAACAGCCCGGAGTCCGACTCGGGAAACCCTTGAGCGAGATCGGCGGTGACCGCCCGCTGGGCATACCCCTGGCCGACCACGGCTATCTCGAGATCGTCGAACACCTTCGTTTCGGGCCGCGATTCGGACAGCTGGGTTACGTTCGGAGGCAAGTGGAGATTGCGGCTGATTTCGCTGGCCGCATCGTGATTACCCGCCACGCTGACCACCGGAATCTCGGCATCCCGGAGTCGACCTAGCTGCTCGTTCCAAAACAGGCCCGTGCTGTAGTCGCGCCAGTCGCCATCGAAAATGTCGCCGGCTACGAGGACCAACCTGACGTCGTGGTCGATCGCCGCCTGAACGAGATTCTCCGTGGCCCGACGAGTGGCACCCCGTATCTCATCGACGGGCGCGCCCTCGTAGGCGGTCAAGCCACCGAGTGGGCTATCGACGTGGAGGTCCGCTGCGTGGAGAATCTTCATCACGCCTCCATTGCACAACCGCTTTTCACCGCTACACCTCCATCTCCGTCATGCGGGATCCAAATGAATCGTAGGCTCCGGGCGTTGCATCCGAAGGACCGACGGCCGTTCCCCGGCCCTATCGTCACGATGAGTCACACGAAAGCGCAGCCCCTTGGGGTTCAGTCGCTGTACAGGCGCAGTCCTCACATCCAGTGTCCCCGCCGCCAGCACGAAGATCGCCCCGACCACACCCTCGTCACCCAACCTTGCGAGCCGATGACATAGAGCCGGACTCAATGAGCGCAAGAACATGAGACTCAGACGAGAGCGCGCGCCGCGGCGACTAGATCGATGAGAACTCCTGTCGGGTCCGACGGACACGCTTCCGCTGCCAGGGCGAAAGTAGCAGCGTTCTTGCCCTTCACTCCTCGACCCTCGTCGACGATCTTGTCCACCGCGTGTGCCGCCCGGAAAGTCGCGCGTGGGTGCTGACCAGGCCCGATGGCCGCCATCCTGGTTCGCTGTGCTTCTCATCCTCTACCGCTTCCTGGCATCGCTCGCACGACTCGCTGTTCGCTCAGGGCGCTCCAAGGACCTCG
>JAAEMS010000121.1 GCA_024225275.1 Actinomycetes bacterium
ATCGGCGTGATCTCCTACCGCGCTGGTTTCATCGCTTTCCTCGCACTCACCGTGACCCGAGCGCTGATCAACGGCTACCGCATCAACCTCATGCCAGCCCTTGCCGCCGAGCGACTACCCCTGCGACAACCCGGCGCCTAGGCAACTCAAAGGTCTCTACTCCGAGACCCTGCGAGTGGCTCGGGTGGTCCGTCACTCGAGCCTGCTCGGTATCGCCCCGCCAACTCCAGCCTGGGTCAAGCACCCGGCGGAAAGAAGAAGGGGAGTGACCGGCGGGGTGTTGAGCCGCGGATAGGGGGCGCCTACTGCCTGGTTGGGCGGAGGTGGAGGTGTTCGCCAGCGGGGTGGGCGGCCATCGCGAAGTCGAACCGGTCTGGGTCGAGACACATGGCAACGTCGTGCTCGGTCACGCCCGTGTAGCCCTTGGCCACCCCCGCCCGGAGATCGGCTGCCGCGGCCGACTGGTCCGCTCGACGCAAATACGGTTCCGATGACAGCCCGCGGCCCTGGGCAGTGGCGGCGATGAACTCGGCGCAGGCCAGATCCTCTTCGGCGTGGAGGCCACCGGAGATCACGAAGGTCACCTCGGGGTCGGGTGAGGCCATGAGCTGGTGGGCGGTTGCGGTGGCGCACACGAAGCTGGCGCACAGGATGTTGTCCGCTTCGCGGGCGGCGAGGGCAGCGCGGGTACCGGCGGTGGTGCGTTGGATGATGCGTCGGCCGGTGACATCGAGGGTCTGGAGTTGGTGGGGTGAGTTGTGGAGATCGAAGCGGTCATCGGGGATGCCGTCTTTGAACAGCAGGGTGTTGGGGTCGGCGAGGGTGATCGCGGTTTCGAGGTCGTCGACCAGGACGAGGTGGTCGGCGCCGAGGTGGAGAGCCCAGGCGGCGACGGTGAAGGCTCGCATGACGTCGATGACCACCGCGGTGCCGCTGGTGACCGTGTGGGCGCCTTCGATGTCGACGAACGAGATCTTCACCTGGCCAGTGTCTCACCGAGGGCCGTCGACGGGCGGTTCCGCGGAACCGCCATCGAACCGGCGTTCGGGGGCGGGGGGCGGTCGGGATTATGGGCAGCTGGTATGGGACACCGGAGCGCTGTTCTTGTGGGGTGCGGGTGCGGCGGGTGGTCGCGTTCGAGGGGCCTAGTCCGAGATGTCGAGAAGATCGCCGAGGTTCTCGCCGCAT
>JAAEMS010000122.1 GCA_024225275.1 Actinomycetes bacterium
CCCTGGCTGAGGCCCACTGGGGCCGAGGATCTCCGACCTACCCCTTCTACATAGTTATTGCTCCACTAGGTCATTTGGCCCTCATAGCCCCGGACTCGTTGTCGAGGATGAGCTGTGGACGGGTCGATCGACCCCCCGAAACGGAGGCTTCTATGCTGAACTATGACGACGCGAGCCCAGTCGAGCTCGCACCAGGTGTCTTTCACCTTGGGGTGCAGGATGAGCGCAATGCGTGGGCCAATGTGCCCTACCTGGTCACCAGTAACGGTGAAGCTGCTCTGATCGATCCCGGCTCGGCCAAGCCTGAGTTCTACTCTTGCGTGCTCCGCAAGGTCAACCAGGTCGTTGACCCCCGAACCATCACCACGATGATCGTGCAGCATCAAGACCCTGATCTGTGTGCAGCACTGCCCCTCTTTGAACGGGTGGTGAGCCCCGACGTCAAGATCTACACCCCCGTGGAGTCTCTGCTGCTCATCCAGCACTATGGGCTGTCATCGGAGCTGATCGGGGTGGAGGACGGTGAGAGCGTCACCGTCGGTGGCAATCGACAGCTCTCGTTCTTCATGACTCCCTACGCCCACTTCATCGGGTCAATGGTCACCTACGACCATGAGTCGAAGTCACTGTTCACCTCCGACGCCTTCGGGGGTTTCACGATCGGCAACAATGTCGTGGCCGACAGTACCTATCCAGAGCACCTGACGACCTTCCTCGGTCAGTATCTGGGCTCGAAGCGTGCCCTCGAGTACGCCCTCAAGAGGATCGAGCAGCTCATCGCGGGGCCGGGAGTATCTCGCTTCTGCCCCCAGCACGGCTGCATCATCACGGAGGAACAGATCCCGATCTACATGGGTGCCGCCCATGGCCTCAAAGTGGGTGACGAGATCGATCGCCTCGCAGCCAAGAACGGCATCGCCCTTGAATGGTCCGAACAGCAGCAAGTTCTGCAGAGCAACTGAGAAGGAACCGAACATGGACCCAGTCTTCATAGGCCAAGCTGTCTTCGACAAGTGCATAGGAGTGACGGTGGCAAGCCGCCGCGATGAGCTCTGCGCCGCCTTCGCTGCTGCGGGAATCGTCATCGCCGACGATGGCGTGACGGTCGCCAGTGTTGCATCCGACGCCTCCTTTGACGAGCTCTCGGCCCAGCTGAAGTCATCGATGCCAACGGCATCAATGACGGTGAAGCGCGTTGTGAGCACGACCAACTAGCCCGGGCTGGTTGCTCTGACACGACAAACTGCCCCGACCCCAAGACTCACCTATTGTTGACGAGTCGTCGGAGACCCGGCGCATGCGGTTTCTTGCAGATGCTGCCCTGGCTCCGTTCGGTCCCCGGGGGGTTTCCGGGACCGGCCATCATTTGCACGGATCCGGTTCTTCTCCGGGGCCCATGAGCCCTTGTGGAGAGACCCCGATGTCTTCGACCTGTGTGTCTTCAGCTTCTCCAACCTCCCCTTCTACGGATCCACCGGCAACAACCCGTCTCAATACCCCGTCTTCGCCATCGCCAGCAGCACTACCAACTGAACCGGGCCACCCATGACCTGTGTGGGCTTGTGATCCGACCGCACGGGCCGATGGTGAACCGATGTTCCGTCGAGTCGCGACCGCCGTTCTGGGCGTCTTCGTGGCGTTGCTCGCCCTGATCGCTCCCGCGGCGGCCCAGGACGACCAGGACGACATTCCTGATCTGGTCGAGGAGGCCACTGGACTCGTCGAGGACGAGATCCGGCTCATGCACGCCCTCGATGCCCTCCAGGTGACGATCCCACCGCCGGTCTGGTTCACCGCCATCCTCCAGGACGAGCCCGAGCCGTTCGGGAACCGGTCGACCCTGGTCGACCAGCTCACCTCGGTGGAGCAGGCCGCCCAGAACATCCGTGACATCCTGGCCGGCCGCAACCACCAGGTCAGTGGCTCGGTGGAAGCGGTGCTCGTCATGCAAGCCCCCGGTGTTCACCAGGCTCTGCGCAACGGCGTGCCGACCACACCGGTGTCCCTGGACGTCTATCGCCGGGCCTTTGACGATCTCGAACAGCGATTGGGTCAGGGTTTCGACCCTGTACCGGCCCCGCCCGTCAACGAGCCGGCTGCTTCGAACCCGCTGTCGGTGCTGATCCCAGCCGTGGCCGCCGGATCCGCCGCTCTCGTGGCCCTTCCCATCCTTTTGTTCCGGCGTCGTCGCCGGCGCCACGAAGAGCAGGCATCCCCGACTCCGGCCGCCGGGATCGATGAGCTGGAGCTGGGCCGCCGGCTCATGACCGCTCCCGAGCCGGCGGCCGTCGGCCGACTCGTCATCGACCACGCACGTCAGGTCACCGGCACCCGACAATCGGCCCTCGTCGAGCTGTCGACCCAGGGAGTTCCCCTCGTTCTCGCCGCCGAGCCTGCGGCCTTCGCGGCCGAGGCCCTCCGTTCGACGCCCAGCTGGGATCAGGCCCTCGACACCGGTCGGCTGGCCGTCTGTCAGGGTCCTGACGGTGCCGGGACCAGAGCCTGTCTTCCCATCATGGCCGCCGGCCGGGTCACGGCGGTACTGGTGCTCAGTGGTCTCACCCAGACCGGCCCTGGTGCCCTGTCCCCCGAAGTGGTGGCTGCGGAGCTCGTCCCCCTCGACCGACTGGCCCCGACCATCGGCACTGCCCTCGAGGCGGCCGCCCGCTTCGATGACGAATCCCAGGCGGCCCGATCCGACGGTCTCACCGGCTTGGCCAACCGTCGCCGGTTCGACGACGATCTCCAGCGTTCGGTCCCTGGCTGGCTGGCGACCGGCATGCCGGTGGCCTGCGCCATGGTCGATATCGATCACTTCAAGTCCATCAACGACCAGTTCGGCGACCAGGTGGGCGACATGGTCCTACGCCGCGTCGCCGGGGTGCTCGAGGCAGCTGTGCGAGGAGACGACATTGCGTACCGCTACGGGGGTGAGGAGTTCAGCATCCTGCTGCCCGGGGCGACCCGAGAGGTGGCGCGCGGTGTGGCCGAGCGCATCCGTCTCGCAGTGGCGGCCACGGTGTTCTCGGAACTGGGTGGGTCGATAACGGTGTCGGTCGGAGTGACCACCGCGGCCGGTGTGGGGAGCGCCGATCTGGTGCGGCGGGCCGATGAAGCCCTCTATGACGCCAAGCGTTCCGGTCGCAATCGGGTTGTGGCCCGCTGAGCTGAAGGGCTCGGGCCTCGGGTTCAGAACGCCCAGGCCCGGTTCTTGATCTCGCGGATGACCGCCGCGTCGGTGAGGTCGATGGCCACCACTTGACCGTCGAGCAGCTCGAGCCGGAGAGGTTCGGTGGCAATGGCTCGCTGCCACTGGGGCAGATGATCGAGAACGGGCTGTTCCTCGATACCCACGATCCACTCCCACGGGATACTGAGCGGCGGTTCGTAGTCGAGTAGTTCGAGGGCCTGGTCGGTGAGTCGCCCCCGGCCGGTGGGCTCCGGATGGGCGAACGCGGCAACCGTCACGAGAACGACCCCGGTGAAGATGGCCAGGATGACGTGGCCGGTCAGGCCCTGGGCTCCCACGATCACCAGACCAACACCCAAGAGGATCTTCGAGGCGAGGCTGCGGGCTGTCACCGCGGTGGCGTTGAAGCGGGCAATCTCGCGAGGGGGCGCGGGGCCAGGAGGATCCGATGCTGCTCCGCCACCCGCCCAGGATTCCTTCATGCTCCCCGAGAGTACCGAGAACGGCTCTCCGGCGGTAGCTCAGGGGGTCCCGACCATGTTCGCATCATCACCGGCAGCCAGTTGGGCGGAAGAGGTCCGGCTAGGGTCCTGCCTGATCGAACGAAGGGGCAGGCATGACCGTGGAAGCCAGGGTGGTGGTGCTGCCGAAGGAGCCGGGTCCCCTGCGGATCGAGGAGATCGGCCTGCCCGATCCCACCGGTCACGAGGTGTTGATCAAGGAGTTCGCCAGCGGTATCTGCCATAGCCAGCTCCACCAGATCCACAATCCCCGGCCCACCGATTTGGTGTTGGGCCACGAGGCCACCGGCGAGGTCGTGGCCGTCGGCGATGGGGTCACCAACGTCACCCCCGGTGACCGGGTCCTGCTGACCTTCCAGCCCCGCGATCTGCGCACCTCCGATCGCATGCCGGTGATGGCCACCGCCCTCGTCGGCTCGGGCCAGCGGGCCAAGAGCAGCAATATTTTCACCTGGTCCACCCACACCATTGCCGATGACCAGTACGTCATCCCGGTCGCCCCCGACACCCCCACCGACGTGACCGCCATCGTGGGCTGCGCGGTCCTCACCGGGGCGGGTGCCGTCCTTCGGGCCGCCCAGGTACAGCCCGGGCAGTCGGTCGCCATCTTCGGAGTGGGAGGCGTCGGCCTGAACGCGGTGGCGGCCGCCCGGATGGCCGGCGCCGACCCGATCATCGCGGTCGACCTCGACCCCGAGAAGCTCGACCTGGCCGCCCGTTTCGGGGCCACCGCAGTAGTGAACGCCGCTGAGGTCGACCCGGTCGAGGTGATCCGCGAACTGACACCAGGGCCCGCTGGCGCCTTCGGATTCCGGGGCACACCCATTGCCGGGGTTGATCTGGCCTTCGACGTGGTGGCTCAGCCGGCGACGTTCGATCAGGCTTTCCGTTCGGCCCGAAACGGACGGAACGCAGTGCACGCGGGTGGCACCACCGTTGTGGTCGGCGTCCCCCAGGAGCCGTTCGAGCTCGACGCGGTGAGCATGCTCATGCAAGAGAAGAAGGTCCAGGGCACCCTGGGGGGCACGACTGTCCCCGAAGAGGACATCCCCCGCTTCCTCGACTGGTACCAGGCCGGCGACCTCGACCTGGACGCCTTGGTCACCTCACGAGTAGCCCTCGACGAGATCAACGAAGCGGTGAAGGCCCTGGAAGACGGCAAGGTGCTGGGCCGCAGCATCATCGAGTTCTAGCCTCGGGTGAGCAGTCTCGAGATCGTTCTGGTCATCCTGTCCGGGTTCGCTGGTGCGGTGGTCCAGGGCTCGACCGGCGTCGGCCTGACCCTGATGGCCGGCCCCCTGCTCGTGGCCATCGACTCCGACTTCGTACCCGGCCCCCTGCTGGTGGGAGGCCTGGTGGTCGGGGTCGGCATCCTGATCGACGAGCACGCTCTGGTCGACCGTCATGACCTCCGGGTGGCCTTGACCGGGCTCCCGGTCGGACTGCTGGCCGGCCTGGGGTTCCTGGCCCTGCTCAGCCAGTCGGCCCTGGCGGTGATTCTCGGGGGCGCGGTGGTGCTCTCGGGTGGGGCTGGACTGCTCGGTCTCCGCCCCCGCGCCGGCCGCGCTTCGACCTGGGCCGGCGGCGTCCTGTCGGCTTTCGGGGCGGTGTCGGTGGCTCTCCCGGGCCCACCGTTTGTGATCTGCTATCAACCCCGCGACCCCCAGGCCTTTCGCCCCACGATCGCCGCCTTCGTGACCCTGACCGTCACCTTCGCGGGCATCGCTCTCCTCGCGGCCGGCGAGTTCGGGCGTGACGAGGCGGTTCTCCTGGGCTGGCTCCTGCCCGGCCTGCTGGTGGGAACCGCCCTTTCGGCCCGCTTCCGTCCCATCCTGGATCGGGGTTTCGTGCGTCCGGCCGTGCTCACCCTCAGTGTCATCAGTGGTGCTCTGCTGGTGATCAGCGAGGTGCTCTGAGGCTATGGGTCCTTCGAGGTCCTGGGCCGGATGGCCCACTCGCCTCTAGCACCCATGGCCAGAGCCGATGATGAGGGTATGGAGTCCTGCGTCAGCTGTGAAGCGATACTCCAACCCGAGTGGGACGTGTGCAAGATCTGTGGGCATGACCGGTCGGCCCCCGCGCCCCCACCCGCCCCGGTTCCCGTTCCCCAGCCCGGCCCCCTCGACCAGCTGGTGGCCCAGCCCGTCATGCTGGCGGGTATCGCCGGGGGCATCATGCTCGTCCTGGCGCTGGTGGGCAGTCTCCTGATCATGGGCGGCGACGACGAGACAGCCATTCCGGCTCAGCTTGGATTCGTCGACCGGGGCGACCAGGCAGGTGCTGCCTTCTGTCGCGACGGTGAGCTCGCCGTCCGGGCTGTACCTCCGGCCGACGAGTCTGACTTCCGTCCCACCGTCGTCTTCTGGGAGAACGAGAGCGGTGGCTGGGAGCGGCTCGGCGACGATCATGCGCCCGAGGGACTCACCGCCGAGGTGGGTGCGCTGGTGGAACAGGTCGGCTGTCTGACCCTGGTCGAGGGGCCGGTCGACGGTGAGATGTGCACCTGGGAGGGCCAGGGCCAGATCCTGGTCCGGGAGGCCACCTGGCGGGCGACGATGTGGCGGGCCATCAACGGCGCCGTCCAGGGTCCGCCGGTCGATCTGGGGAGCGCCACGGGATGCGGTATCTCCGAGGTGGCCGCCTCCGGCGGTGGCCTGAGTGTGCGACCTCCCGCCCCCGACACCGCCGAGGTCGCGGCGTTCCTCACTCCGTGGGTGGGCACTGGCGAGATCGAACGGATCCAAGCCGAACGGGCGGCCCGTGAACGGGTGTGGGCCCAGATGGTCCCCGCCTGTGGTGCCGAGCATGCCGTGATCCCCGATGCCGCTCCGTGGAGCCCGGGCTTTGGGAGCCTGGTAGCGATCGCCGAGGCCACCAACACCTCCGTCCATTCGACAACGGCCACGCCGACGGCGGACGCCGCCGTTCCTGAGTTCTGGCGGGCGTCGGTCGATTCGGCGTTGGATGTCGAGCTGGTCCTCTGTGTGACACCCCAGGATGAATCCGAGCCGGTCATCACGTCGGCCGTGTGCCCGGCTGTGCCCGCTGCCGAAGACGAGACCGCACCCATGTTGCAGGTTGAGTTGGCCACCCAGGTCGTCGAGGTCCGCCTCTTTGCCGCCCAGTCGGGCGAGGTGTTGGTGGACCAGCAGTACCCGGCCTCCACCGAACCGGCCTGCCCCGATCCCGCCCTGGTCGCCGTGCCGATCGTTGACCGCGACACCGAGGCCGCCCTACCCCGAGTCTGGGTACCCACCCCCCTCCCGGCCGCCGAGCTGGTGGAGACACTCGTGGGCTTCGTCGAAGGCTGACATCCCCCGGGCCCAGGAGGGACGCGGCGAGACTCTGTTGATGCGCACCATCGGGATCATCGGGGGCATGAGCTGGGAAAGCTCGGCCGAGTACTACCGGATCATGAACGAAGAGGTCCGGTCCCAGCGGGGCGGTACCCATTCGGCCCGCTGCCTGATGTGGTCGTTCGACTTCCACGCCATCGAGGCCCTCCAGGAAGCCGGCGACTGGGATGGCGCGGCGGCCCAAATGGTCGATGCCGCCCGACGGCTCGAGGCGGGCGGGGCCGAGCTGGTGGTGATCGCCACCAACACCATGCACCGGTTGGCACCCCAGATCGAAGCGGCCGTCGAGTTGCCTCTCCTACACATCGCCGACCCCACCGCGGCGGCCATCGCTGCCAGCGGCGCTACAACCGTCGGTCTTCTGGGTACCCGGTACACGATGGAACAGGACTTCTATCGTGGTCGGCTCGAGGACCGCCACGGGCTCGAGGTACTCGTCCCTGACGAGCCCGACCGGACCATGGTTCACGACGTCATCTACGACGAGTTGGTTCTGGGGATCGTCGAACAGGGGTCTCGGGCCCGGTATGTCGATGCCGTAGGCCGGCTCGTCGAGCGTGGCGCCCAGGGGGTGATTCTGGGCTGCACCGAGATCGAGCTGCTGATCGGCCCCGATGATGTGCCGGTGCCCGTCTACCCCACCACGGAGTTGCACGCCCGGGCCGCAGTGGAGTGGGCGCTGGCCTGACAGCCCGGAGGCGGAAGGCACCGCAACGGGACCGTCTGCTGGCCATTCCCACCGCCATGGAGGTGCCGTTGATCGAAGGAGTGCTTCCAGAAGATCTTGCCGACCAGGATCGGCTTGCAGCGGCTCGGCGACTCGCCCGTCCACTGACCGACCCACCAAGGAGGCTGATCGCCGCTGGGCCAGCCAGAACCCGCCTGATCATTGCCCTGTGTCCCCTCCGCCGGGTAGGGCTCATGCCCCATTTCCTCTGCGTGGGTGGACGCGAGGGTGGTGGTTGTCGAATGTCAGGGGTGGAAGGCACCCAGCACCTGCTCGACGGCAACGGTGGGTGCCAGCGACCCGTCGGCCACCCGGGACTCGACTCGGGGCAGGAGGTCGACCACGGCCGGATCGTGGCGGAAGGACTCGAGTAGTTCTTCGCGCAACATGGCCCAGAACCATCTCACCTGTTGTCCTCGGCGTTTCTCGTCGAGTTCACCAGTGGCGGAGAGCTTCTCGCGGTGGCGCATGACCTGATCCCACACCGGGCCGAGCCCCTCGCCGGTCAGACCCGAGCAGGTCATGACCGGAGGAATCCAGGTGGGCGTGGCCGGGGTGAGCAGGTGGAGGGCCATCCGGTACTCGGCCGCCGACTGCTCGGCCCGCTGTCGGTTGTCGCCGTCGGCCTTGTTGACCGCCAACATGTCGGCGATCTCGAGCACGCCCTTCTTGATGCCCTGGAGCTCGTCACCCGCGCCGGCGAGCATCAGAACGAGGAAGAAGTCGACCATCTCGGCCACGATCGTTTCGCTCTGGCCGACACCGACGGTCTCGATGAGCACCACATCGAAGCCAGCGGCCTCGCACAGCAGCATTGTCTCGCGAGTGGTGCGAGTTACCCCACCCAGGGTCCCGCTGGACGGCGATGGGCGGATGAAGGCGGCAGGGTCGACCGAGAGCTTCACCATGCGGGTCTTGTCGCCAAGGATGCTGCCCCCGGTACGGGAGCTGGTGGGGTCGACGGTCAGCACCGCGACCCGTTGCCCCTGGCTGGTCAGCATGACGCCGAGGGTCTCGATGAACGTCGACTTGCCCACCCCAGGGACACCGGTGATTCCGACCCGATGGGCCTGGCCGGTATCAGGGAGGAGTCGCTCGATGAGGTCGTGCGCCCGGTTGCGATGATCGGGCCGGTTCGACTCGACGAGGGTGATGGCGCGGGCCAGGCGGCTGCGGTCACCCGCCCGTACCCCTGCGGCGAGGTCGTCGAGATCGAGCGGGGGGCGGGCCATGGGCGAGGGTCGAGAGTCTGGGGTCAGCTCGAGAGGTCGTAGCCGAGGTCGGAGGCCAACCCTTCGAGCAGCTCGGCCGCGGCTTCGGCAATGACGGTTCCGGGCGGGAAGATGGCGCGGGCGCCGGCCTCACGCAGATCGTCGAAGTCCTGGGGTGGGATGACACCGCCGACCACGATCATGATGTCGGGCCGTTCCAGGGCGGTCAGCTCGGCCTCGAGCTCGGGCACCAGGGTCAGGTGGCCAGCCGCCAGAGAGCTGGCCCCCACGATGTGGACGTCGTTCTCGACCGCCTGGCGGGCGGCCTCGGCCGGGGTTTGGAACAGGGGGCCGATGTCGACGTCGAAGCCGAGATCGGCGAAGGCGGTAGCGATGACCTTCTGGCCCCGGTCGTGGCCGTCCTGGCCCATCTTGGCGATGAGGATGCGGGGGCGACGGCCGTCGGCGGCGGCGAAGCGGTCCACCAGTTCCCGGGTGGTGACGACCGTGTCGGACTGCATTCCCACCTCACTACTGTAGATGCCCGAGATCGAACGGATCTCGGCCCGATGCCGTCCGTAGATCTTCTCCAGGGCATCGCTGATGTCACCCACCGTCGCCTTGTTGCGGGCCGCGTCGACGGCCAGGGCGAGGAGGTTCCCGTCTCCCCGGTCGGCGGCGTTGGTGAGAGCCTCGAGCGAGACCTGGAGGTCAGCCTCGTTGCGGTCGGCCCGGAGCTGTTGGAGCTTGGCCAGCTGCTGGGCCCGTACCTCTGCGTTGTCGATCTTGAGGACATCGATGGGACGATCGTCGTCGACCTGGTACTTGTTGATGCCGACGACCGTCTGGCGGCCGGCATCGATGCGGGCTTGGGTGCGGGCCGCGGCCTCTTCGATGCGCATTTTCGGGATGCCGGCCTCGATGGCGCGGGCCATACCACCGGTCTGCTCGACCTCACTGATATGGGCCCAGGCCTTGGCGGCCAGATCGTGGGTGAGACGTTCGACGTAGTAGCTCCCACCCCAAGGGTCGACAACGTTCGTCGTACCCGATTCCTGTTGGAGGAAGAGCTGGGTGTTGCGGGCGATGCGGGCCGAGAAGTCGGTGGGCAGGGCCAGCGCTTCGTCGAGGGCGTTGGTGTGCAGCGACTGGGTGTGGCCCTGGGTGGCGGCCATGGCCTCGATGCAGGTCCTCACGACATTGTTGAACACGTCCTGGGCGGTGAGGCTCCAGCCCGAGGTCTGGCTGTGGGTGCGCAGTGACAGCGACTTGGTGTTCTGGGGCTCGAACTGTTTCATGAGCTTGGCCCACAGGATGCGGGCCGCTCGGAGCTTGGCAACCTCCATGAAGAAGTTCATGCCGATGGCCCAGAAGAAGCTGAGCCGGGGTGCGAAGGCATCGACGTCGAGCCCGGTGCCGACTCCGGCTCGGACGTACTCGACCCCGTCGGCCAGGGTGTACGCGAGCTCGAGGTCGGCGGTCGCGCCGGCCTCCTGCATGTGGTAGCCCGAGATCGAGATCGAGTTGTACCGGGGCATGTGCTCGGAGGTGTAGGCGAAGATGTCAGAGATGATCCGCATCGAGGGACTGGGCGGGTAGATGTAGGTGTTGCGGACCATGAACTCTTTGAGGATGTCGTTCTGGATGGTCCCGGCCAGCTGCTCGGGCTTCACGCCCTGTTCTTCGGCCGCCACGATGTAGAGGGCCAGAATCGGCAGGACCGCACCGTTCATGGTCATCGACACGCTCATCTGGTCGAGCGGGATTCCGTCGAACAGCTGGCGCATGTCGAGGATGGAGTCGATGGCCACGCCGGCCATGCCGACGTCGCCGGCCACCCGCGGGTTGTCGGAGTCGTATCCGCGGTGGGTGGCGAGGTCGAAGGCCACCGACAGGCCCTTCTGGCCCGCCTTCAGGTTGCGCCGGTAGAAGGCGTTGCTCTCCTCGGCGGTGGAGAAGCCGGCGTATTGGCGCACCGTCCACGGCTGGTTCACGTACATGGTGGGGTAGGGGCCGCGCAGGTAGGGGGCGATGCCCGGCAGGGTGTCGAGGAAGTCGAGGCCCTCGAGATCGGCCGCCGAGTAGAGGGGCTTCACTCCGATGCCCTCGGGGGTCTCCCAGGTCAGGGCGTTGGTGGCCTTGCCCGTCTGAGTCTGCACCGCCTCGGCCCAGTCGGCCAGGTCGGGCTGGCCGCCGTTGGCGTTGAGCGGGATGTTGGAGAAGTCGGGGATCGTGCTCATTTCTCCACCTCCAGGGTGTCGAGGGCTTCGGTGAGGGTGGAGACGATGTCCGAGCCCATGCCGATATAGCCGTCGATGCCGGCCGCGGCCCAGGCTTCGGCGTGATCGCCGGCCCGACCGGCCAACCAGACCCTGCGAGCGCCCGCCGACTTCAGAGCCCCGGCCACCGGTTCCGCGAGCTCGTCGTAGAGCGGATCGTCGCTGCAGAGGCAGGCCAGCGAGGCGCCCGATGCCGTGAAGGCCGCCACTACGGCGTCGGCGTCGGTCAACCCCTCATCACCCACCGAGTGGGGTTCGATGCCGCCGACCTCGAAGAAGTTGCGGGCGAATGTGGCTCGGGCGGAGTGGCGGGCCACCGAGCCGAGGGTGGCCAGGAAGACACGCGGCAGGGAGCCGGTGGCGGCCTGATGGGAATCGGAGCGGTCACGTAGAGCTTCGAAGGGTTCGGCGTCACGGTGGGCCGGGAGCGGGGTGATGGTGGCGCGGTCGCCGACAGGAGCGGGTGATGGGGCCCGGGTGGGGTTGGCGGTGGCGGCACCCACCAGTACCGCGGTGGCGCTGCCGTCGCCGGTGCAGGGATCGGTGACGGTGACTGGCGGCGCTGCGTCGTGGCCGTCGAGCTCGGCCCACTGGGAGCGTTCGACCGGCTCCTCAGCGAGGTGGGGGAATTCACTGACTCCCGTGAGTGGGGCCCGGCGGTGGGCCAACTCGACCCGGCGGGCTTCTCCGCTGGCGGTGATCTCGTCGAGGAGGGCACCGTCGACCAGGGTGGCCGCCACCCCACCGGCCCGCTCGATGTCCTGGAACCCAGACCAGGCCAGCTCGGCGAGCTCGTCGGTGAGCTGCTCGACGAACCACGAGCCGCCGGCAGGATCGATGACCCGGTGGAGGTTGGATTCCTCGTGCAGAACGATCTGGGTGTTGCGGGCGATCCTCCGGGCGAAGTCGTCGGAGAACCCGATGGCCGCGTCGAACGGGAACACTGTGATGCCATCGGCCCCCGCGGCGGCACCGGCGAAACAGGCGACAGTGGAGCGCAGTATGTTCACCCACGGATCGTGGCGGGAGAGCATGCGGCGGGTGGCGGAGGCCTGCACCGGTATCGAGCCCGACGAGGCTCCGGCGGCTTCGGCCACCCGAGCCCACAGGCGGCGAGCGGCGCGGAGACGGGCGATCGAACCGAACTGGTCGGCATCCACGGAGATCTGCAGAGTGAGCTCGGCGCAGGCCGCATCGACGTCGAGGCCGGCGGCGACCATGGCGCGGAGGTAGGCCACTCCGGTGGCGATGGTGGCGGCCAGCTCGGTGGCCGGTGTGGCACCGGCTTCAGCCCACACGGTGCCGTCGGCTACGGCGGTGGTGACCTGGGGATAGCGGTCGGCTGACACCCGGGCCAGGTCGGCGAGCCGGGTCAGCGAGCCATCGAGTGATTCGGTGAGGTGACCGCTACGGGCGAGGGTGCCGATGGGATCGGCTCCGAACGAACCCGCAGCGGCGCCGGCCGGCACCCCCCGACGCTCCCACAGCGCCATGAGCAGGGCGGCCGATGGCGCGAAGTCGGCGCCGTCGTCGAGAATGATGGGGGCCAGGTCGAGGTGGACCCCGGCCAGGGTTCGGTCCACTCGGTCGAGAGAATCGGCGAGGGTTCCACCGCTACCGAGGCGCAGGTGGAGTGAGGTCACACCCCGTTCGAGCTCGGTGAGGGCCATCCGGTTGGCTTGGGCCGGGTCGGGGTGGTCGACCACGGCGCGGATATCCCAGCCGGTGGCCACCGCGGTGGCGCCCCGAGTATGACTGCCCAGACCGGGAAACCCGGCCCGGTCGCCCTCGAATCCGTGGGATTCGTTGGTGTAGAGCGGCTCGACCATGATGCCGTCGGGGGTGACCGACCGAAGGTTGTCGGCCCGCCGGCCTCTGAGGGTCTCTTCGACCAGCGCCAGCCAGTCGTCGTGGGCGGGTCGGGGGAACTCTGCACCCAAGGTCAATCCGTCGTCCGTGCCGGTGGCCATGGTTTGAGCGTAGGGGACCGACACCCCTGTGACCCACTCTCGGGATCCCGAGGGCAGGGGTTCGCGGCCGCCGGCCTCAACTCTGGGCCGGTACCATCCGATGTCGTGCCCATGCCCTCGATTGCCGATGGTGATCCCTCCAGCCTGGGCGCCCGACTGGCCGGTTTGGCCGGCGATCACGCCGGCAAGGGCCTCCGCTACGTAGGGGTGTCGGTCATCAATGTCGTCTTCGGGCAGATCTTGTTGTTCGGGGCGTACTCGATCGTGGGCTGGGATGCAGTGCCGTCGCAGGCTTTCGCCGCGATCGTGGGCTCGGTTCCCGCCTATTTTCTGTGTCGGGCCTGGGTCTGGAAGGTCGATGGGGTGATCAGCTTCACCCGCGAGGTCTTGCCGTTCTGGGGTTTGGCCCTCCTGGGGCTCATGACGTCGGTCATGTCGGTGGACCTGGCGGCCAACTGGGCTGAGGGTCGGTGGGGAATGGGCCCCGAAGCTCAGGCGGTGGTGACGATCGCCAGCCTTGGGGCCTTTGGAATCGTGTGGGTGATCAAGTACGTCGTACTCGATCAGCTGCTCTTCACCTCTGATGAATGAGTACCTGAGACAACAGGCCGAGGCGGCCCGTGGGTTCATGCCCGCCGACGAGGGTCTTGCCCTCTGGCAGGCCGGCACCGATGCCGATCCCTCGTTGGGCCCATTCCTCGAAGTCGGGAGCTACTGCGGCAAGTCCAGCGTCTACCTGGGCGGTGCCGCCCGCCAGCAGGCCACCGTGCTCTACGCCCTCGATCACCATCGGGGCTCCGAGGAGAACCAGGCTGGCTGGGAGTGGCACGAGCCCGATCTGGTCGACCCCCACACCGGTGTCCTGGACACCCTGCCCTCGTTTCGCCGCACCATCTTCGATGCTGGTCTCGATGACGCCGTCGTGGCCCTGGTGGGCGATGGTCCCACCGTGGCTCGCCATTGGCAGACCCCACTGTCGCTCCTGTTCATCGACGGTGGTCATGGGCTCGAACCGGCCCGCCTCGACCGGGAGCTGTGGGTCCCCCACTTGGCCGTGGGCGGGCTGCTGCTCATCCACGATGTGTTCCCCGACCCCGAAGATGGGGGCCGTCCTCCCTACGAGGAGATCTACCTGCCCGTGCTGGATTCGGGCCGTTTCACCGAAGAACCAGGACTCGGGTCGTTGCGGCGTCTCCGCCGCGTCACCTGATCGGTCTCCCTGAGAAACTGTTGGGTTCAAGAAGGTTCTCGTCTGGCCGATGGAATCCGAAATGGGATCTCGGAGTCGAAGGAGAGAACGCCATGGCCTGTGTGCGGGTTGCCGTCAGCTCGTCCCGAGAGGACGTACGCCAGAGCATTTCCTCAGCCGCCGAAGAGGGCGGTGCTGAGATCGTCGGCCATGCTGACAATGGCATTCACACCGTAGATCTGGCTCGGGCCACCGAGCCCGACTGCATCCTGCTCGACCATGACTCACCGGGACTCTCGGGGTTCGATGTCCTCCCCCTCATCCAGGCTGAGCTTCCCCACACCCCTGTCGTGCTGATCGCGGTCGACGAATCGATTGGACCTCGGGCCATCGAGGCAGGCGCCTTCTCCCTGGTCCAGCTGTGGCGGCTCGGTGATCTGATCGACGAGTTCGAACGGGTGGTGAACTACCTGGAGACCGGGGGTGACGCCCGCGGCGATCGCCGGTTCATCGATCGTCGCCAGAAGCAGGACTGGCAGAAGGTCACCACCCAGCGTAGGGCCGAGATCGACCGCCGCACGGGCGAACCCTTCGAGTACACCGACCCCGAGTAGGTCGGCGTCCTGACTCCCGCCACCAACCCCCGTCCTCGTCCATCGGTTCGTCGATGGAAGGGATCGGGCCGCGCTCCGGATCGGCTAGTCGCCGGCGGTGGGCACGGCCGAGGAGTCGGACGCGTCAGTGGCCTCGCACAGATGGTCGCACTCGACCTCGATGAGCTCAGGTAGCGAGGACGGATCGGTGAACAGACGCGACGCCGGCCCCTCGCCCCACAGGGCGTCCGCGGCAAGGATCACGGCAGCCGCCGTGTACGTCGACCGTTCCTCGCCCGGGAAATGGACTTCCTGGGGGTAGACGATTCCGGTGTGGTAATGGCCGCTGTCGTGGCGCAGGCTCTGGGCCCACTCGAACATGTCTTTCGCAATGTCACCCTGGCCCACAGCCAGGTGAGCGATCAGGCACTCGCAGGTCTCGGCCGCTGTCACCCAAGGGCGATCCGACACGCAGCGAACCCCCTTCCCCTCCATCACGAACGCGTCCCACCGGCCGGCCAGGTGGTCACGGCCGCGGTCTCCCCCGACCGCCCCCGAGAGCACTGGGTAGTACCAGTCCATGGCCCAGCGGGTCTTGGGCGCGAAGGCCTCGGGGTGATGGGCAACAGTGTGGGTGAGACGGGAGGCGCTCAGCTCCCAGTCAGGCCGCTCGTGACCGAGCTCCTCGGCGGCGGCGATCGCACACCGCAGGCTGTGGCAGATACTCGACGACCCGGTGAGGAGGGCGAACGACCACGGGGTGCCGTCGGCGTGGCGGGCCCACAGGATCTCGCCACGCGGGGTCTGGAGGTCGAGCACGAAGTCGATGGCCAGCTCGATCATCGTCCAGTGCTCCTCGAGGAAGCCCTGGTCGCGGGTGAGTAGATAGTGGTGCCAGATGCCGGCCGCCGGGTAGGCGATGCAGTTGGCGTCGAGCTTGTCCTGCTCGACCCCGTCATCGACGTAGTACTGATGCCAGGCGCCGTCAGTGCGCTGGTGGGCCCGCAGCCAATCGAAGGCCCGTTCGGCCTCGCGGCGGTGGCCGGTGACCAGCAGGGCCATGGCGGCTTCGGTGTGGTTCCAGGCATCGGTGTGGCCACCCGGGAACCAGGGGATCATCCCGTTGGGCAGCTGCCACTCAGCGATCGTGTCACCGGTGGCCACCAGCTCGCGAGCGGTCAGGATTCCGTCGACAGACGGCACTTGCTCACTCATTGCAGCCCTCCACCATCATTGCTCCCTGTTCGCCTTCGGGCTTCGCTCCGTTTCGGGCTTCGCTCCGTGCGGCTCATGTGGCGGCCTTGGCGTATACCACGAGGCTCTTGCCCAGGACCGGGTCGAGGATCTTGTCGGCCATGCGGGTGGCCAGGGGCCGTTCGGTGATGTCCCACACCAGGAGGCGGTGGTATGAGCGCACCAGGGGATGGTCGTCGTTGGTGGGCCCGACCGCACACTTCAACCACCAGTAGGGGCTGTGCAGTGCGTGGGTGCGGTGGCTGGCGGTGGGCTCGGTGCCGGCTGCTGCCAGCAGGTCGCGCACCTCTTCCTCGGTGTAGATGCGGACGTGGCCGCCCGACACGAACGGGGCGTGGTATTCGTCGCTGAGCTTCCAGCAGATCTTCTCGGGCAGCCAGGCTGGAACCGTCACCGCAATGGTGCCGCCGGGGCGCAGGACCCTGATCAGCTCGCCCAGGGCCGCCTTGTCGTCGGGGATGTGCTCGAGCACCTCGCTGGCGATGATGCGATCGAAGTGACCGTCGAGGAAGGGCAGGCGGGTGGCGTCGGCCTGGACTGCGCTGCCAGTGGCTCCATCGGGAACCTCGCCGCTCTCGACCATGGCGGCGAACAGGGCCATGCACTCACTGAGCTCATCGACAGCCAGGTCACACGCTGTCACGTGGGCACCGCGCCGGAGTCCCTCGAAGGCATGGCGACCGAATCCGGCGCCGAGGTCGAGGAGCCGATCGCCGGGTTCGAGCCCGAGCCGGTCGTAGTCGACGGTGAGCATGATCAGGCCTGGGCCGCGGCGTTGGCGTCGAGGAGGATGCGGTATTGCTCGACCGTGCGCAGGGCGGTGTGGCGCCAGCTCCAACGGTCGATGATGCGGTCGCGCCCGCGGGCCCCGACGGTGGAACGGAGGTCGGGGTCGTCGAGGGCACCGGCGATGCGGTGGGCCAGTGCGGCGGAGTCGCCGGGTGTCACTGACAGAGCGGTGTCATTGTCGGCCCCGACCACTTCGGGGAGGGCGCCGCCGGTGGTGGCCACCAAAGGGATACCGCAGCTCATGGCCTCGATGGCCGGCAGCGAGAACCCCTCGTACAGCGAGGGTACGACGGCCAGCTGCGACTCGGAGTACAGCTCGACGATGCGTTGTTCGGGAACGCCGGTGATGAACTCGACATGGTCGCGGAGGCCCAGGGCGCCGATGGTCTGGGACGACGGGCCCCCTTCCTTCTCGCGACCGATGACCACCAGTTTCACGTCGCGTTCGGCCCGCAGCTTGGCCAGGGCTTCGAGGAGGTAGCGCAGCCCCTTCATGGTGACGTCGGCCGATGCGGTGGTGATGAGCTGCCCGGGTTTCACGGCTACGTCCGGAACGGGCTTGAAGATGTCGGGGTCGACGCCGACCGGCACTACGGCCATGCGGTCGGGGTTGACCTGGTGGTCCTTGACGATGTCGCCGAACGACGACTCTGACACGGTGATGACCCGTTCCATGCGTTTGGCCACCCGGGTCTGCATCTTGGTGAACGCGTACCAGCGGGCCTTCCCGAGCCGCTGCCATCTGGTCTCAGCGTGTTCCATCTCGAGCCGGCGGTCGACGGTGATGGGGTGGTGGATGGTGGCGAGCACGGGGAGGCCGAGGCGCTGGATACCCAACAGCCCGTAGCCCAGGCACTGGTTGTCCTGGACGAGGTCGAACTCGTTGGCCCGGTCGCGGAGGTGCTTCCATGCCCTCAGCGAGAAGGCGAGGGGTTCGGGGAAGGTGCCGGTGGAGAACGAGGTGACCTCGACCCAGTCAGTCCAGTCCTTCAGCTCCCACAGGCCGGGCATGCGCATCGGGAAATGGTCGTTGTAGATGTCGAGGCTGGGCAGCTCGACCAGGGGTACACGCTCGTCGAGCACCGGGAACGGCTGGCCTCCCAGCACCTCGACATGGTGGCCGAGGTCGACCAGAGCCTTGGTGAGGTGGCGGGTGTAGACGCCCTGCCCACCCACGTGGGGTTTGCCCCGGTAGGCGAGGTAGGCAATGCGCAAAGGCCGTTCGGCCATGGTGATTCCTGGTTACTGGCCGGTTTCCGAAGCATGGATCCTACCCGTCGGTAACCATGTGTCCCACTCCGCCTGGGGGAGTGAACATCTGCCGGCCGGTGGTCGAGCGAGACGGGTTCCTCACCGGCCCAGGCGTGAGTCGGTCATGCCGGCCGCGATTCAGTCGTCGAGGTCGAAGCAGAACCGGGCCATCAACCAGGCGCCCAGACCACCCAGGGTCCATTCCTGGAGATCGCCGTTGGCCCCGGTAGGCAGCTCGAAGCCGTCGACCAGGGCAGGGTTGAGGCGACGGCGCATGGTGGTGCCCTCGGCCAGGACGTTGGCGAACCGCACCATGATCTCAATCGTGTCGGGGACGGACCGGTCGCCCATTGTTTCCCGGCAAGGGGTCACTCCGAGTTGACTCGCGATCAGCCCGATGGCCTCGGCCATCGAGCTGTCGACCTGGCGGCTCGACTCGCTGATGGCATCGGAGATCTGGGCTGCCTCGGCCGGATGACGGTTGTGGTTCAGGGAATACATGGTCCACACCGACAACCACAGGTCCCACCCGCTACGCGTGCGCTGGTAGTCGATCAAGGTGGCCGACCCCTGGCGACAAGCCTCGCGGATGAAGGCGGCCGGTCCGAGGTCGTCGCCGTCGGTTTCGGCCATGAGGGTGAGGATCCGCTCGCCGATGGCGTCGGCGCCCCCTTCGAAGTCGAACTGGGCGGCCCGACGCAGTAGGTCGAGCTGGTACTCCCGCTGACTCGACCAGATCCGGTCGTGGACCGAGCCCCGGGTGATGGTCACCCCCGTGGTCTCGTTGATGCGGTCGAAGACCCGCTTGTAGGTGATCTTCTCGGCGCCCAGCCCGAGCCCCTCCTCGTTCAGGAGCTCGAGTCCGGTTTCGAGCAACATCTCGCGCAGCGCCGCCCGCGAGCGGCGACCGCCGGAGCTATCGGGAGTCATGATTCCGACAGTAGGGAGCCAGCCCTCGGGGCCTCAGATCCACGTGGTCCTGAATCGGGCGGGCCCCACCAGGGGCCGGGAGCCACAGCTCAGGGTTGACGGCCGAGGAAGCCGATGAGTCGGTCCTGGACTGATGCGTCATCGCCGACCTCGATCTTGGGTCCGAACATGCCTTCGCCTCGCATCATGGCATCCATGGGTGTCAGGGTTTCGAGAGCGTGAGCTGCGATGGGCTCGGGCAGGGTGTCATCGGCGTTGATGGCCCGGGCCAGGTCCCAGGTGTGGACCATGAGGTCAGTGGTGGCAATGCCGATCGCCTCGCCCAGGGGGCGGGCCCCGAACGGCGACTGCACTTCCTGCTCGGCCGCTCCATCGGCGGTGTAGGCAGCTGAAGCGGCGGCCATGATCTGGCGCCAGGCGGCAGCCGGGTTGTCTCCCAGTTCGGCCGAGGCATCGGCACCGAGCTGACCGGGAAAACCCCGCTGCACATCGATGGTGTGCTCGACGAGTTCGCGGACGGACCACTGGTCGCACGGAGTGCGGGCTTCCCACTGGTCGGCCGAGACCGCGTCGAGTCGTTGGGCGAAACCTTCGGCGATGGCCTGCCAGCTTCGAATGGCTTCACTCATCGTTGCTACCTCTGCTGCGGATTGGGGTCTGAACGCACGATGCTCGTGCTGACCGCGACCCTACTCGCCGGCGCTCGGCACCGGCTGGGCGGGGTCGGCCTCGGGCAAGTGGCTGCTGTGGGGGTGGATGGCGGGAGCCCCGTTGGCCTCTTCCTTCAGAGTGGCCTTGGCCCGATCGTTCTCCATGGTCTTCGACATGATCGCCTGACCGGCCCGCTCGAAGTAGTCGCGGTGCTCAACCACGAACTCCCGCGATTCGCGATAGTCGTTGAGTGGACCATTGACCTCGGGGATGACGTGGCGAGCCACCAGGTCCCAGCTCCGGGTGTTGTTGCGTTGATCGATCGGCGGGCGCGGTTCTGCCGGGTGTGTGTCGGGCTTGGGTCAGATCACGTCGGCGAGCTCATCGAAAGCGGCCGCCAGGCGTAGACGGTCGCGGTCGGCTTCGGCGCCGCGTTCGTAGTGACCGCGTCGAAGGTTCTGGACGAACGCGTGGCCGCGGATCACGATCGACGCGGTCCGGTCGGTGCTCA
>JAAEMS010000123.1 GCA_024225275.1 Actinomycetes bacterium
ACAACGTCCAGATTCGCTGGTCATAGCGGCCACCCGACCCGGAGCGAACCCGAACGAGTCGCAACAGGGCGCCATGTCGACGATGGAAGACCCTTCAGTCAGCCGAGTCATCGCGATCGATGCAGGGTTGGTAGCTGCGCCCGTATCTGGGCCGACGGGCTAAGGGGTTCAGCCGGTAGGTGATGTGTTGGGGCTCCATCGGTCGCGGTAGTCGATGAGTCTGGCGATCATCAACACGGTGGTGGCGAGTCGGAGGGCGGCGTTGCGGTGCCGTTCGCGGCGGTCGGTGTTGGGGCGGAGTTGGCCGTAGTTCGACCACCACGAGTTCGTGGCTTCAACGATCCACCGAAGCCCGAGGGTGAGCCGGTGCGGTTCACCAGGCTGGGGTTTCGTGCCCCGCTTCTGAATGTCGAGATCGCTCAGCCCGTACCCGGCGAGGCGGGCCCGAACAATCGGGTAGTCGTAGCCGCGATCGAGACACAAGGTGTCGATGTCTTCGAGCAGACCGGTGTCGGCAACGGCGTCGAGAGTCGGTTCAAGCAGTTTGATGTCGTTACGGTTCGCGCCGTCGATCGCCCACCCGATCGGTATCCCTTTCGCGTCGACCGCCAGCGACCACTTCCAACCCAGTTTCGCTCTGTCTACTGGGCTTTTGCCGGTTCCTTCCCCGCCACACGGTGCTTTGTGCAGCGACCCGTCAATCGCTACGTGAGACAGATCAAGACCCAGGATCCGGTCATAGCCCTCACGCGCTTCGGTCTCAACTGCGTCGAACACGCCCGCGTCGATCCACTCGTCACGGCGGCGCCGCAACGTCGTGTCCGATACCACAAGATCCATGATCGCTTCGATATCGGTCCACGACGACCCGGTCACCAAACGGATCAGGATCCCTCGAAAACAGGCCTTGTCAGGGACTTTCGGGTTGTGACAACCAAGCGGATGAGAATCATCGGCGGGCGGCAGCAACGGCTCGACCGTCTGCCACAGAACTTCCATCACCTCAGGATCCAAAGCGCGTGTCATGATGACCCGGTACCTC
>JAAEMS010000124.1 GCA_024225275.1 Actinomycetes bacterium
AATGGCTAAAAAGCAAAATATCACGATTCTGCCAATGGAAACAAAGGTTGAATTAGTTGCAGTAAAAGAAAAGCAGTTATTTAGAAAGATTCTAAATTACGGTGACGCATTAAAAGTTAAACGCAAAAAAGGTTGGGCATATTTCATATACCAAGTTGGATTTGCACAATATAAATAGATGGAAAATACATTATTTGGATTTCAGCCAATAACTTCAATTTCATTTAGCAATGATGAAATAATTAAAAACATTATGCTATTATATAACATTGAGCGGTTTGATTTGGATTGCACATATTCAATTGGACATTTTTGGAAAAACTTACCACAACCAAAAAACAAAAGCGATTTATTACCTAAAAGAAAGGATATAATTGAAGCTAGTAGCGACAATCTTCCTTTTAAGAAAGATACAATGAAAAGTATAATGTTTGACCCTCCTTTCGTGATAGCTGGACAGACATATAAAGATAACGACAAAGGGAGTAGTATAATTGCTAAAAGATTTGAAGGTTACAAGGATTTTAACGAATTAAAAAACCATTATTACGGAACATTAAAAGAAACTTATAGATTGTTACAAAATGGTGGATTGTTGGTTTTTAAATGCCAAGATGTAGTTTCAAGTGGTAAAAACCATTTTACACATTGTTTAGTTATGGAAATGGCAATGCAAGTTGGTTACTACCCAAAAGATTTATTTATACTTATGGCAAAGAATAGGATAAACTCTTTTAATGGCGAGAAATGGAAAAACCAATATCATGCAAGAAAGCACCATAGTTATTTTTGGGTTTTAAAGAAAGATAAATGCAAGGTTAATTACGATTTTTAACAAAAAACATAATGGAAGAATTTAAAGCAATACTAAAAAAGGAAGGAGTTACTGGAAAGGAATTTGCAGAACGTTTGGGTTTTAACTATGATAGTTATAGGTCATTGGTCAATCGTGGCACTCCGACATGGGCTAAAGCCTTTGTTATAGGA
>JAAEMS010000125.1 GCA_024225275.1 Actinomycetes bacterium
CGAGATCGACGAGGAGTTGGGCGACCGGTTTCGAGGTCATCGAGGACCCTCGGTCGGCGTGCAGGGTGAGCTGGTCCCGGTCGACTTGTTGGCTGTCGATGGCATCGGCGATGAACGCTTCGGCGAGTTCGCCGGTCTCAGCTGGGGCGACGCTCCAGGCCACGACGTAGCGGGAGTAGATGTCGATGATCACGAACAGCTCGTAGTAGACGCCCCGTTCGGGACCGGCCAGCTTGGTGATATCCCATGACCACACCTCGTTCGGGTTCCGGGCGATCAGCTCGGGTTTGGTGCGAGCCGGGTGGGTGCGTTGGCGGCGCCGTTCCCGGTTCTGGCCCGCGGCAGCGAGAAGCCGGTACATGGTGCGGATCGAGCACAGATAGATGCCGTCATCGAGGAGCTGGGCCCACACCTGGGCGGGGGCCAGATCGCAGTACTGCTCGGAGCGCAACACCGACAACACGTGCTGACGTTCGGCCTCAGACAACTTGTTCGCCGGTTCGGGTCGCGGGGCAGGCGGACCGTGCATTGGCCCACGACGGCGACCCAGGATCGTGGACCGGTTGGCGCCCAACAGCTCGCACGCCCGCTTGGTTGAGGTCACCTCCTCCAACGGGCCCAACGTTTCGGTGATCACGGCTTCGACCTCGGGTCGGTGTCCGCGCTCTCGGAGAGCTTCTCCAAGAGCGCGTGCGCTTTTCCCGTGATCTCCAACGCCAGCTTCGCGCGCTCCAACTCAGCCTCGAGGCGTTCGTTCCGGCGGCGGAGCTTGTCGAGCTCAACCTGTTCGGCCGAGCGCCGTTTCTTGGACTTGCGGGCCAGGCCCTGGCGGGCGCCGGCCTCAGCCTGCTTACGCCACTCCGAAATGTGGGAGCTATAGAGACCCTCACGGCGCAAGATCGCACCGCGCTGCTCCGAGCCCCTGGGCCAAGAGTCGTACTCAGCGATGATCTCGGCCTTGTACTCGGCGGTGAAAGACCGGCGTTTCGGGCGGGCCGCAGGGTCGATGTCGTCTCCGTTCACACCTCCAGTGTGGGCGCGGCTGTTCAACGATGCAGTCGTCATGGTCATAGCTATGGTCTTCCTGTCTCGCCCCATCGGGTCAAACAATCGGGTACCGCAGGTGTCTCACCCCACCCTGACAGACAGGGCCTTGGCTACTCGCCGTTCGTAGCGGTCATCGTCAGGTGAGTTCGTGCGCACCGACTCGATGCCACCCAAAGCGCCGGCCTTGGCGTTGTACCGCTCGCTGGTCAGGATCACTTGGCCGTTGCCGGCTTTGAGATTGAACATGAACTCGCCGTTCGCGGTTGGTTTCAGTTCGTAGGCTCCGGCCATGATCCACTCGCCTGTATCGGCTCTCGGGGCGAAGCTACCAGTGCCACGAACTCGCCGGTCCGGACAACCCCGACACACCGTGGCCCCCCACCCAACCGCTGCCTGGCCCCAGGGAAGGAACCGGCGCCGCCCGCCCCGCCTCTCAGTAGGGGATTGTGGTCGTGCTCATTGGTCCCAGCGCGCCATTGGATGCACCGGCCGGTCGTCGTAGAACGGGTCGAACCAGGCGGAGGGGTGCAAGGGACCCACACCCATCTGTGAGCCTTCGACGGTCTCGGGGTCATCGATCCCATCGAAGCTGGGGTCGAAGAGGTACTCGTGGTCGAAGTCCTCGAACAGCAGATCCGCCAGCCGCACGAAAGCCTCGGTCGGCTGTTCTGTGAGCTCCTCGAGACAGACCTCGGCGTGATCGAGAACCGCCCGCAAGACAAGCTCCTCTCCACGGCACCTGGGCGGTCCCCAGCCGTCTTGGAGACGACCAGCGACCACCAGCAGGCAGGCGTGTAGCCGCCGGAGCATCTTGACGTCGCAGAACTCGATGTACCGGCCCGGCACGAACTGGCTGGAGAACGCCCCCACAGACCCGGTAGGCGACACCGCCGCGAACCGGTCGACGAGTTCGCCCAACAGGAAGTCCTCAACCATCGCCACCGCGTTCGACAACGCCTCGGCCTCCAGCGCTGAAAGCTCATCACCAACACGGTCAGTGAACCTCATCGCGTCAGTCTGGCCTTCAACTGATGTCCCAGTGTGCTTCTTGGTCCGGTATGCCGTCGCTTACAGGACCCCCGGGACCCCGGCGAGCGCGCCTCGATCAGCAACGGCTCGGTACCTGGTTCTCGGCTGGGTGTGGACCCTGCCATGCGGGCCGTCGGGCTGCGAAGGTCGTTCCGCTTCGCTGCGCTTGCAGGGGCTCCACCTTCCTCCGCCCGCCAACACCGCACGGCCCAACGGTTCCACAGCCAAACCCCGGACCGAACCGGGGACCGATCAGAGGGCGAGCCCCGTCGGGGAAGTCGGGGCTCGCCCTCTACCGGTCGGAGGCAACACCAGCCAAGGAGCCACCCCATGCACATCAACCAGATCGCCACCCGCATCACCAACCGCAGCGATCACCGCCCCGGCGAGGTCGACATCTCCCACCCCTACCGGCGCCGCTGGTGGCTACCCGTCATCGGACCCACCGCCACCGTCCTGGTCGACCACCTCGCCACCGTCGGAACCGGCGACTGGCAGATCCACGACACCACCGAGCTCGCCACCGCCCTCGGCCTCGGCCGAGGCACCGGACTTCACTCGCCTCTGATCCGAACCCTGGAACGGCTCACCCGCTTCGGGTTCGGGACCTTCGACATCGCACCCGGTCATCCCCACAGCGATCCCTGCCTCAGCGTCTGGCGCACCATCGGACTCGTCCCCGAACGGGTCACCCAAGGGTGGCCCCAGGCGATGCAACAAGCCCACGCCATCGACCTCGTAGCACTCCACCGAGCAGCGGCGTAGCCCCCCAATTCGAGTCGGCGGCCGGCCCCACCGGTCGCCGACTTCACGCGTTCCAGGAGGGCCAGGTCACCGAAGACGGCTGCCGGGACGGCCAGCTTCCGGCATCAAGCTCGAAGCCGGCGATCACCACGACGCCTGCTGCCCCCCTTTGCAGCCGAGACGGCGAGGCAGTCCGATGACCGCCACAACGAGGTTCTCGATAGCCGATCTCGAAGCCCACCTCGGCCCGGAATCCACCGCCATGATCGCCCGATCCCTCGGCGTCACCACCCGGACCGTGTGGCGGTGGCGCTCAACAGGACTCACCGAGCTACAAGCTGACCGAGCCGCCATCGCAGCCGGACTGCACCCCGGCACCGTCTGGGACACATGGTGGGCCGCCGCAGCCTGACCGGCCAACAACTGGCCGACGACCCGGCCCGTTCAACGCATGCTCCTTTCGCGTGTGCCCGAAGTCGGGGCACCGGGACGTGTCACGAATCGCACCCTGCCACGAGGCCGCTGCGCCGCAACCACCGCTGCGGTATTCCCGCTCCAGCATTCGCACTCCGCCCTACGGGTCCGCTCACTGCGTTCGCCGGGCCTTGCGAGGTCCACGGGAATCTCCTCGCTCTCCCTCCGGGCGTGGTTGCACCTCCGCTTTCCCCTCGTGGCTGTTGTCGCTTCGAACACCCCGGAACCCCTCCGGGACACCAACCCCAAGGAGACACCAGCCATGAACACCCTCACCATCGTCGGCCGACTGGCCACCGACGTCCGACTCGACACCCCCAAAGGCAAGCCCATCGCCACCTTCCGGGTCGCCGTCGACCGAGCCGGCGCAGACGGAGCCGACTTCATCCCCGTCAAGTGCTTCGGCGCCTCCGCCGAGAACCACGCCAAGTACCTCGCCAAGGGACGCCAGGTCGCCATCACCGGCCGCATCTCCCAGTCCCAGTGGACCGACGACAACGGCCAACGCCGAGAACGCCTCGAATGCGTCGGACTCCGAGTCGACTACCTCGATAACCCCACGTCCGAGTGAACCTGGGTAAGGCGGCACCTAACCGGCCCAGGTTGGGTGCCGC
>JAAEMS010000126.1 GCA_024225275.1 Actinomycetes bacterium
GCCGAGATCGCGGCGGCAACTACTACTGTTCGGTGCGGTGAAGAAGTCAACTGGATAGGTGTGTTCCACCATGTCGATACTGCTGTTCAGCGAGCCCTGATCGAACGGGACGCGCTCGCCGCTCAAGAAGCCCAGTCGAACAAGGACGCGATCATGGTCAAAGCCGCAGAAGTCGTCCAGTCTGGCGGTTCGTGACCATGGGTTCATCGAGGTCCCGGGTTGTGGCGGGATTGTCCGCCCTGGTCGTGCTCACCGGCTCGTTGTGGTTTGTGGCCACCCGAGTGGAAAGCCCGGACCAAGCGGCGGCCGACGCCAAACCACCACCGGCCACTGAGCTCACTGCGCCAGTCGAACAGCGGTCTCTTCAACAGGCCGTAGTGACCCGAGGCCAAGTTGTGGTTCCGTCGGCGGTCACGGTTCCTGTCCCCGTGGGAGACGAACACCGGCCGGTTGTGTCCTCGTTTGGTGTCGAGGTCGGTGAACCCGTAGAAGATGGTTCTGTGCTGGCGGTGGTGTCGGGCCGGCCCCTCATTGCGCTCTACGCCGACTTCGAGATGTACCGCGATCTTCAGACCGGCGACACCGGAGACGATGTTGAGGCCATCCAAGCTGCTCTCGTGGCTGCTGGCCGGCTCGCGGTCACCCCTTCGGGTGAGTTCGACGAGGTCACCGCGACGGCGATAGCGGCTATGTACACCGATGCCGGGCACACCCCCCCTGGTGAATCGGTTCTTGTTGCCAGCGACTTCTTCACTGCCCTCAAAGACCCCGTTGTTGTCTCCCGTCTTCTCGCTCCCCTCCGTCGGGATGCCTCGATGGTCGAAGGCCTTCTGGAGATGAGTGATGCCAACGCAGTCGTACAAGTCGACCTCCGACAGGGCGAACAAGCGATCGTTCAACCCGGCACTGCCGCGGTGATACTCGATGAGATCACCGGCGCCGAATACGATGCCGTGGTCGACACCGTCAGCGACTCGACCACCCTCATCACACCCACCCCGAGAATCCCCCTGGACCAGGTCGGTTCCGACTTCAGGGTCACCTTCACCACCGCTGAAACAAACGACGACTCGCTCGTGGTCCCCGTCAGCGCCGTGGTCACCGCTGCTGACGGCTCAACCGAAGTTGTCCAAGTGGCCGGCGACGATCACCAGCCCGTCCGCATCACCCCCGGCGTCGCGGTCGACGGCTTCGTCCAGATCATTGACTCCACGCCCGACCTCGAAGTCGGAGATCAACTCGTGGTGTGGCCATGACAACCTACGAACTGGTGAACGCCTCACGGACCTTCCCCACGAACCCGCCAACCCACGCCCTTCGCGACGTCTCACTCACCATCAACGAGGGAGAAATGGTTGCCATCACGGGCCCATCAGGCGCCGGCAAATCAACCCTTCTTCACCTCCTCGCCCTGCTCGACAGCCCAACCGGCGGCCAGATAATCTTCCGCGGCCAAGACATCTCGGCACTAACCGAGAACCAACGGTGCACAATCCGCTCCCACCAGATCGGAATGATCTTCCAGTCATTCCACCTTCTCAGCCACCGCGACGCCGTCTCCAACGTGGCCCTGGGCCGCCTCTACCGCCCGCGCACCGAAACCACCGACGACACCGCCGCCGACTGGGCGCTGAGCCAGGTCTCAATGCAACACCGCCGACTCGCCACCCCAAAGACCATGTCAGGAGGCGAGCAGCAACGGGTAGCGATCGCCCGCGCCCTCGTCGGCCGCCCATCGGTGCTCCTATGTGACGAACCCACCGGCAACCTCGACCGAGCCAACTCCGATGCCATCATCGAACTCCTCGAGAACCTCGTCTCGACCAGAGCCACCCCCACCGTGATCATCGTCACCCACGACCCCAGCGTGGCCGACCACTGCAACCGGCGCATCCACATCGAGGACGGCGTGGCCGCGTGACCCCCACACCATCGCCCTCACCCCGAGCCATCATCGGCGAAGCCATCACCAACATGGGCGGCCGCATCCGCAAACTCTTGCTCACAGCCGCAGCCACAACCCTGGGGATCGCCTCGCTCGTTGCCACCGTGGGCATCTCACAAACCGTCCGCGCCCAAGTCTCAGACGAATTCGATGCCACCGCTGCTACCGAAGTATGGATCGACGACCTCAGCCCAACCAACCCAACCCCCGCCTACGACACCGTGGGACTCACCCGACTCCGCGGCATCACCGGCGTCACCTCAGCCGGTGAATTCATCACAATGACCAATGATGTCCAGCTGAGCGCTCAAACATTCCCAACCATCGGATCCGACAACACGATCACCGCACCCCTCCTCGCCCTCGACCCAGCGGCAATACAGGCTTCGCTCACCACCGTCACCGCAACCGATCTCCACGTGTTCGAGTACTCCTCGCGGTCGGTGATAGTCGGACGGCCACTCGCTGACCGCCTGGGCGTCGACATGGGGCGCCACCAAGGAACCCCCGTTCACATCACCGTCGACGGGATCGTCCTGCAGCTCACCGGCATCATCGAGAACTCCGCCCGCAACCCCGAACTCCTGCTCTCAGCAATCGTGCCACCCCAAACCGCCAGAGAACTCTGGCCCCAAGACTCAGCCATCCCCAGAGTCCTCATCGCCACCGACCCCGGCGCCGCCGCCGTGGTCGCAGATCAAGCCCCAGTCGCTCTCGCCCCCCACGACCCAGACCGGCTCTCTGCATCAACACCAATCGACCCGAAAACCCTCCGCCAACGTGTCAACCAGAACCTCATCCTGCTCGTCGCCGTCCTCGGCGCCGTCGCCATCGTGGTCGGAGCCACCAGCATCGTCACCTCCACCACCGCCTCAGTCATCGAACGACGACATGAAATCGGCCTACGACGAGCAATCGGGGCCCGCCCCAACCACATCGCAATGCTCATACTCACCGA
>JAAEMS010000127.1 GCA_024225275.1 Actinomycetes bacterium
ATCGACGTCTATGTGTCGAAACGACCCAACATCGCCGCCGCCACACACTTCTTCGAAACCGCGTTGACCGGCCACGGGCGACCCTGTCGAGGTCACCACCGATCTAGCCGCACCCCTGCTACGTGTGATCGATGAACTGATCCCCGAAGCCGCCCACGACACCGAGCAGTACGCGAACAACAGGACCGAGTGGGACCACGGCCGACTCGAGGCCAGGCTGAAACCAGAGCGCGGTCTGAGCACCGATCGGACCGCCTCAGTGGTGATCCGCGGTCACGCGTTCATCCAGAACCTTCGACGCGGTCACTACCAACTCGGCACCGAAGCCGACCGCGACTGTCTGCGCCTGGCGGCCGCTTTCGCTGCGGTCGCCGACGTGCTCTGACCGAACCCCGACACCCAACCGGCCGACCCGCGCCCGCCGGTCGATCAACGCAACAGTGCCCTCAGAGCTCCGTATCGCCCAATCTCGCTCGGATTATCTGGCGCGAACCGCCGACCCACTCCCCTTCTTGTATCACGCGTGATACATTGGAGCTATGTCCGAAGTCTCTATCCGGGATCTCCGCAACCACGGTGGCGAAGTAGTCGACCGAGCAGCCAAGGGCGAACGGCTCACAATCACCCGCTCCGGGAAGCCGGTCGCTGAGCTGCGACCACTCGGCCGCGAGCCAATGTCGCTCGAGGTGATCCTTGCCCGCCGCCGGCACCTTCCCGTCGTCGACCCCGACCAGTTGCGCCACGACCTCGACCAAGTTCTCGATCAGGCCCTCTGATCAATGTCTCGCGGGATTCTCGATACCAGCACGCTCATCCTGCTCGGTCGACTGCTGGAAACCCATCCCCTCCCTGCCGAGCCGCTGATCACCGCGATTACCCTCGCCGAGCTCTCGGTGGGCCCGCTTGTCGCATCTACCGATGGCGAAAGAGCCGCCCGACAAGCGCACGTCCAGCAGGCCGAAGCCGATTTCGAACCGTTGCCGTTTGACGCTGACGCAGCCCGCAGCTTCGGTCGAGTAGCCGCAGGTCTCCGAACAGCGGGCCCCAAACCAGCCGCACGCGCCTACGACGCCATGATCGCCGCCATCGCCATCTCGAACGATCTCCCTCTTCACACCTGCAACCCCCGGGACTTCACTGGAATCGAGGAACTCACGGTGATCGCCGTCCCTCACCCAGACCACTAGCAGGGTGCGGAAGCTCGGGGTTCTGAACCGGGACGCGGGCCAATGGTCCGATGTCACGAAATGGGGCATATCAACTGACGATGTCCCGGTTCCTGAAGGCAAGCAGCGAGACGCTGGCTGCGACCGCTCCGTAGAGGAGCGTGAGCCCCAGCGCTGACGCCCACGAGAGGTCCGCTGTTCCGCCTGCTGCAAAGGCGCTGAGGGTTCCGCCAGGAAGCAGGTGGGTGATGTCCGGTGCCCAGATGCCGATAAGACCCTCCACGACGAGAAGCCAACCGATCCCAACGCCGATTGCGGTACCCGAGCTTCTGGTGAGGACGGCGATCATCAAGCCGATCAGTCCCCAGACGAGGACTGGAAGCAGGAAGTTGAAAAACCCCGACGCGATCTCGGCGGCGGCATCGGTCTTCCATGGTTCGGTGTCGATCTCGTATGCCCGAGCGAGTGGTCGAGCAACGGCCGACGTGATGAACACTGTCGCAGCGGACAACAAGACGGTGAAGAAGCTGAGCGCGATGATCTTGCCGCCCAAGAGTCTGAGTCTGGATGGCTGAGCCTGGACGAGGGCCCTTATCAGTCCGCTGTCGTAGTCACTGGCCGCTGCGATCGCCCACAGAGACAACACGACGATGCCCGCGAGCGTGCTGATTGAGCCAAGAGCGTGGATCATGCCTCCCGCCTGCTCGAGGTCAGCTGCCGTTGTGGCCGCGCCGCGAGGCCCTGGGGGGCCGGCAGTCGCGCTGGGCTCGGCGAGCGACGAATAGATGAAGTACGAGATCAGTACCGAGAAAAACGCAAGGATGCCGAAGCCGCCGTATCGGAACGAGGGGCGCCAGATTCTGATCCACTCGGAGCGGATGGTATTGATCAGACCGGGTGTGCTCGCGATCGAATCGGTTGTCTTGGTGGTGAGGGTAGTGGTGGTCATGATGTCGCTCCGGTCGTTCGTTGCTCGCCTCGGCCCGCAGCCAGCTCGGCGTCGGTTCCTCCGGTGAGGCGTAGAAAGATGTCTTCGAGGTTGTCTTGTTGAGGGGTGAGCTGTCGAAGGGTGACGCCCGCCTCAGTGGCCGCACGGCCAACGTCGGCAGAACTCGCCGCTGGCGCTTCAATTTGGAGCAGGTCTCCATGCGAGGTGTACGCCCAGCCTCGGGACTCGATGGCGCCGATCAGCTGTGGTAGGTCCGTGCCGAGCTCGGGAACGGCGATGACCTGCTCAACCGCGTCTTCCATGAGGCCCGTGAGCGAGCCCGAGTAGAGAAGCTTGCCGAATCGGATGACCACCAGATCATCGGCCATGGCTTGGATCTCGCTCATGTGATGAGACGACACGACAACGGTCCTGCGGCCGTCCGCCAACGACTTCAGCAGCGTCCGGATCTCGACGATGCCGGCTGGGTCGAGGCCGTTCGTCGGCTCATCGAGAACGAGAAGCTCCGGATCCGGCAACAACGCGGCAGCGATGCCAAGGCGCTGCTTCATTCCCAACGAGAAGGTCGAAGCCGTATCTCTCTCACGGCCGGCGAGTCCAACGATTTCGAGCACGTCGTGGATTCGTTGCTCGGAGATACCCCGAAGCGCTGCCATGCTCCGCAGGTTGTCCCAAGCCGACAACGAACCGATGAAGGTCGGTCCTTCGATGAGCGCGCCCACTCGATGGGCGAACCGCTCGGGATGGGTGATCGGCTCGCCAAGTACGGTTCCGATACCGTCGCTCGCCTCGATGAGACCCAGCAGTACCCGGAATATCGTGGACTTGCCCGACCCATTGGGACCGACAAATCCGACGACTCCCCCACTCGGCACCTCGAACGTGAGGTTGTCCACGGCGGTGAGCTCGCCGAACCTACGGGTCAGACCCTCCGCAGTGACCGCACTCATGATGCTTCCTGTTTCATCGGTCGCTTCTTCCTCTGTTCGTTGGGAACGACCTGACATTACGAAGTGGATCTGAGGGCGATATCAGCGTTTCCTGCGGAGTTCCTGAAGATTGCGCGCTACTGCTCGAGGGGGAGCACGATGGTGATCGTCGTGCCCTCTCCAAGCGTGGAAACCGCGTCTATCTGACCTTGGTGGGCTGTGACGATGCCCTCCGCGATCGCCAGGCCGAGGCCTGACCCTCCAGCGGAACGTTCCCTGCCGGCGTCGGCCCGGTAGAAACGTTCGAACAGATGGCCGAGGTGTTCGGGTTCAATGCCCGGACCCTCATCCGAGATTCGTATCCGCACGGTCGTTTCGTCGCTCCCACACGCGAGCGCGAGGCTTGCGGTTGTCGGCGTGTGACGAAGTGTGTTGTTGATGATCGTGGTCAGTGCCTGCGTCAGCTGATACCGATCGGCAGCGATGTGTACTCCTTCGTCGATGTCGGAAATATCGATCGGGCGCTCAGGTTGAATTGCCGAGGCGTCGGCAACGATGTCGCTCAGCAGCTGCGAAAGGTCGATAGTCGAGTATTTGAGGGGCCGATCCTCGTCGAGCGAGGCCAGTGTCAGCAGATCCTGGACCAACGCTTCCATCCGTTTGCTCTCGCTATGAATCCGTGCCATCGCGTCGTCAGTTTCCGAAGCGCTCAGCTGGCCACTCGCATGGAGCGCGGCATACCCCCGAAGAGTGGTGAGGGGCGTCCGCAGCTCGTGGGATGCGTCGGCCACGAAGCGCCGCTGCCGTGCTTCCACCGCTTGCCGCGAATCAAGCATCGCGTTGAACGCTGAACCCAGCCGGCCTGCCTCGGTGGCCACCGGTGGGTGTTCGACGCGGTGATCGCTGCGACCTGCGGCGACATCCTCGGCTGCCTTTGTCACGGACTCGATTGGCCGGATTCCAAGCCGGTCGACCGACCAAAGGGCGGCGGCCAAGGTTGACAGAACAACGCCCAGAGCGATCGCCGCCGTGATCAGCAACTGGTTTTGGGCATCGTCGACGGCGGTCGTCGATGCGGCAAACACGACGAACCCCGGGCCGATGTCGGCCACAACTACTCGCGCCTGCGCGTCGCTCCCGAGAACATCCGCGGAGAAGGGCTCGCCCGTCTGCGCCACTTGCACGAGGTCAACATCTTCGAGGTCCGGGACCAGATCGGGTTCGGAAACTGGACGGGCCAAGACCTGGGGTTCGCCGTCTCCGAGGAAACCAACGTAGAGCTCTCCGGTCACCAGAAGCTCGTCGGGTCTCGTTTGCGGGTTCACAATCGACCTCCCCGCCAACCTCTCGACACCTCTGTCTACGTTGTTCGAAACCACCTCGAGCTGAGCATCGATTTGGTTGGTGAGCACGCTTCGTTGCCGGGCCGACACATATGCCAGCGCGGCAACGACGGTGATCGTGACGACAAGTGCCGCGAGTAGCAGTCGGGATCGCAGCGTCACGATTGGCGACGAATCGTGTATCCGACACTTCGAACGGTCTCGATGAGCCGTTGCTCGGAGTCGTCGAGCTTCTTGCGAAGCGACGAGATGAAGGTCTCGACGATTGCGGACTCGCCGTCGAAGTCGTACTCCCAGACGTGGTCCAGGATTTGGCCGCGTGACACGACCCGGCCGGCGTTGGTCAACAACAGGCGACAGAGTTTGTATTCGGTCGGCGTCAGGTGGACAGCTTCTCCATCCTTGGTGACTTGATGCGCATCGTCGTCGAGCTCGACATCGCCAGCCGCCAGAATCGCGGACGAGTCAACAACTCCGGTTCTGCGCAGCGCCACCTGCACGCGCGCCACGAGTTCCTCCAACGCGAACGGTTTGGTGATGTAGTCGTCGCCGCCAGCGGTCAGACCCTTCACTCGGTCTGCGGTTGAGGTCTTCGCGGTTAGGAACAGGACCGGGGCGGTGTGACCACGAGAGCGGAGAATTCGTAGAACGTCGAGGCCATCGACATCACCCAACATGATGTCCAAGACAAGAACGTCTGGCCTGAAACTGTCCGCAAGGCTCAGAGCGGAGCTGCCAGTCTCGGCCGTCTCGACGTCCATTCCGGCCATTCGCAAGGCGGAGGCCACCAGGAACGAGATGTTCTCCTCGTCATCCACCACCAGAACCTTCGCTGTGCTCATACCCAGACAGCATGGTCCAAGTTCCTGTGGGTTGATCGAACAAATCCTGTGGATTTCCTGAGGAGCCGGACGGCGATCCACAGGAAGTCCCGAGGTGGAATTCAACGGGTCGACAGGTTGACGCTTCACGCTGCTCTCCATCAACGCGGAAACCACCTCCGCTTCGACATGAAGGAAACCCGTATGAAGTCGCGAAATCTACTCATCCTCCTCCTCGCCTTGGCGCTCGGCGCTGCTGCATGCGGATCGGACGGAGAAGGCACGGTCGAGGCTGCGCCCTTGATCGGTGTCGAAGGCACCCAAGCCCCAGACGCCGAACCCGACGCCACCGATACAGCCGCTGACCAGACCGATGAAGAACTCGCCCTCGCATTCACGCAGTGCATGCGAGGCGAAGGCGTCGATCTCGCAGATCCGACCGTCAACGCCGATGGATCGATCCAACTGCTCCAGCCCGGAGCGAACAGCAACATCGACCCGAACGACCCGGCCGTAGCCAACGCAGTTGAGATCTGCGGTGACCTCATTGCCGGGGCGAGCTTCCTCCCCGGTGCTGGATTGGATCAATCCGAAATCGAAGACACGCTTCTCGGTTTCGCTCAATGTCTCCGAGACCTGGGATTCGATGTCGATGACCCTGATCTCAGCGGCGGATTCACCGGCGGCCCCGCCGCGATCTTCGGCGACAATTTCGACCCGACCGACCCCGCGAATGCTGACGCCGTCCAGGAGTGCCAGGCAGCGTTCGGTGCGGGCGGTCCATTTGGAGGGAACAACTAATGCCAGTTCTTACACGAGGGTCCAACACTGACGGCCCAGAAGCACCCACGCAAACCAACGGCCAACCGCCGACATCAGAACGGCAGCCGTCCAATGACACGTCCGCGCCGCCCTGGCTGAAGCTTCTGGCCGCTGCGCTAGTGGCTGCCATCCTCGCTGCCGTCGTCATCGTGTCACTCAGCTCCTCATCGGATTCCGATGACACAACGGACGCTCAAGTCACCCTGCGAGCAGTCGAGGCGGAGCAGCGGGACCTCATCGAGTACACGAACATCGACGGCACACTGCAGTATGCGAACGTCACCACCGTGGGAGCGGGCACCGACGGACTCATCACGGACCTGGTGAACGAGGGTCAGACCCTCGCTCGCGGCGACACGGCTTACGAGGTCAATGCGACACCGGTCGTCGTGTTCTACGGCGAAGTGCCCTTCTATCGAACAATGGTCGACGGAGTGTCGGGCGACGACGTGCTCTTGCTCGAAGAGAATCTTGCGTCGCTCGGATACCACGCCACCGAAGGCGACGACGGAGATGATGTGGACACCGGGTTCACGGTTGACGGGACCTTCGACACCGAGACCTCCGAAGCGGTGAAGCGCTGGCAGGAGGACCTCGGCGTTGCCGAAACTGGAACCGTTTCTCCGGGTGATGTGATCATGGTTCCAGGACCCTCAGAAGCGTCCGGTGTCATGGTCGACATCGGCAGCAGAGTTCAGACCGGTTCGACGATCATGACGCTGAACGTCGCAAGCACGGTCGGCGGCTTCTACGCCGCCCACACCGGAGCGATCGATCTCGAAGTCCTGTCCGGTGAGATCGGCTCTGGTCAAGTGCTCTATTCGGTCGATGACCTGCCGGTGACTGCCGTCGTGACCGAGGTCGAGTTCGGCCGAGAACTGTCGACCGGCGTCGAAGACGGCGAAGACATCGAGGTTCTGGAACAGATGCTCTTCGACCTGGGCTACGACGTCGACGGCGACCTTGAAGTCGACCAAGAGTTCGACGAGGACACCAGCCAAGCAATCGAGGACTGGGAGGATGACCTCCAAGGTGACTGGGATGATCTAGTCGTCGATGGGGTGTTGTCCCTCGACCAGATCGTGACGGTCGATGAGGGCGTCATGGTCGGGCGGATCACGAGCCACGACGGTGACACCGTTGCGACCGGGACCGAGCTGTTCACCTACGGGTCCGATACCGGTAGTCGAATCGTGTCGACCGCAATCGACGTCGCCGATCAAGCAGTGCTCGCCGAAGGAACCGAAATCGACGTCGAATTCCCGGAAGGCGAGATCGTCACCGGCACCGTTACCGATTTGGCGAACTCTTCGACGACAGATCCGCTCGATCCGACCTCCGAGCCGCAGCTTGCTGTCGAAATCAGCCTCGAATCCGTGCCCGACTCCGCAACGGACCTCAATGAGCTCGACGTCGAGGTGAGGTTGGTGGACAACCTCGCCGCGGGGGTCACTGTGGTTCCAGCGTCGGCACTCGTATCGACGGCCGATGGCGGATTCGCGGTCGAGGTGGCCAACGGAAACAGCACCAGCTTCGTCGCTGTGGACCCAGGGATGTTTGCCGATGGCTTCGTCGAAGTCGACGGCATCGAACCCGGCACTGCCGTCGTGGTGCCCTCATGAGTGTTCACACGAGCACACATCCCCCCGTCGCGACTCCAGCACATACCGCTGGGGCCGCCGCTCTCCAGCTTCACAACGTCACCAAAGAGTTCCCGGGCGAACCGCCGGTGAGAGCGCTCGACGACGTGTCCCTGAGGATCGACCACGGCGAGCTCGTGGCGGTCGTTGGCCCTTCCGGTTCGGGAAAGTCGACGCTGCTCAACGTCATGGGAACGCTCGACCGCCCCACCCACGGCATCGTCTCCGTCGACGGCATCGACACGGCGGAGCGCAGCGACAACGAGGTCGCTGGGATCCGTGCCCGCAAAATCGGTTTCGTGTTCCAACAGTTCTTCTTGCTTCCGGGGATGTCGGCGATCGAGAACGTCGCCAATGGGCTCCTGTATCAAGGCGTCCCACCCCGCGAACGTGCGGCGCGATCAATCGAAGCCTTGGAGCGAGTCGGTCTCGGACATCGACTACAGCACCCGCCGAATCATCTCTCTGGAGGCGAACGGCAGCGTGTCGCAGTCGCCCGGGCACTGGTGCACAGTCCGGCGTTCGTTCTCGCCGATGAACCAACAGGAAACCTGGACTCGAAGTCGACCGGGGCCGTGATGAAACTCATCCACGACCTTCACTCGGAGGGAACGACGATCGTGGTCATCACCCACGACACCGCGATCGCCGACTCTCTCCCACGGCAGGTCTCGGTACATGACGGGGCTCTCGCGTCCGACTCAGCCCGACGAGACCTGGAAGTGGTCGCGACATGACAAGCAGCTCGGAATCAACCGCGAGCAAGCTCCGACCCGGCGACGTCTTCCGGGTTGGGGCGTCGGGCCCCAGAGCTCGCAAGATGCGGACCGCACTCTCGGCACTTGGTGTCTCCATCGGAATCGCAGCGCTCGTCGGGGTTCTCGGCCTGTCCGAATCATCGAAGTCAGCATTGCTCGACGAGATATCGAGTCTCGGCACGAACTTGCTGACGGTCGAGGCCGGAGGAGGATTCGGGGCGGGCGATTCCAAACTTCCCGACACGGCGCTCGCGACGATCGCTCGAATACCGACAGTGACCGATGCCAGCGCCGTTTGGGAAGTCGACGCAGAGGTCTACCGCACCGAGTTCATACCCGAAGGTGAGACGGGGAGCGTCAGAGTCGTCGCCGCTGATGAAGAACTCGTCGAGACACTGAATGGCGAGTTGGCAGCCGGGCAGTTCCTCGACGAATCCACCAGCGCCTACCCGAACGCGGTCGTGGGTTCCATCGCTGCCGAACGGCTGGGGATTCACAATCTCGACCAACCGACCTACGTCCTCATCGGCGACGACTACGTCGAGGTCATCGGCATTCTCGAAGAGTTCCCGCTCGCCGCGGACCTGGATCGTGCGGTGCTCATCGGCAAGGACGCGGCGATCGACTTCTACGACGCTGGCGAGAATCCGGCGGTCATCTACACCCGGGTCATCGATGGCGCGATCGATTCGACGCGAGACGTCCTCCCGACAACCGCCGATCCGGAGAACCCCGAGGAGGTCACCGTCAGCCGACCATCCGATGCGCTCGAGGCACAAGCCGCTGCCGACGACGCACTGACGACACTGTTCCTCGGACTCGGGGCTGTGGCGCTGCTCGTCGGCGGCATCGGTGTCGCAAACGTCATGGTGATCGCCGTGATCGAGCGGCGCGGTGAAATCGGCCTGCGACGATCACTCGGCGCAACTCGAGCACACATCCGTCGCCAGTTCCTTAGCGAAGCCGTCATCCTGTCCGTGCTCGGTGGAATCGGTGGAGTGATCGTGGGTGTCAGCGCAACGTACGTCTACGCCACCAGCCAGGGATGGCGAGTCATCATTCCCCAGGAGGCGGCGTTGGGCGGCTTCTTCGGGGCGATCGCCATCGGCGCGATCGCAGGGCTCTACCCCGCTATGCGGGCCGCCAAGCTCGCGCCGACCGAAGCGCTTCGCTCATGACCGTGCGCTCAGCAGCAGGCCGCGTCGTTGCGCGTGTGAGGTCACGACTTCGAAGATCGAAGACTGGGGAACCTCGGTACGACCCCAGCGGGGTGGAGAACGAGCACGTCGTTCTCGGTGCTGAGGATGATCCGCGACACGATGTGCCGGAGACCGAGGCAGGGAAGATCGCCAGCATCTTCGCGGACGTCATCGAGGGCGGCGACCTCGCTGAACTCGGCGACCTTCTGGCCGATGAAGTCGTCTATCTCGTACCCGGTCGCAGTGGCGCCGCCGGCTTGCACCACGGACACGAAGCCGTGGCGCAAACCTTGGCCCAGGAGACGAGCGAGGACACGACCGTTTCGATCGTCGAAGTCACCGAAGTGATCGCGGCAGGCACACGGGCGGTTGTCGTCGTTCGGTTTGCGGGGACGGTCGGTGGCGAACCGTTCGACCACGAGACGGTCTTTCACCTCCGGACGTCGAACGGGGTCGTGGTCGCGATCACCGAGTACAGCGGCGACCAATACCGCGCAGACCGCGTAGCCCGCAGGAGATGAGTGGCA
>JAAEMS010000128.1 GCA_024225275.1 Actinomycetes bacterium
GCCCTGGAGGTCGCCGGCCGCCTCCCGGTCCCACCCGGAGGGTCGGGCCGGGTACCGGTCGACTTCTGGCAGGTCGCCAATGGCGCCTACACCACGACCCGTTGGATCGAGGCGCCGGCCTGGGCGTCCATCGCCGACCACTATCCGGGTGAGGTAGGTGCCCAGATCGGTGAGCTCGTCGACCTCCGGCTGTCGCTCGATGGGGGGCGGATCGTCCTCTGGCACGGCCTTCCCGGAACCGGCAAGACCACGGCCATCCGGGCCCTCGCCCGGGAATGGGAGCCGGACTGCCGGTTCCAGGTGGTTGTCGACCCGGACGTGGTGTTCGCCCGGTAGTCGGTCCTCATCACGACCAGCGAACCCATCGGCCGGATCCATCCGGCCCTGCTGCGGCCGGGCCGGTGTCTGGCCGAGACCGAGTTCCGGGCCTTCAGTCGGACCGAGGCGTGCGCCCTGTTCGGGGACGATGTACCGGCGCGAGGCGACCTGACCCTGGCGCGCCTGCTGGGCGGTGATGGTCCCGACGGCAGCGACGACACCCAGGACGAGGTGCCCACCGGTCTCCATCTGTAGGGGCCGGTGGGTGCCCGGTCCTGGGCTCAGCCGGCGTCATCGGCGACGCCACCGTAGGACGCGGCAACCCCCCGGCTTTGGCCATGGGCGGCGACCGCTTCGGCCAGGTCGGCCACGAACTGGTCGGCGACGGCCAGGTGCCCGGGCGAGACCATCAGGTGGAGTCCGCCCTGCTGGCGGTCGAGGTGCCATCCGCGGTCGTCCATCACGTCGCCGATGGCGCCTGTGGTCTCGGACCCCTCGGTCGACGAGAATTCGAACAGCGACATGTCCGGGTCGCCCGAGATCTGAAGACCGTCGATGCCCCGCACGCCGGCGAGGAAGATGGAGGTGGCGTCCCTGACCATCCGGGCCTTGGCCAGGTAGCCGTCGTGACCCAGGTGTTGGGTAGTGGCCCAGGCCGCGGCGATGGGAGAGGCCGGTCGGGTGCCGGCGGTGGTGGCTGAGCCGTACAAGCCTCCGGGCCAGCCATCGAATATGAAGTGCTGGCGGCGCTTCATGTCCTCGTCGCGGTACATGATGACCGAGGCTCCCTTGAAGCAGTAGCCGTACTTGTGGATGTCGGCCGAGATCGAGGTCACTCCGTCGACCTCGAAGTTCCAAGGTGGCACCGGCTCGCCGATCTCTCGCCAGAAGGGGAGTAGCCAGCCGCCCAGGCAGGCATCGACGTGGCAGAGGGTGCCCGCGTCGCGGGCCAGGGCCGCGAGGTCGGAGATGGGGTCGATGACGCCGTAGGGGTAGCAGGGCGACGAGCCGACAACGAGTGCCGTGCGGCCGTCGACTTCGCCCGCCATGGCATCGACGTCGGCCCGCAGATCGGCGCCGACGGGCACCCTCACCTCGTCAACACCCAAATAGTGAGCCGCTTTGGTGAATGCCGGATGGGCGGTCTGGGCCAGCACCAATCGGGGTTGGTGCACGCCCCGGTCCCGGGCTTGCTCGCGGGCGGTGTAGACGGCCAGGAGGATGCTCTCGGTACCGCCCGAGCTCATGGTGCCGGCCTTGGCGTCGGTGCCGAACAGCTCGGCTGCGACCCCCACCACCTCGTGTTCCATGCGCCGCAGGCTCGGGTAGGCGAACGGGTTGAGGGCATTCTCGTGCAGGAAGCGGTCAGCGACGTGGTGTTGGAGAGCTTCGAGCTCGGGGTCGGCAGCGTTGTACACCAGGCTGAAGGCCCGTCCGCCCTTCCAGTCGATGTCGCCGCTCTGCCACTCGGCGATGAGACCGCGGAGCTCCTCGGCGCTGCGGCCGTGCTCAGGAAGAACCGAGTCGTCAGGTGAGGTCATGACGCGAGGCTAGGGGAAGTCCCGGGCCCACTGGGAGCTGAACCCAGAACCTCCTGTCGGCGTCATGGGAAGACAGATGCTCATTGGCACACCGGGTCGATCAGGAACGTTGTCAGCCGCTGGGAGAACACGATGCGACCGTGACCGATTCGTCACCCGGGTCCTCGACTTGGCGGAGCGCACGTCGGCGGCCTTCGTCCTGGCGATCAAGGACAGTGACGTCGGTGAACTCCAGACGGATCTACCCGACCGGCTGGTAGCCCTCCTCTCGGAGAGCACCGACAGGTGTGAAGACGGCGCCAGCACTGGGATCTCGCGTGGTACGCCCCCTGGGACTTGAACCCAGAACCTGCGGACAAAGGGCCGTCACGGATCTGTTGTGACCACCGTGTGACCACGGCGGGCAATCTCAGGCGGGGCGGTACTGTCGCCGTACGACGACGGAAGGTTGTTGTCTTCGAACGGCGACACTGCTACCGTGTCTCCGAACGGCTACAGAGCCTTGCTGTCGTCATGCGAAGACAGATGATCTTTCGCGCACAGCGTGAGCCAGGGAGAACACGATGCGACCGATACAGACAAGCAAGGCGTTCGGGTCGGCGGTTAGGCGGGCCCGCAAGGATCAGGGTCTGTCGCAAGTCGAGCTTGCTGCACGCGCTGCTGTGGGGCGGCCCTGGCTGTCAGAGCTCGAGACGGGTAAACGCACCGCCGAGCTAGGTCGAGCGTTGTCGGTGCTGAGCGCACTCGACCTCGCCATTACGTTCGTTCCGGTCCCGGTCCCGGACGGACCGACTGTCGATCTCGGCCAGATCATCGAAGGCGGTAGCTGATGGCGTCGGATGTGTTGACGGTCCTCCTCGAAGGGAAGCCGATCGGCAACGTTGAACGCGTGGCAAGCGGCGCTCTTCGTCTTCACTACGACGGGGACTATCGAGATGACCCGACTGCGACGCTGTTGTCGGTGTCGATGCCACCGGCCGAGGAAGCGCACAGCGACGCTCGTCTCACACCATGGTTGTGGGGACTCCTGCCCGACAACGCTGATGTGCTCGCCCGGTGGGGTCGCGACTTCGGTGTGTCGGTAGCGTCGCCGTTCCCGTTGCTCGGCACCCACGTAGGTCACGACTGTGCTGGAGCCGTGCAGTTCTGCGCACCCGATGAAGCCGACGATCTCGTCGGTAGACATGGCGCGGTCACCTGGCTCACCGAGGCCGATATCGCGTCACGACTGCGCACGCTTCGGGCCGACTCGACCAGCTGGCTCGGCCCCGGATTCGCTGGCCAGTTCAGCCTCGGTGGCGCCCAGGCCAAGACTGCGCTGCACCATGCGCCCGCCAACGGAGCCCATGAGGCCCAAGGAGGCGGGGGCCGCTGGGGGGCGCCGACCGGTTCGGTTCCGACTACCCACATCCTCAAACCTGCGGTGGCTGGGTTCGAGGCGCAGAACATCAACGAGCACCTTTGCCTCACAGCGGCGAGAGAGCTTGGTCTCCCGGCTGCCCATACTCGTATCGAGACGTTCGAGGATGAGAGCGCGATCGTCGTGGAACGGTTCGACCGCTCAGCCCGAAACGGAGCGCCGATCCGCGTCCATCAAGAGGATCTCTGTCAGGCCCTGTCGATTCCGCCTGCCCGCAAGTATCAGTCCGATGGCGGGCCGACGCCCGGCCAGATCGCTGAGCTGATCCGCTCGACCATCCCTGGTCCCGATGCCGAGACCGACGTTTGGCGGTTCGCCGACGCCCTCGCATTCAACTGGCTGATCGCAGGCACCGACGCCCACGCGAAGAACTACAGCCTGCTGCTCGCTGGCAATCAGGTGAGGTTGGCACCGCTCTACGACATCGCGTCGATCCTGCCCTATGACGACAGCGGGGGCTACAAGGTGAAGCTCGCCATGAAAATCGGCGATGACTACAAGCTGCGCCGAACTGACCGACCCAGCGCATGGGAGCACGCTGCCGACGAACTCAAACTCGACCGTGATCGACTCATCGCCCGGGTGCTCGACATGGCGGAGCGAACGCCCGCTGCCTTCGTCCAGGCAATGAACGACGGTGGCGTCGGTGAGCTCTCGACGGATCTACCCGACCGGCTGGTAGCCCTCGTCTCGGAGCGCAGTGACCGGTGCGGGGCGGCGCTGACTTGACCGGTGCCCCATCGTGCTGTCGAACGTGTCCAGGATCTTCTGTTGAGAACGGGAGATGCTGTGCTGATCTGACAGGGCGCGATTGCCTCGTCGCTCCCGACCGACTCGACCGCGTTTGTCGAAAGACGGCCACTCAAGAACGGTAGGCGTCCGAAGTGGTCCTCTACTGATTGAATGCTTGCATCGGACTCCAACTGTGTCAGACCCACCAACCTGCGGGCGCGGTCGGGTCGCCGGGCTCATCGAGGTGGTGGGCGAGAGCGGCCCCGAGGAACCGGAAGGTCCACTCCTCGGCGAGGGGCCGGGTTTCGCCGAAGAGGATCGGTACCGTGGGGTAGCGGACCTGGAGCCGCGCGACCAGATCGGCGAGCCAACCACCCTGGACCTATTCGTTCTTGAAGATCTGGGAGTGACGCTCTTCGACCACCACTACCGACAGCGGGTGCGTGGAAAGACCGGCCATCTGGTGAGCGAGGCCGCCGTTGGTGAGTCCTTTGGATGGGTCGGCGGGACTCCTGTGTTCGACCAGGGCCACGATCTCGTCTTCGTGCACGATGCTGTCATCGCCGATCGGCAGTTTCGTGTGTTCGGTGGCAGCCTTCTGCTTGGTGAACTTGTACGGGTAGCGCTCTCGGATGCCGATCGTGATCGTGAAGTCCGACAGGTAGGGCCCTCGTCGGCCTGGTACCCGTACCGAGGGTCGGGCCCTCTTCGTGGTCTTGGTGCTTGGCCCGAGGATGCCCTCATGGCCACCGACAGCCCTTCATCCGGGTGAAGACGAACTGGCTGCGGAGCTCGTCGGATTGTCAGCGGGTCTCATGTGACCACCTCGTGACCACGGGCCGCCTACTTGTTCTGCTCTATCGCCTCGACGAGGCGCCACATCCCACTACTCGGGTTCTCCCCGGCTGGTGAGCCATCGTTACCGTGGCGGTCGTCGAGATGTTGCGCTCTGTCGACTGCGGATTGCGTGTTCGCCATGAGCGTCTCCTCGGCTTCGGTGCCACAGATCGACTTGCCGTCGGTCAGGCCGAGGTCAGTGGCTCGCCGTTGGATGTCGTGGCGATGAACGTTGGCGTTGTGGTCCTCGACGTGAAGCACCAGCCAGAGTTCAGAGCAGGGGTTCGACCGTGCAACCTTGACTTCTGCGTCTCTCGCTTCCGCAATCGCCTGTGCGATGTTGAGGTGTTCATCGGTGTCGAACGCGCACCAGATCTCGTCGAAGTCAGGGCCGTCCGACTTGCGTCGCCGGTTGCTCGCCCTCTTCTCTGGCGCCGTGCCTCTTGGACGAGGGTGAGCGGAGCCGAGCCAGCAGAGTCCTTGTCGTGTTGGATTGTGATGGTGTGCCGGTGCTTGCGGGCCAGGAGAGTGAGGTAGTGCGGCTCGGTGACCTCGCCTTCGGTCAGTACGCGAATGACGCGTCGTTGGGGTTGTCGCCCTGGGGACCGCTTGGGTGCTCTCCCGGAGGGCTTCTTCACGATTCGACGAGCGTGGCAGCACGCGTGAATTCGCCGGGGTCGAGTACCGGGAGCGCTCCGAACCGACCCTGCATGTAGCGCCGCTCGAGAGCCTCGTCTCTGCGGGGGCTGAAATCGGCGAGCGGGTAGAGCGTCGTCGCTCCTGCGCTGTCCTTCTCGGTGAACCAGATCTGGTCTCGGCCGAGCCTGCGGTGCTCGGAGTCGCCGAGCACCGTCACATCATGGGCGTTGAAGACCAGTTGGGCGCAGTTCGGATTGGTTGCCGGGTTCTGGAATAGGGCGACGATCTGATCGACGAGGTGCGGATGGAGGCTTGCGTCGAGTTCGTCGGCGAGGAGAACGTCACCGCGGTCGAGAGCGTCGAGGACTGGCCCGACGAGTCCGACCCAAACCATGGTGCCGAGTGACTCATCCTCGGCATCGAAGTCGGCACGCTCGCCTTCGCCGCAGTGAATGAGGCGGAGACGGTCTTCCA
>JAAEMS010000129.1 GCA_024225275.1 Actinomycetes bacterium
ATCCAACGGGTAGGTCACCTCGGAAGGCGCATAACTCGTGAACGTCAAACCCACCGTGCGGGTCTCACCAGGCCGGATCTCCAACCGATACTCAGACCCCGACAACGAAAACTCACTACCAGGCAAGAACCTCAACGGCGGCTCAGCCTCGGCCCCGCCATTTGACCCGGAAGAACGAGCCGTGTCGCCGCTACCAGCGGACGCTGTGGCTGGGGCCGATCCCGGCCCGTCCTCACCCGCCACTGAGTCGGTCGACGACGCTTGGGTGGTGTCGGCCGATGAGGCGCAGCCCAACATCAGGACAGCCGCAGCCATGAACGGTAGGTAGTATCGGCGAGTTGTCATAGGTCCTCTGACGCTCGGGTGACTGTGTGGTTCCGTCGGCACCAAGAACCGGTATCGGAGGCCATGGCGGCCAGGTTTAGAGTTCGCAGTTAGTGACTGTCTCGCCGCCTGCGCAGGTGTCGGTGCCCTTCCCGCCGTCGGTGCTGTCGATACCTGCGCCGGCCTGGAGGGTGTCGTCGCCTCGACCTCCGAATACCTGATCATCTCCGTCTCCGGCCTCGAGATGGTCTGCCCCTCGGCCACCTCGAAGAGTGTCGTTCCCGGCGCCTCCAAAGAGCTCGTCGGCGCCTGACTTTCCCCGCAGGACGTCGTGTCCGGCGCCCCCGTGGAGCTCATCATCGCCAGACCCGCCCACGATTGTGTCGTTGCCGGTGCCGCCTCGCAGCTCGTCAGCGCCACGACGGCCTCGCAGCTCGTCGTCGCCGTCCTCGCCTCGCAGGACATCGGTTCCCTTCCCTGCGTACAGCAGGTCGTTTCCGTTGCCTCCTTCGATGACGTCGTTGCCTCGGCCTCCGTGGAGTTCATAGCCCCTGGGCCACCAAGGATTGTGTCGGCGCCTCTGCGCCCCCGGATCAGGTCCTTACCCTGACCTCCTCGTAGCTCGTCGGCACCTCGGCCGCCCAGGATCATGTCGTCACC
>JAAEMS010000130.1 GCA_024225275.1 Actinomycetes bacterium
CGGCGAGTCGGCCAAGGCGCCGGCTATGCCCCAACAAGATGCGGCCAACCACAAAGAAAGACGTCTGAAGTCGACCTCTACTGGGGGCGACAGCAGAAGAACCAGGACAAGATGAGCACAACCAAACACAACCATGAGCGCCACAGTTGGAAACTCACTTCCCCGCGACTCACCGAATGCGCCGGGAAATAGGACAAACAGGCTAGGCATTAGCAACGTGGCCCAGCGTGCGTATCCCGCTTCGTCTATCTCATTTCGCCATCGCATTGGTGCCGTGATGCTAAAAGGCCAAACTACTAGACTAAGCACTAGAACAATCAAGAGCGGCCTGGATGGCCACACCGCGTAGGATAGGGCAACGGCCGCCACGCAATTGAGCCGGACAAGAAGCCCCAGATCTTCGTGGAGTTGTCGTTCCATACTACTCCCTCAACGTTGGTCGGATATCAATTCAGTTACCAGCAGCCCCGGCGATCTAAGTGCCATTTAGGTGCCGTCGCTGCCTCCAAGCTGGACCATATGCGTAGCTTGGCTCCCAACTCCACCCAGTTCGGCAAAGGGAGCATTGAGTAGTCGACGGACTGGTGCATTGCTCGACGGAACTCGCTGAACCGTTCGTTGTTGAAGACCGGAAACGGGGAAAGGAACTCTGAGCCGAGAAGGATCCGCGCTTCCCGGGGGAGGTGGAACGGCGCCAGTTCTCGTTCGATCTCATCGAGGTCAACGCCCAACAGCCCCGAGCAGGCGGCGATCTCGTCCGTGGAGCGAATATCGCCTGATGGGGCTGTGGGAAGGTCGGCCTCGCGGATCACTGTGTTGCACGCCTCGATCAGCTCGCTGATCGAGGCCGGTTCATCAAGTACCACACTTCTCTCCTATCCAGTCGGACGTGACCGGCCCTGTCGCCTGCGATATCACCAAGAAGAACTCGCCCGGACGCGTGCGACGCGCTGGCTGTTCCTTCTCCATCACTGACATAGCTACCTCCTAATCGAGGTGACCGGCCAGAAGGGGGAGGCTCAGTTCGGTCCACGACCCCACCCCGCAGAACAACGCCGCGCACACCCACCGGCGCCTACGCCACACCAGCCTGGTCGGCTGCCCGAACGACCGCAGATCCACATGAGACACCAGATCCCGGTCCTTCAACTCCGCTGGCGACCCGCAGTTCGAACACTGAGGCGTCGGTGTGCGGGTCTCGATGGTCACCTCGATCCAGCGCAAGGCGCAGCACCCGAACCACCGCCACGTCGGGGCCCAGACCGACCAGCAGCTCGCACATGCGCGTACCATCGGTTGTCACAGGGGCTCCCCGGATTCCGAAGACGTCGAACACCTCCAGATTCGTCAAGCCCCTGTCTCGCGCCCGGACCCCCGCTCACTCCGAAGCACCCCCTTGGTCCGTCGACATCGAGAACATCTACCCAACCCGCCAACACCCGGCCCACGGGAGGAACGGCCACCAGACCGGTCGATGAGGACCACTCCCCCTCGTGCCTCCCAAGCTCAGCTGCGCCAACTCGTCGATGAACGACCCATCGATGTACACAGTTATTGGGCCCAGCTGAGCCCAGTGGCGAGGCAGGCTCAGCCCTCGTCGACTCATTGCGTCGCCGGCAGGTCAGAAGAACACGACTAGCCGCATAGGACAGCCGCCAGCCCGACCGTGGCCGGACAGTCGATCACGGTGCCGTCAGCAAACTCAATCCTGAACCGCGTGCCCACACGCGGGAACGCGATGACAGGCATCTCTCGGGTGTCGAACTGCATCTCACCGACATCAGTCGTGAGGACGACACTCGTAGCCCCGTCAGGCACAACGGCGCCCACGTATTCCGTGCGATCCCGGCCATCACGATCGACGAACACGACGGTAGCGATCGGCCCATCCGCCGGAGGCTGAGGGGCACATCCCCAGACACCGCTTCGCAGGGCCTTGTCCTTGTCGTCGATCTCCGCGCGACCGCACCACTTGTCATCGGCAGCAAGTCGCGCTCCGAGTAGGAGCAAGCCACCTTCCGGATGTTCGAAGAGCCTGGTGATGTCTTGCACGTCTCGGTCGTGGATCGGGGTGTAACCGAGCGTCGGAACTGTCGAGGATCCCTGCGGCGCGGTGGTGGTGTCAGCGGGCGGATCGCCATTCGATGAGCACGCGCAGAGCAGTGTTGCGACGAGAGCCGCCGCCAGCGATCGCTTAGACATCGTCCTTGATGAAATCCAATGGAAGTCGGTCTGGGGACCCGATGCTGGGCACAAGATCGCCGGGCAGGCCACATACGGGTTCCCCGTGAAAGTCGACACAGGAGATCCATTGCTCTCCGTTGCCGTGGAGGAGCCATTCCCATGGGGCGTGAACTGATCGCCCGTGACCAAGGTGCTGCGACCCATCGCCGAGGATCGGCCCCATGGTGGTGGGTGAACCGAGCTTGTATGTGATGTCTCGATCTATCTCGACATCAGCGTAGGCGATGTCCCCAATTCCGACGCTCTCCTCACTCCATTTTGACTCGACCTCAACGGTCATTGGCCCTCGATCAACTTCAAGGTCGAGTCCCGCCCGGGCGAAACGGTACGCGACGGCAGCGTAAACCGTGTGCTGTTGCGACCAGAGCTGAAGGCCAAAGGTCACGCCCCGGACCGTCACCTGGGAGTAGACCGACGGCCAGAAGATCTGAGCATCCCCGCTGAAGACACTGAACTGGTCCAAATAGACCAGCTCCGAGCGGGGAAAAGCCAGAGACTCAATGGACAGCTCGAACCTCGAGACCGCGGTCATGAGCGGAAATGACGGTTGGTTGAATCTCACAAAGACAAGATCTTCGTCTGCGTTGACATCTTCGAAGCGTTCGGCAGTCCTGCCCGAAGGGTCTATGAAGGAGGCCGGGCTGTTGAGCGCGTACCAGTACGGGTTTGACTCCCCAATTTGACCGCTCGCGCCATCAATGGCGTCCTTCGCTACGAATCGTCGCATCATGGGGTCGAGGTCCCGCACTCGGAGATGAACTGAGGCACCTAGGTGAAGCTCTCCCCGGTATCCGAAGCCAATACGATCTGGCTCACTCGCCTCGCCGAAGGGTGCATAGCTCTCGGCCACGGCAAGAACGCTCGCCAGCTCCGCGAGGGTGTTTCCGAGCGCGTCGTAGGCGAAGGTTTCGTCCCCGGTGGCTCCTGTGGCGGCGAGGCGGGTGTTGCCGTAGATGAGGTTGGTGTTGTTTGTGTCGGTCCAGGTGATGATTTGGGGTATCGACCGGTTGTTGTCCCAGCTGAACCCGGTGGTTTCGACACTGGTGCCGTCATCGAAGGCGACCTCGACCAGTTGGCCGTCGTGGTCGTAGGTGCGGGTCTGGGTGACGCTGACCGCGTTGGGGCCGGGGCCGGGATCATTGGCGTCCCCGATCGTGGTTTCGGTTTCACACTCGGTGTTGGTTTCGCCGTCATCACAAGTATCGGTGCCGTCGCCACCGTCGAGGGTGTCGTTGACGCCGCGGCCTCCGTCGAGGGTGTCATCACCGATACCTCCGTAGAGGGTGTCGGCCCCGCGGCGGCCGTGGAGCTCGTCTGCGCCTTTGCCACCCCGGAGAA
>JAAEMS010000131.1 GCA_024225275.1 Actinomycetes bacterium
GGCACCGGCGGCCCGGTAGCGGCTGACATGTACCGAGTCGGTGGGGGCGGGGGCATCGCCGACATGCAGGGCCGACCCGAAGGAGGTGGTGAACCCCTCTACCGCCTCGAGGTCCTTCACCCCCATCGGCACGCCGGCCAGTGGTCCTGGGTCGCGGCCGTTGGCGACGGTGGCATCGATGGCGTCCGCCTGGGCCAGGGCGCTTTCGGCATCCCACGCCACAAAGGCGTTGAGCGTGGGATTCAGGGCCTCGATCCGGTCGATGGCGTGCTGAGTGACCTCACGGGCCGATTGCTCTCCTGCACGAACCCGGGCGGCTATTGCTTCGACGGAATCGGAGAGGAAGTCCATGGTCGGACCCTACTCAGTCGATTGATCAGCGGCGGCGAACGTGGAGAGGGTGCCCGAGGGCGCCTTGGGCCATTTCGGGCAGGACTTCCGAGAGAGTGGGGTGGGGATGGATGGTGGCCGCCAGATCCTCGAGGGTGGCGGCCATCTCGACGGCCAGGGCGGCCTCACCCGCCAGTTCGGACACACCGGCGCCCACCAGGTGCACACCGATGACGGTGCCGTCCTCGTCGGCCACGAGCTCGCCCTGGCCCCGTGGCCGGTCGAGGGTGCGGGCCCTGGCCGAGGCGCCGAGAGGGAAGCGGAAGGTGGTGGCGCCGATGCCCTGGTCCAGAGCATCGGTGGCGGTGAGCCCGACGGTCACGACTTCGGGATCGGAGAACACGACGGCGGGGATCACCGCCGGGTCGAAGGCCGCGACCTCAGCGCAGGCGCTAGCGGCGGCGATGTAGGCCTCGGCCGTGGCCTTGTGGGCCAGGGCCGGCCCCGCCGTGATGTCGCCAATGGCCAGCACCCGGCGGGTGGCCCGGCGGCCAGCGTCGACCATGACCAGGCCCCGGTCGTCGAGCGGCACCTGGGCCACATCGAGGCCCAGGTCGTCGGTGTTGGGGCGGCGCCCCACGGCCACGACCACCCGGTGGGCCGGGATGGTCAGCTGGTCGTTGCCCACGGTCACGATGAGCCCGTCGTCGGTCAGGTTCTGGGCCTGCCCGCTGGTGATCACTTCGACGCCGAGCTCACGCAGCCGGTGGGCCACCACCCGTCCGAGGGTCACGTCGAGCTCGGGGAGGATCCGGTCCTGGGCCTCGACCATGGTCACGTGGGATCCGAGCTTGGCGAACGCGGTGCCCAGCTCGACACCGATGTAACCGGCCCCGACGACGACCAGCCGTTCCGGAACCTCGGTCAGGTGAACGGCGCCGGTCGAGTCGAGGATTCGCTCACCGTCGAAGGGCAGGCCGGGTAGCTCGACTGGGCGGCTGCCGGTGGCGATGATGCACTGGTCGAACTCGATGTGGTGGACCCCATCGCCTTTGGCCACCACGACCCTTTCGGGTCGGGCGAACCGGGCGGTGCCGGTCACCACCTCCACCCCGGCCGCGTCGAGCAGTTGCTGAACCCCACCGGTGAGCCCGGCCACGACCTCCACGATATGGGCTTGGACCCGGGGCATGTCGACCCTGGTGGTGACTTCGATGCCCAAGGCCGAGCTGACAGAGGGAAGGGCCGCCACCTCGGCCGCGTGGATGAGCACCTTGGACGGGATGCAACCCACGTTCAGGCAGGTGCCACCCACCTGGTCCCGTTCGACGAGGGTGACCTGCCTCCCCCGGTCGGCACAACGAAGGGCCGCGGCGTAGCCACCAGGCCCCGCCCCGATGACCAGGATGTCGGTACGGGTGCCGACCTCACCCACAACCATCAGCGCTCCAACAGAAGCAGGGTCGGGTCGCTGAGAGACGCGACTACGTGTTCCTGGAACGAGGTCGACACGTCTCCGTCGATCAGGCGGTGATCGGCGCCCACCACGATGGGCAGGGTGGGCCGGGCCAGAACCTCACCGTCGACGACCATGGGCTGCTGCTTGATCGCCCCGAAGCCGACAATGCCCGCCTCGGGGGGCCGGATGATGGGGGCCGCGAACCGGCCACCCATGCTTCCGTAGTTGGTGACGGTGAACGTGCCTCCTCGGAGCTCGGCGCTGGTGATCGAGCGGTCGCGCGCGGAGGTCGAGAGGCGTCCGATCTCGGCCGCCATCCCCACGACCCCTCGCCGATCGGCGTGGGTGATGACCGGTACGACCAGGCCGTCTGGGGTGGCCACCGCGATGCCGATGTGGACGTCCTCGTGGACCGCGATGGTGCCGGCTTCGGTGTCGATCGACGCGTTCATGAGGGGGTGGGCGCGCAGGGCCCGGGCCGCGGCGATTACGAACAAGGCCATGAGGGTGATGTTGGGGGCATCGGGCCCGGCCGCGGTCTTCAGGCGTTGGCGGGTCGCCACCAGCTCGGTGGCGTCGAGCTCGTCGAACCCGTGGATGTGGGGGATCTGGGACCAGGCACGTTCCATGTGCTGGGCCGTCACCCGGCGGATACCCCTCAGGGGATGGACCCCGTACTCCGCCGGGCCCGGTGGTGGAGTCCGGTACGCCGGGGTCGGAGCGACAACGGGGGTGGTCGGGTGGGCCGGGCTCGGAACGGCCACGGGGGCGGGGGAAGGCTCCTGAGCAGCCGACGCCATGGCCGAATCGAGGTCGGTCACCAGGATGCGGCCACCCGGCCCGGTGCCCACCACCTCGGTGAGGTCGATCCCGGCCTCCCCAGCCCGGCGGCGAACCACTGGCGATGCCTTGGGTCGCCCCCCGTGCCGGGGTGGGGACGATCCGGCCCTGTTCGTCGCTCCGACCGCGGAACCACTACTGGTGTCGTCCCCATCACTCCCGTCGTCGATGGTGGCCACGAGGTCTCCGACTTTGAGGATGTCACCCTCGGCGCCGCCCAGTCGGGTGACCTGACCCGCGTACGGTGCGGGCAGCTCGGTCTGGGACTTGTCGGTGAGGATCTCGACCAGGGGCTGGTCGCGAGTCACCTCGTCGCCC
>JAAEMS010000132.1 GCA_024225275.1 Actinomycetes bacterium
ACCTATACCCTGGGTGATGCCGATGTCGGAACACTCATCTCCGTTGAGGTCTCCTATACAGATGGACAGGGAACTGCGGAAGGTCCTTTAACATCAGCACAAACTGCAGCTGTCACCAATATCAATGATGCACCGGTCGGTATTCCAACCATCACAGGTACGGTAACCGAAGATCAAATCCTCACTGCTGATACCAGTGGTATATCCGATGCAGATGGCCTTGGTGCATTCTCATATCAGTGGTTGCGTGATGGTGTTGCCATTGGTGGAGCAACTGCATCGACTTACACTCTGGGAGATGCCGATGTTGGAACATTGATCAGTGTGGAAGTAAGTTACACTGATGGACAGGGAACCTCGGAAGGACCTTTATCCTCGGCCCAGACTGCTGCCGTAGTGAATATCAATGATGCACCGGTTGGATTACCCGCCATCACAGGTACGGTAACCGAGGACCAGATACTGACTGCTGATACCAGCGGCATCTCCGATGCGGATGGCCTTGGTGCATTCTCATATCAATGGTTGCGTGATGGAGTGGCAATCGGTGGGGCAACAGCGGGTACTTATACCCTGGGTGATGCCGATGTCGGAACACTCATCTCCGTTGAGGTCTCCTATACAGATGGACAGGGAACCGCGGAAGGTCCTTTGACTACAGCCCAGACTGTAGCTGTCACCAATATCAATGATGCTCCAGTCGGCATTCCCGCCATCACAGGTACGGTCACCGAGGACCAGATACTG
>JAAEMS010000133.1 GCA_024225275.1 Actinomycetes bacterium
ACCCCACCTGACCGACCCCGACAACCAGCGCTCGACCACCCCGAAGCCGACACCGGCCCCACCCGACGCGCCCACCCACCGTGAACAGCCACCCGTTGACAACCCTTAGGAAATCAGGTCAGCGGCCCACGACCGAATATCGGGCACCCACAGGCGGCCGCTTTCGATGAGCTCGCCGACGTGATCTGACCCAAGCCCGACACCAAGCCTGCAAACCGCGCCCACCGATCGATCAACGCAACGGTGCCGTTGCTCGACGATGGCGTCGATGTGGCTGGTCCGTTGGGTGAGCACCAGGCAGGTCCGACCGAAGTCGGCAGCAGCTCCAACGTCGCCGCAGATCTGTTCGGTCCGCTGATTGTCTTCGGCGAGCGCCCCGAAGACCGACTGGATCGAGGCGCTGTCGTCATCGAGCCCGAACCGGGTGGGATGAACAATCAGGCGGCGTTGCACCAACGCCGTCTCTGCGACGTCGCCCGGCAGGGTCTCGTGGCGGGTTGGTCCGCATTGCAGGGCGATGATCCCTTCGAGCCCGTCACGGCGATTTGGGGTTGCGGTGAGGCCCAACCAGCGGCGGGTCGTTGCGGTGCGGACGCAGCTCTCGAATGACACTGCGGGTAGATGGTGGCATTCGTCGACGACGACGAGTCCGTAGTTGGCGAAGGCCTCGTCGGGGCGTTCGCGCCGGGCGAGGCTCTGGATCATCGCGACATCGACGATTCCTGTGGTTTTGGTCTTGCCGCCACCAATGACCCCGACCCGGTCCTCGTGAAGGCCGAGGTGCTCACCGAGCCGGTCGCGCCACTGGGCGAGGAGTGGTTTGCGGTCGACCAGGACCAGTGTTGGTTGGCGGTGGTGAGCGATCACTGCGCAGGCGGTCACGGTCTTGCCCGACCCGGGCGGGGCAACGATGACTGCGAGGTCGTGGTCGACGGCGGCGTCGACAGCGGCTTGCTGGTGGGGCCGCAGCATCGTCGTGGCATCGAACTCGATCAGGGGGTGGTCGGGTCGTCGGTCGGTGATGTCGAGGCGGCTGCCCGCCGTCTCGGCCAGTTCTGTCACTTGACCGAGCAGTCCTCGGGGGAGGTGGAGCCATTCGAGGTCTTCGCGGTAGCAGCGAATGAAGCGGGGCGTGTCCCACGTGGAGAACCGCATCCGCTCCTTCTCGTAGAACTCGGGGTTTGCCAGCGAACCGAGGTGCTTCAACCCGGCAACGAGCGCCGGTGGTAACCCGGCTCGTCGTAGCGAGAGCATCCCGGCGGTCTGGGCGTCGATCACCGGTGGGGGCTTGGGGCCATCGGCGTCTGCCAGGTTCGCTAACGACAGACCGGGGCCAGCAGCGACAGTGCGCAGCGAGTCGGCCAACGCAACGACCGCGTCGCTCGACATGCGAGACACGCTCGACAGGAACGCCCACTGGTCAGGCCATGGCTCCATGGAGGTCGGGTCGAGGAACGCCGTGCACCCATGGGTGGCTCGCTCGCCGTGGAGCGGCAGTGCGATCAGGTTGCCGAAGGACCCTTTGGGCATGAAGTCCTGCGACGGGAAGAACCGGTCATAGCTCGCCAGATCGAGTTCGGCCCGTCTGGTCATCGCTCGGCGGAGCAGCCCCATCCCCATCGCCCGAGCTGCGGTAGCGGGAACGGGCTTGTCGAAGAACACCCACACGTGAGCACCGTCGCCCGAGCGGGAGCGTTCCAGCACCGCAGGGACACCGGCGTTGTGGCACTCGTCGAGGAACGCGAGTGCGTCGAGCGCCCAGCTGCCGTCATCGAAATCGCACGCGAGCAGCGCACACGTGTCGCCCCGCAGGAGCGGGTAGATCCCGATCGTCGAGTCACCCCGTAGGTGCGAGGCGAACACCTCGTCGGTGAGCGGCAGATAGTCCTTGGCCTTGCGGGCATTTTGAGACCAGCCGCCACGCACCGCCGGCGACCAACCCGATTTGCCCGAGTTCTGGTTCTCCCACCGGTGGGCGTACACATCTGAGCGTGCGCCGAACAGTGATCGGATCAGTTCGAGCTTCTCCGCCGGCGGGGAGGCCTGGGTCACCTCCGCCGTCGGACTGGCGCCGCCGAATAGCGTTGGCGCCCAGGCGCGCTGGTGTTCGTCGCCGGTGCGGTCGGCGAGGCCGAGCAGGTCGCGTAGCTGGGCTGCCTCGGCGCGCAACTCCTCGACCTCGGCCAACAACTCCGAGTTCGATGGTTCCGACGAAGCACTCACGAGCCGATGATCCCATCGGCTGCGCCCTTGCAGCGACTTCTCTGCGAATGCCACTGAGTGAATGGAGAGGCGGGGCGGGGGATCCGCCCGTCGAGTCTGGTCGAAACTCAACCCAACTGATATGTTGTGTTGATGGTTCCGGGTTTGATTGACGGTGTCTTGCCGCCAGGCGAGTGGTCGGCGTCGTGGGCCGAAGTCGAAAGCGCCTTCGGGTCCACTGACTGGCGCATCCACCTCCTGGCTGGATGCCGGCGAGCGCTGTTGTCGCTGAAGGCTGCGGGGGGTCACCGGGCGTGGATCGACGGGAGCTTCGCGACAGCTAAGCCTCGATCCACCGTTCTGAAGGTTGGGTTGGGGGCTGTCGGGGGTTGCGGTGTCGGCGTCGCCTCGGGCGGTTGGGGGACGGGTTGATGGCCGCGTCGAAGCAGGGATTCGGGGCTGGGCTGGGTTGTTGACGCTGGCTTGGTGGGGTGCGTCGGGTCCCGGACCTCAGGTGTCAGCCTGAGGGTGCGGGCAGCGCCCGCAGGGCGCTGAGCGTTCTGGTGAAGGTGGTCGCCCAGGGCCAGCGGGCCGGCAGCCGCAGCAGGGTCCTGCCCGAGCGGTTGGCGATGGCGGCGGGGACCTGGATGAGGCGGGTGCGTCGGGTCCGGTTCGTGACGGCTGGTTGCCTGGCGAGTTGGGTGGTCCAGCATCCGAGGTTGTGTGCGAGCACGGCGCAGGCGAGCCAGGCGGCGTTGGCGTGGTAGTGCCCCGACGGGATGTGGTCGAGGCCGGCGCCTTCTTTGAGGTCGCGGATCGCGAGTTCGACGACGGCGTGTTCGCGGTGGAACCGGTCGGCGGCGACGGTGTCGAGCTCGGTGTTGGTGATGAAGGCGTGGTGGCGCCAGTCGGGCCAGAGTCGGCGCTGCGCGGGTTCAACCAGGCGGGTCCGGCGCACGATCAGACGCACGGTTCGCTGTCGTTTCCCGCTGCCGGCGGTGTAGCTGGTTTCTGCGATTTGGGCTTGGCCGCCGATCGTGTAGTCGATCTCGACCCAGGCGTTGTCGTCGATGGCGGCGATCGCAGCCTTGATGTTCTTGTGCAAGCGCACGGTGATCGACCAGGCGATGCCGTGGGCGTCGAGGCGATCGCAGAGCTTCCAGGACCAGAACCCCGAATCGGCCCGAACCGTCATCGGCCCCGTGGCGCCGGCCCGGGCCAGGTTGTTGGCGAGCTCGTCAACGAACCGGACGATCCCGCGGGAAGTGTTCGCTGAGCCTTTCCGCATCCGAGCAAACAGGACTTCGCCGGTCCCCGCCCTGGTCGCCAACAACGGGTGGTAGCCCAGCTGCTTCGTGTAGCCGTAGCCGGCGGCCTGTTTCTGTTTGCCGTGAACCTCACAAATCGTCGAATCCAGATCAACGACGAGCGGGCCGTCGCCAGGCCCGGCGCCCGCAGCCCACGCCCGCCCGAGCGTTCGGCTCAACACCGCGTCGAGCTGGCGGATGTGGCCGAACGTGAACGACCGCAGGAACGACCCGATCGTCGACGGGGCCATCACTTTGAACGGCAACACCCGTTCGGTCGCGCCAGCCCGCAACACGTTGACGTGATCGATGTGGGTCGCCCCCGCCAGCATCGCCGCCACCAGGGTCAACACCTTGCGGCCCGGCCTCGACGAACCCGTCTTGACCCACGCGTCGATCAGAGACTCGAGACCAAGGCGGACCATCAACGTTGCCGGCACGATCAGGCCAGCGTTGGCCACGATCCCGCCGTGATCGAAGGTCGCTTGCAGCCGGTCGAGTTTGCGCGAAGATGCAGACACAGAAAGTGCCTCCCGAGATGTGGATGAGCGTGACGTCAGACATCACGAGACTCCCAGCTCAGGAGGCCTTTTTGGTGGACGCGACCACCCACACCAGATCAGGCCATAGGTGGATCGAGGATAAGGTAAGCCACCGCTCCACTGCCATCAGCCTCGACATCTACGCCCAGTCAGTCGACGAGCTCGACCAGACCATCGCCACCCACCTCGGCGGACTGCTGGACTAGTGGCGTGGGGTCAGTTCGTCGAGTTGATCGAGAATGTGAGCAAGCACGTCACCTAGTGTGTCGACAGAGTTCGTTCTTCGGTTGCGGTTCGCGGGTGGACCGAGGGGGCGATCGACCACTGACTGGTGTAGCTGCGCGAGCGTCTGGTCGATCTGATCAAGACGCGTAGCAATGGCGGATAGGGCTTGGGCTGTCTCTTGTTCAGTCACGCGCGGGACTCCAACCCGACGGATAGCAACTCTGTTCGTTCGCTTCGACAACCAATCGGGGCCCGGCTAGAACCAGGTGATGGCAGAGCAGCTTACCGAAGCCGAAGGCGCCGAGTTCACTCAACTCGTACAAGCCGGAGACCAGGGCCACCTGGACGATGAGCAGGTTCGACGCCTCCACGATCTGGCGATGAGACACGCCCTCGCCAACCCCCACGATGACAGCGCACTCGGCTGGTGGGAGATCGTGAGGGGGCTCTATCTTGAGCGGTTCCCGCCGGACCAGCCTGTGATCGTCCCGGACCCACCACTTGTGGTGATCCCTCCACCCCCGACATTGAGCCCATCTCCCGTGGCCGCCAGTCCTCCGCCGCCAGTGGCCACAGCTCAGGTACCCGCCCTGTTCGCGCAACCGCCCCCACCTCAGACCGCTGCCGCCGCGGGATCATGCCCGGTGTGCAACAGCGTCGGATCCTTGGCCACTCGTCAGAAGGAACTAACCACGAAGAGACGCCCGAAGTTCGGGGTCTTCTACGTCCTGCTGTCGCTCACTCTGATCGGCTTCCCGATAGCGATCATCCTATGGTTGATCATGCCCCGCAAGACCGAAGTGGTCGGCGTCGATCGGTGGATGGAATGCTCTTCCTGCAAGAGCCGCATTTAGCCTCGTTCCACCGTTCTGAAGGTTGGG
>JAAEMS010000134.1 GCA_024225275.1 Actinomycetes bacterium
CACTCGGAGTCCATGGCGCCAGCGACGGCATGAAGGAGACCATGGGGTCGCTTCGCGACCTGTTCGGGGCCCGGGCCGAGATCATCTTGCTCGACCCCGTCGCGGCCAAGGGCATCAACTTCTGAGCACCTATCTCGACAAAATAGTCGACGCCCACCGGCAGGCGGCCGCCGCTGACACCCGTTTGCTCGCCGAGCTGAGGACCCAGGCCGAGGCAATGGCTCCGGCGCGGGGGTTCGCCTCGGCGCTGGCATCAGCCAGCGGGCTCGCGGTGATCTCTGAGGTCAAACGTCGGTCTCCGTCGAAGGGCGACTTGTTCGCCGACCTCGACCCCGCCCGGCTGGCCGGCGAGTACGAGTCAGGGGGCGCGGCCTGCCTGTCGGTGCTGACCGACGAGGACTTCTTCGGGGGTTCGGCCGCTGACCTCGCCGCCGCCCGGGGCGGATGTTCGCTACCCGTGTTGCGCAAGGACTTCACGGTGTGCGAGGCCGACGTGGTCGACGCCCGGCTCATGGGTGCCGACGCGGTACTGCTGATCGCGGCCGCCCTCGACGATGAGGAACTGAGCCGCCTTCACAGTCTGGCTCTCGACATCGGCCTCGATGCTCTGGTTGAGATCCACGACGAGGCCGAGCTCGAACGGGCCCTGGCCATCGGTGCACACCTGGTGGGGGTCAATCAGCGCGATCTCGTCACCTTTGAGGTCGACACGGAACGGGCCGTCCGCATGGCCCCCCAGATTCCCGCCGGTGTCGTGAGGGTGGCCGAGAGCGGAGTGCGGGGCCCTGACGATGCTCGCACCCTCCGGGAAGCTGGCTATCACGCCATCTTGGTCGGCGAGTTGCTGGTCACCAGTGGCGACGTCATCGCAGCGGTCGGAGCCCTACGCTCGGCGTGAGACCGTGGGAAGGCCGATGGTCGCGTACCCCGGTGGGAAGAACTCGTCCTGATCGGGACCGACCCGATACGGTCATCGCCGTGTTCGTGAAGATCTGCGGAGTCACCAGCGAAGAAGATGGGTTGCTGTCGGTCGCCTTGGGGGCCGACGCGGTGGGGTTCAACTTCTCGCCGACCTCGAAGCGACAGACCCGACCCAGCCTCGCCCGCGACATCATTCGACGCCTTCCTCCCGAGATCCTCACCGTGGCGATCTTCCGCGACCAGGCCCGGGAGCACGTACTGGAGGCGGTCAACGCCACTCGGGTCCGGGCGGTGCAGCTTCACGGGCATGAGCCGCCCGAGTATGCACAATGGATCCATGAGCGTGTGCCGGTACTCATCCAGGCCTTCGCCGCCGGAGATCCCGGCCTCGATCAGCTGGCCGAGTACGGGGCTGACGCCGTTCTCGTCGACTCGCCCCTCCCTGGCTCCGGCGAGATCTTCGACTGGAGGATTCTCGAGCGGGCACCGGTCAACCACCCCAGGATGATCCTGGCCGGTGGCCTCGACGCCGACAATGTCGCAGAAGCCATCCGAGCCGTTCGACCTTGGGGCGTCGACGTCGCAAGCGGCGTCGAGTCCTCACCCGGTCGCAAGGATCCGGTGAAGCTCCGGGCCTTCATCGAAGCGGCCAAGACAGCCATGCCCGACGACGCTGACTCGACCGGCGGGTCCGAGTCCGATTCGGGCCCCACTCCGTTCGACTGGCAGGAGGACCCGTCGCTGTGGCGATGACCGACCCCACCCCCGACGGCTATTTCGGCCAGTTCGGGGGCCGATTCGTTCCCGAAACCCTGATGCCGGCACTCATCGAACTGGACCGCGAGTTCCGGGCCGCCTGGGCCGACCCAGGCTTTCGGGCCGAGCTCGATCACCTTCTCCGCGAGTACGCGGGCCGGCCCTCGCCGGTCACCGAGTGCAAGCGGGCCAGCGAGGAACTCGGGCTTCGGCTCCTGCTCAAGCGCGAGGACCTGAACCACACCGGGTCTCACAAGATCAACAATGTGCTGGGCCAGGCCCTGCTGGCCCAGCGCATGGGAAAGACCCGGTTGGTGGCCGAGACCGGTGCCGGTCAGCACGGCGTCGCCACGGCCACGGCCGCGGCCCTGCTGGGCATGGACTGTGTGGTCTACATGGGCGAGGTCGACATCGCCCGCCAGGAACTGAACGTGTTCCGGATGCGACTTCTGGGGTCTGAGGTGGTGTCAGCCGTGAGCGGTAGTCGCACCCTCAAGGACGCGGTCAACGAGGCCATGCGTCACTGGGTCGCGGCCGTCGAGGACACCCACTACTGCTTGGGCTCGGTCATGGGTCCGCACCCGTATCCGTGGATGGTGCGCGAGTTTCATCGAGTGGTCGGTGACGAGGCCCGCAACCAGTGCGAGGCCCTGCTCGGGGGCGGGAAGGTGCCCGACGTCGTCACCGCCTGTGTCGGCGGTGGCTCGAACGCCATCGGGATCTTCTCGGGCTTTGCCGACTCCGAGGCCGAACTGGTGGGTGTCGAGCCCGCTGGTGGTGCGGCCATCAAGCGGGGGGTTCCCGGCGTCGTGCACGGAATGAAGTCGTTTCTCATGCAGGACGAGTACGGCCAGGTCCTCGAGGCCGAATCGATCTCGGCCGGCCTCGACTACCCCGGGGTCGGTCCCGAACACTCCCATCTCGCCGACATCGGTCGCGCCACCTACGTGCCGGTTGCCGACGATGAGGTCATCGAGGCCTTCAAGTTCCTCAGTCGTACCGAGGGGATCATCCCCGCCCTCGAGTCGGCCCACGCCCTGGCCTGGGTCATGCGCGACCGGGAGAAGCTGGCGGGCCAGACCGTGCTGCTCAACCTGAGCGGGCGCGGCGACAAGGACGTGGACCAGATGATGGACATTCTCGGATGACGAACCCACCGATCGAAGCCTCGTTCCGAGCAAAACGCGAGGCCGGTCGCAAGCTGCTCGTGCCTTACATCACCGGCGGTCTTGGTGACGACTGGCCCCGCATCATCGAGGCCGTGGCTGCCGCCGGCGCCGATGCCATCGAGGTGGGCATCCCGTTCTCTGATCCGGTCATGGACGGCCCGGTCATCCAGGAGTCGTCAACCAAGGCCCTGGCCCAGGGCGCCAACCCTTTGGCCATCCTCGAAGAGCTCCGCAGCGTCGACGTCGACGTGCCGCTCATCACCATGGGCTACTACAACACCGTCTTCCGATTCGGCGACCAGCGCTACGCCGAGAACCTCGCCGAGGCTGGGGTCTCGGGCGCGATCGTGCCCGACCTGTCGCTCGAGGAATGCGGCCCGTGGGCCGAGGCCGCCGATGGGGCCGGTGTCGAAACCATCCTGCTGGCGGCACCTACGGCCGACGACGATCGACTCAGCCGGGTCATCGACCGGGCCCGAGGTTTCGTCTATGGCGTCGGTGTACTGGGAGTGACCGGAGAGAGGGACGCACTGGCGGCCAGCGCCACTGAGATCGCCAACCGACTCAAGGCCCTGACCGACAAGCCAGTACTCATTGGCGTGGGGGTCAGCAACCCGGAGCAGGCGGCTGAGATCTCCCAGATCTCCGATGGGGTCATCGTGGGATCGGCCCTGGTCAGACGTATTCTCGAGGGCGCGGGACCCGACGGGGCCGGCCGGTTCGTGGCCTCCCTGCGGGCCGGCCTGGACGGTACCTGAGTCCGTGGGAGCGGGGGACCCGGTCGACGGGTGTGATCTGTGTGAGGCGGCCCGCTACACCCACTGGTACCACGAGGACGACATCTGCTGGATCGCCGACTGTGAGGTCTGTTCGGTCCCGATGGTCGTGTGGAAGCCCCATGGCATCGAGCCGCCGGGGCCTGAGATCGAGCACATGATGACCGAGCTGAGCCGGGTTGCCGACGAGCGCTTCGGCCCGGGGGAGTGGAGCCTCGATCGCACCATGCGCCAGATCCCCGACCACTTCCACGCCCACTGCCGCGATCCCCAGTGGCTCCAGCTCCGCTGGGAACGCCCCATGAGCCTCTACACCGGTGTCGGCACCGCCCGCACCGAGAGGGGTCAGACCCCTACCACCGATTGAGGGTCAGACCCCTCGGCTCTCGGTGCAGCCCAAACTCTTGCCGTCCGAGTGGCTTCGTTTGGCATCACGTGACGGGAATCTCTGGCCGGGCATCCTGGTTTCCATCGCAATGAACTACGACCTGATCGTCATCGGCGGGGGAGCGGCCGGCCTGGCCGCCGCCCGCGAGGGCCAGCGCCGAGGAGCCCGCACCGCCTTGGTCAGCGACAGTCCCCTGGGGGGCGACTGCACCTTCACCGGCTGTGTTCCGTCCAAAGCCGTAATCGAAGCCGCCCATCGCGGCGCCTCGTTCACCGAGGCGTTCGCCAGGGCGCGCCAGGTCATCGATCGGATCGCCGCCACCGAGAACGCCGAGGTTCTTCGCTCCGAAGGTATCGATGTCATCGAGGAGCGGGCCCGGTTCACCGAACCAGGAGTTCTCGACGCCGGAGGTACCCGACTCACAGCTGGTTCCGTGGTCATCGCCACCGGCAGCGAGCCGGTGGTGCCCCCCATTCCCGGGCTGGCCGATGCGCCCCACGTGACCAACGAGACCTTCTTCGATCTCACCAACTCTCCCGGGCGCCTGGCGATCCTCGGCGGCGGACCCATCGGTGTGGAGATGGCTCAGGCCACGGCCCGCCTGGGCGTCGAGACCACCCTGATCGAGGGAGCCGACCGCATCCTGGGTCGCGAGGAACCGGCCGCGTCTGAGGTGGTAGCCCGGGCCCTCGGAGCTGATGGGGTCGAGGTCGTCACCGGGTCATTCGTCGAACGGGTCCAGAGCAACGCCGGCACCGCCTGTCTGGTGACCGCGTCCGGCACCGAGGTCAACGCCGATCTCATCCTCGTGGCGGTTGGTCGGCGCGCCAATACCGCGGGGCTGGGCCTCGAGGACGTCGGGGTCGACCTCGACAATCGTGGTCATGTGGTGACCGACGACAAACTGCTGAGCACCGGCTCGAGGATCTGGGCAGCCGGTGACGTCACCGGCCGATTGGCGTTCACCCACGCCGCCGATGAGATGGGGCGACTGGCGGTCATGAACGCCACTGGCCGCCGCCCGGTCCGCTACCGGAGCGATTGGACGCCTTGGGTGACCTTCACCGATCCCGAGGTCGCCCGGGTGGGCATGACCGAGGCCGAAGCGGCCGAACACGGGGGCCGGGTGGCCGAGCTGCCCCTCAGTGAGCTGGATCGGGCCATCACAGCCGGCCGCACTGACGGGTTCATCAAGCTGATCGCGGGACCCCGCAAGGTCCTCCGCAACAGGGGCGGCGGCCAGATCCTGGGAGCCACGATCGTGGCCGAACGGGCCGGCGAGATGATCCACGAACCGGTGCTGGCCATGCGCACCCGCATGTTCGCCGGCCGGCTGGCGCAGGCGGTTCACGCCTACCCGACCTGGAGCATGGGCATTCAGAAGACGGCCGCCCAGCTCTTCATCGAGGTCGAGGGCCGGACCGCCCGCCCAGCCCGGTCCCGGTAGTCACCCGGCGCTGGGTCCCGGCCACGGCCCTGGTCGACCCACCCATTCTCGAGATGCCCGAAGATCCTTCCTCCGGCGCGGCTGGTTGAGCCAGGTGGTGACCGAGAACCCCATCGAGAGGCTCCGGAGGCCGGCTGAAACCGAGGGGTTGGCCCTTTGCGGGAACACGACAGGCGCCCGCCGGAGAGTAAGCAGCCGGACAGCTGGCCGAGGCCGGGCTGAACACGGTCGGGATCGAGGGCGGTCTGGTGGGTGGCGAGTGCCCCTAACTGGGGTTGTGTTCCGTCGAAGATGATGATCCGGGCCGCCAACGCCCTGGCCGAGGTGGGCCGGGTCGATGGGCTGGCCGACACCCCCTACTGGACCAACCACCAGATCATCGAGACCAAGGAGCTCCCGGACTCCATGATCGTGCTGGGCGGTGGCGTCATCGGCGCCGAGCTCGGCCAGGTCATGAACCGTTTCGGGGTGAAGGTCACCGTGGTCGAGGCCCTCGATCGGCTGCTGCCGCGAACCGAACCTGAGACAGGCCAGGTTCTCGCCGATGTGTTCGAGGCCGAGGGCATCGGGGTTCGGGTTGGTCACTCGGCCACCAAGCTGGGGGAGCTGGGGATCGGTGAGCTCGGATTCGATCCGAAGAGCCGGTTGCTCACCACCGACGACCACATGCGGGTCATCGGCCAGGACGGCCTCTGGGCGGTCGGCGACACTGCCGGCGACGGCCTCTTCACCCACCTCGGCGTTCGCCAGGCCACGGTGGCCGCTCAGGACATCCTGGGTCTCGACCCCGAGCCGCTCAACCTGGCCGCCCTCGCGGCGGTCACCTTCACCGACCCCGAGGTCGGGGGGGTGGGTCTCACCGAGGCCGAGGCCATCGATCAGGGCCTTGGGGGCACGGCCGTGGTGCAGAAGGTGCCCCACACGGCCCGAGGCTGGCTCCACACCACCGGGAACGAGGGCGTCATCAAGCTGGTGGTCGACACCGAGCGTGACGTCCTGGTGGGAGCCACCTCAGTGGGACCCCACGGCGGCGAAGTGCTCGGCCTCCTGCTCGCCTTCGGCCTGCCGGCCGCGGCCTGTTCGTCCGACGACGTCGGTGGCCAGCTGAGCGTCCGGTGGGCGGCGCTACGGCCCACCGGAAGGCTCACTTGAGGTTGCCGGAGGCCCGGTTCAGGCCGCTCACGATGGCCCTCATCGAAGCCGTCGTGATGTCGCTGTGCATCCCGCAGCCCCAGAGCTCGCGGTCGCCCACCTTGAGCTCGACGTAGGCCACCGCATCGGCATCGGTGCCGGTGCTACGAGCGTGTTCTGAGTAGTCGAGCACCCTCACATCGGTATCGATCACGTCGTTGAGTCCGGCCATGAACGCATCGAGGGAGCCGTTGCCTTCGCCGTGCACGACCATCTGCTCGCCGGCAACCGTCATGCGGGCGGTGAGCACAGTACGGTCTTGGCCCCTGGCATTCTGGGCTGACTCGTAACCGTTCAGCCGGTAGGGTTCGTCGAGGTCGAGGTAGGAGCTGGCGAACTCGTTGAAGATGTTCTCGCCGGTCATCTCCTTGCCGGTGTCATCGGTGATCTCCTGGATGACTCGGGTGAACTCGATCTGCATGCGCCGGGGGAGGTCGAGACCGTTCTCCACCTTCAGCAGGTACGCCACACCACCCTTGCCCGACTGGCTGTTGACCCGCACCACGTCCTCGTAGCTGCGGCCCACGTCCTTGGGATCGATGGGGATGTAGGGAACCTCGAAGATCCCCGAGTCGTCCTTGTCGAGGGCCTCGAAGCCCTTCTTGATGGCGTCCTGGTGCGAACCGGAGAAGGCGGTGTAGACGAGGTCACCCACGTAGGGGTGGCGGGGGTGCACCGGCAGCTGATTGCAGTGCTCGGCCACCCGGCGCAGCTCGTTGATGTCGGAGACATCGAGCTCGGGGTCGACCCCCTGGCTGAACATGTTCATGGCGAGGTTGATCACGTCGACGTTGCCGGTGCGCTCACCATTGCCGAACAGGGTGCCCTCGACCCGATCGGCGCCGGCCATGATGCCGAACTCGGCCGCGGCGACGCCCGTACCCCGGTCGTTGTGGGGATGGAGGCTGAGAATGATGTCCTCGCGACGGGCGAGGTTCCGGTGCATCCACTCGATCATGTCGCCGCAGATGTTGGCGCTCGACATCTCGACGGTGGCCGGCAGGTTGATGATTACCTTGCGGCCCCGCTGAGGTTCGAAGATGTCAACCACCTCGTCGCACACCCGCTTGGCGAAGGGGAGCTCGGTACCGGTGAACGACTCGGGGGAGTACTCGTAGAAGATCTTCGTGCCCGACGTGATCTGAGACTCGAGATTGCGGCACACTTCGGCACCATCGGTGGCGATCTTGGTGATGCCATCCTCGTCCAGACCGAACACGACCCGCCGCTGGAGCGTCGAGGTCGAGTTGTAGAGGTGGACGATGGCCTGATTCGACCCATCGACCGATTCGTAGGTCCGTTCGATGAGCTCGGGCCGGGCCTGGGTCAGGACCTGGATCTTCACATCGTCGGGGATCACCCCCTGCTCGATGATCTCCCGGACGAAGCGGAAGTCGGTGTCAGAGGCCGACGGGAAGCCGACCTCGATCTCCTTGAAACCGACCTCGACGAGCTTCTCGAACATGATCCACTTGCGTTCGGGATCCATGGGCTCGATCAGGGCCTGGTTGCCGTCACGAAGATCTACCGAACACCACAGGGGTGCCTTGGTGATCATGGCGTTGGGCCAGGTGCGGTCGGGGAGATCGATCGGCTCGAAAGCGCGGTACTTGGTGACGGGCATTCTTGATGGCTTCAGGGCCACCGCGGGACTATCAGGTGTGTTCATGGGCTGGTTCCTCTCGACTCGGGCTGCGGATTTCGACGTACGCGTGTTTCCCCGGCCGTCCTGTTCAGGACGCCGGGTGCATAAGTCGCAGCGCGAGGAGTTCGATCCGCACGAGTAGCAGCCTATCTTGATCCCGCCTCAGAGCGCGGAGCCTTCAGAGGGCAACGACTCGGGTGGTGGCTCCGGCCAGTGCCTGGCGCGGGCTTCTGGCCTGGACCAGGACCTGGCGCGGGGTTCTCACCCCGGCCGGGCTGGTTCCGGTCTGCCAGCTCTAGGAGCTCGGGCTCCGGGGGGTGTGGGTGCCGGTCTTGGTCAGGTGTTCGCGGATGCGCTTGCGGGCTCGGTGGAGTCGGCTCATGACCGTGCCCACCGGGATCTCGAGCATGTCGGCGGCTTCCTGGTAGGCGAGGCCATCGAGATCGACGAGCTGGACGACTTCGCGGAACTTGTCGGGGAGGCTGTTGAACGCCGTCTCGACTTCGCTGTCGAAGGTCTGCTCGACAACCCGGGTCTCGGGGCTGGCTCCGTCGGAGTCCTTGGCGGCCACCCGTAGGAAGGTCTCGTCGGGGTCGCGGAGCAACTCGGGCCGACGCCGGCGCACGCGATTGACCTGGGCGTTGCGAAGAATGGTCAGCAGCCACGCCCGCGGGTACCGGCCGTCGAAGCGATCGATGGCCCGGTAGGCGCGGAGCAGGGTGTCTTGGACCACGTCCTCGGCGTCCGCCTGGTTGCCCGTGATCGATCGGGCCACCCTCAACATGAGGTCCATCTCGGGGACGACGTACTCGCGGAAGGCCGCCTCGCGTTCGGCATCGCTCATCGACGACGGTTCAGGGGGGGACGAGTCGGACATGGGTTCGTGCATGTTGTCACGTCTGGAGCCACCACGGAATGCCGGCCGGACCCCGCCACGGAATACCTTCGTTGTATGGATGAACAGGTGACAGTGTTCGAGACGGTGGGGGGCGCGCCGTTCTTCACGTCCATGATCGACCGGTTCTTCGAACTGGTCGACGCCGATCCGGTGGTGCGAGGCCTGTATCCCGACGACCTCACCGAGTCACGGCGGACGACCGCGTCGTTCCTGTGCCAGATGTGGGGTGGCCCAACCGACTACAGCCTCGAGCGGGGTCAACCCCGGCTGCGCATGAGGCACATGCCGTTCGCCATCGGTCAGCTCGAACGTGATCGATGGGTCGAGCACATGCTCACGGCCCTGGGCGAGATGGGGCTCGACCCCGAGCTCGAGGAAGCGATGGTCAACTACTTCGAGACCGCCTCGACCCACATGATCAACCAGCCCGAGTGAGCTCGGGCGGAGCCTTGTGATTCGGTTTCGACGGTCGAATCCTGCATGTTGCTGGGCGTCCTTCTGAACATCCGAAGCGGAAATGCTTGACTTTGTCGTTTGCATCGACTCACGTTGGTGCTCAGAAAGCCCGCCATTCCGGGAGCGGGACGAGAAGGAGACCGAGCATGAACAAGACCGAACTGGTGGCAGCCATCGCTGACCGCACCGGTGTGTCGAAGACCGATGTCGACAAGTCGTTGGGTGGACTGTTCGACGTTGTCAGCGATCAGGTGAAGGCGGGCGACAAGGTGTCGATCCCCGGCTTCATCAGCTTCGAGCAGACCATCCGCAAGCCGCGGACCGGCCGCAACCCCCAGACCGGTGAGTCCATCCAGATCAAGGGTGGCCCTGCTGTCAAGGTGAGCGCTGGTGCGAAGCTGAAAGGCATCTTCAAGTAGATCGCCAACAACCCTGTTTCTGGTACGAGCCGCCGGCCCCCGCCGGCGGCTCGTCCGCGTACGGGCTTCAGGGGCCGCTGATTCCACACAGGGCGTTCAGGTCGCCCTGGAAGGCCAGTGCATGCGGAGAAGGGCCACAGAGGCTGCTCAGATCGGCTTGGGGCGGATCATCGGACGCCCCGAACAGGATGGCTTCGATGAGGCTCGCCGTGCGGGTGACCCGCCTGACGTCGTAGTGGCTGAGGCCGGCGAGGTTGGCGGCCTCAGCCCACGCGTCGTGGCGGGTGCCAATGGTGTCGATCAGGCCTTTGTCGAGGGCGGCTTCGGGATCGAACAACAGGGCACCCAGATCGTCGCGGATCTCCGCCTCGGACAGGGGTCGATGCTCGGCCACGTGAGAGACGAACTCGCCGTACAAACGGTCGACCACACCCTGGAGGGAGCTTCGTTCGTCGTCGGTGAGCTCCCGGAACGGGTGGCCCAGGTCCTTGCTGGTGCCGCCGGTGATGTAGTACTCGTCGATCCCGCCCCGGGTCTCGATCCCACCGCCGAAGATCCCTCCGTCGACTGCGACCACGTCGTCGTAGTAGCGGAGTGGTCCGAAGATCACCCCGATCGAGCCGATGAGGCTGCCCTGGTTGGCCACGATGGTGTCGGCCGGGGCCATGCCCCACATGCCCCCCGAAGCCGAGATCGACTCGACGTGGGCCACCACCGGCTTGCCGGCCGACTGGACGGCCTCGATGCCCTCGGCGATGGCCGCGGAACCCCCGACTGATCCGCCGGGAGTGTCGAAGGTGACCACGACGGCTTCGACCCGCGAGTCGGTCGCCGCTTCGATGAGGGTGTCGCGGATCTGTTCACCCCCGGTGACCAGACCACCGAACGGCCCGGCCCCGCCCCCGTCGAGCAGGATGGGGCCCTCGACCTCGACCACCAGAATCCACTCGTCGGCTCCGTCGTTGCCTCCGATCGACTCGGTCGAGCTCAAGGCCGAGTCGTCGACCTCGGTTGCGCCCCCGATGGCGGCACCAACGGCTGCGAGAAGGATGAACAGCAGGATGAGGGGACCGACTACCAGGGCCAGGGGAGCCAGGACGGTCACCGTGACGGCGCGTCCCAGGAACTGTCCGTAGCTCAACCTGGCCTTGTCGCCCGGTGCACTGGCCGGCGGGGGTGGGGTGGGCGGGGGCAGGGGCGGCCCCGTGGGTGGGGGTGGTGAGGGGGCTGGTTCCGAGAACAGGGGAGGGGATTGTGGTCCGGTGGGTGGGACCGAGGGTGGGGGGAGGTGGTTTGGATCATCATCGACCATCCGCTGAGTCTGGCAGGGGCGGCCCTGGCCGTCGGGTCATGGCAGTAGGGTCAGGCCATGACCGATGTGAATCTTCAACCGGGCGATCGGGCCCCGGCCTTCCATCTCGCCGATCAGGGGGGCCTCAAACACCGCCTGTCGGAATGGAAGGGCCGGCCGGTGCTGGTCTTCTTCTACCCCAAGGCCCTGACCCCCGGATGCACGACCCAGGCCTGCGGACTTCGCGACCTGGCCGGTGATATCGGCGACGCGGTCATCGTGGGGATCAGCCCCGACCCGCCCCCGAAGCTGGCGGCCTTCGACGACAAGCACGGTCTGGGCTACCCCCTACTTTCCGATCCCGAGCACAAGATCGCCGAGAAGTACGGCGTGTGGGGTCAGAAGAAGCTCTACGGCAAGGCCTACATGGGCATCATCCGGTCGGCCTTCCTGGTGGACGAGAAGGGCAAGATCGCTGCTGCTTTCCCCAAGATCAGCCCCAAGGACACCCCCGGGAAGCTCCTGAAGGCGCTGAACGACCATGGCTGATCTTCCCCGCCCCATCGACGTACTACCCCACCGGCCCCCCTTCCTCCTGATCGATGAGCTGGTCGAGCTCGAGCCCGGAGCTTCGGCGACCGGACTGTGGCATCTGGCCGACCAGGACTTCTTCGCCGGCCATTTTCCTGGCCGTCCCACCCTGCCCGGGGTGCTCATGCTGGAATCGATCGCCCAGGTCGGAGTCATGGCGGTACTGACGGACGAGCGTTTCGCCGACAAACTGCCCCTGTTCGGCGGCGTGGACAAGGCCCGCTTCCGCCGTCAGGCCGTACCCGGTGAGACCCTCCGGGTCGAGATAGAGATGACTCGCCTGGGGGCCCGAGCCGGCAAGGGAAGCGGACGCGCCACCGTAGACGGTGAGGTCTGCTGTGAAGCCGACCTCCTCTTCGTGGTGGTGCCGGCTCAGGCCGGCTGAGCCTTCTGGGGCAGGTTGACCAACAAGGTTTTGTGGTCAACCTGCCCCAGAATGGGCTTGGATCAAGATGGTGCGAGGACCAGGGAGCCGTTGTGGCCCCCGAAGCCAAAGCTGTTCGAGATGGTGGGGCCGGGCTCCCAGGACTGGGGGCCGCCGACCACGAGGTTGACCGGCTCCATCTCGGGGTCTGGCTCCCCGTAGCCCGCGGTAGGAGGCAGCTGCTTCTTGTCGAAGCTGATGATGATGGCGGCGGCCTCGAGCGCCCCTGCCGCACCCAGGGCGTGACCCAGAACACCCTTCACCGAGGTGATGGGTGGACCGGGCGTGCCGAACACCTTGGCCACTGCGGCGGCCTCGGCCGCGTCGTTGAGCGGGGTGGAGGTGCCGTGGGCGTTGATGTGGGCCACATCGGCGGCCGAGATCCCCGCGTCCTCCAAGGCCAATTCCATACAGGTGATGGCGCCCAGCCCTCCCGGGGCGGGGGCGGTGATGTGGTGGGCGTCGGCGGTGCTGGCTGAACCCAGGACCTCACCCATGATCGTTGCCCCTCGGGCCTCGGCCCGTTCCCACGCCTCGAGCACGAGCACCGCGGCCCCCTCCGCCATCATGAACCCATCGCGTCTCACATCGAACGGGCGAGACTCGCCCGAGCTCGACAGGGCGGTCATGTTGCTGAAACCGGCCACCGCGGTGGGGGTGATGGCCGCCTCGGAACCGCCGGCCAGCATGGCATCGCAGCGGCCGCTTCGAATGAGCCGGGCCGCGTTGCCGATCGAGTGGGTTCCGGCCGCGCAAGCGGTGACCGTGGTTTCGCACGGGCCCTGCCAGCCGTAGCGCATGGAGACCGCGGCCGAACCGGCGTTGGGCATCATCATGGGCACGAGGAAGGGGGAGACCCGTCGCTCACCCTTCTCGTAGCGGGTGATGATCTGGTCCTCGAGGGTGAGGAGCCCACCGATTCCGGTGCCGATGAGCACACCCTTGCGGATGGGGTCACCCCCGACATCGCCGGCCTCCTCGAGCGCCATGGCGGTGGCCCCGATGGCGAACTGGGCGAACCGGTCGGTGCGCCGGGCTTCCTTCTTGTTTTCGAACCAGTCGTTGGGGTCGAAGTCGTTGACCGAGCGGACGCCCTGGGGAGGTGTTCCGCAGAGACCCTCCCAGAAGGCCTCACGGCCGGTGCCGGCGGCGCTGATGACGCCGATCCCGGTGACCGCGACCCGCCGGGTCGACATCAGAGCTTTCCGACGATGAGGTCGTAGGCCGCACCGACGGTCTCGATACCCTCGAGCTCTTCCTCTTCGACGCTGACATCGAATTCCTCTTCGAGGGCCATGACCAGCTCGACCAGATCGAGGCTGTCGGCGTCGAGGTCGTCGCCGAAGCTGGCTTCCTTGGTCACCTGGTCGCCTTCGACCGACAGGACCTCGATGGCGCACTTCTTGAAACGCTCGAAGTTCTCCGCATCGCTCATGGTGGTTCTCCAATTCTCCGCAAGGTGCGGGGTGTGTGGTTCGGGGGGCTTGCGTTATTGCTCCGGGCAGGATTGCCGATCCGGCCTGGCTGCGCCAGCGGCTCAGCCGCCTCCCATACCCAACCCGCCATCGACGGGAAGGACTGCTCCGGTCACGTAGCCGGCCTCATCTGAGCACAGGAAGCGTACGGCGGCGGCGACCTCATCGGGCGTTCCGACCCGGCCGAGCGGCACCGAATTGGTGATGGCTTCCTTCTGAGCGTCGGACAGGGCATCGAGCATGTCGGTCTCGATCGGGCCGGGAGCCACGATGTTGGCGGTGATGCCCCGGCTGGCGAATTCGCGGGCCAGCGAGCGGGCCAGGCCGACGAGGCCAGCCTTCGAGGCTGCATAGTTGGCCTGCCCAGCCTGACCTACCGAGCCGACCACCGATGAGATGAACACCATTCGGCCGAATCGGCCCTTCATCATAGCCTTCACGGCCCTCTTGGCGACCTTGAACGAGCCGGCGAGGTTGGCGTTGACCACAGCGTCGAAGTCGTCGTTGCTCATCCGCAGCACGAGGGTGTCGCGGGTGATGCCGGCGTTGGCCACCAGGAGCGCCACGGGGCCCAGCTGGTCTTCGACGGTGGTGAAGGCGGCGTCGATCGATGAGGGGTCGGTGACATCGAGTGGCACCCAGAGGAACTCGTCGAGCCCCGGATCGGACCGTGAGCCGATGGCCACCTGGTGGCCGTCGGCGGCGAGGGCACGAGCGATGGCCAGGCCGATGCCCCGTGAACCGCCGGTGACCAACGCCACGCGACTGTCGGTGCTCATTGCTTCTCCTTCGGGCTTCGCGCCGTGCGGCTCAAGTCTCTGCCTGCCAGTCGACGATGGCGCTGGCCCAGGTCATACCGGCGCCGAAGCCCAGCAGTAGGACCTTGTCGCCCTTCTTGATGCGGCCGTGGGCCAGAGCATCGTTGAGAGCCAAGGGGATCGAGGCTGACGAGGTGTTGCCCGTGCGCTCGAGCACCATCGTGGTCTGCTCGAGGGTGAACCCGAGCTTCTTCCACGCCGATTCGACGATACGGATGTTGGCTTGGTGGGGGATGACGTGATCGATATCGTCGGGGGTGAGTCCGGCCATGTCGAGGGCGGCGTTGGTGGAGCGGATCATGGCCTTCACCGCTTGGCGAAAGACCTCCTTGCCGTCCATCTTCAGGGTGTCGCCCGGGTCGGCGTAGAGGATGTGTGAGTACGCCCCGTCGGAGCCCATGTCCCAGCCGAGCAGTTCACCGGGGCCCTCGCAGGCCTCGACCACGGTGGCACCGGCACCATCGCCGAACAGGATCCCGGTGCCGCGGTCGGTGTAGTCGGTGATCCGGCTGAGGCTCTCGGCTCCGATGACCAGCACCTTGTTCATGCCCATCTGGATGAAGGCGTGGGCGGTGATGAGGCCGTACACCCATCCGGAGCAGGCGGCCTGGATGTCCAGAGCGCCGCAGTCAAGGCCGAGCTCGTCCTGGACGGTGGGGGCAGTCCCGGGGCAGGTCTGGTCGGGCGAGGTGGTAGCCAATAGCACCATGTCAATGGAGTCCGGAGTGGCGTCGGCCTTCTTCATCGCCTGACGGCCGGCTTCGGCGGCCAGGTCGCTGGTCATGCCCCCGACATGGCGCGCTCCGATACCGGTGCGCTCACGGATCCACTGGTCGGTGGTGTCCATCTTGTCTTCGAGGTCGAAATTGGTGACAACTTCGGGGGGCATGGCAATACCCCAGCCGGTGATTCGGGCTCCACGCATCTATTTCGTCCTCAGCCAGGCAATGGGTTGACTGTTCGTCACTCGCTCGCCGGCGACGGCCAACAGGCCCATGATCTCGCCGGTGAAGGGGGACCGCACGTCGGACTGGCCGACCGAACCCAGGCGGGCACCGGTAGCGATGATGGTGCCGACTCCAACTTCTGGATCTGGCTCGTACACACCCGCACCCGGGCTCACGACCAGCCGCTCGGTGGCGAAGAGGTATTCGCCGTCGTGGGGCAGGGCACCGCCATGGTCAGTGCCCGAGACGGCCTCGAGCAGGTTGTCGAGATCGGCCGGGCTGGACACCGAGATGGTGCGGGCTCCCTTGACGGTGCGCTTGGCCATACCGGTGAGCACGGTGCCGGGCCCCAGCTCGAGGAAGGTGGTGGCGCCGGCGTCGAACATGTTGTGCAGGGTGTGGCGCCAGCGGACCGGGGAGCACAGCTGAGCACCCAGGAGACCGCCCCACTCGCTGCCATCGGAGTGACCAATGGCATCGACGTTGGCGTAGACCGGAGTCTGGGGGTCGCGGATGTCGGCCTCGGCGATGGCCTTGCGGAGCCGATCGCGGGCCGGGCTCATGAATGGGGTGTGGAAGGCGCCGCTGACCGCCATCGCCATGACCCGCTTGGCTCCGAGTTCCTTGGCGGCGGCGCCGGCTTCGACCAGGGCGTCGGGGGCACCTGCGATGACCACCTGACCGGGAGCGTTGTAGTTGGCCACCCAGGCGTCGCCGTCGACCCGGCTGCAAGCGACCTCTCCGAGGTCGTCGTCGAGGCCGAGGACGGCGGCCATGGTGCCCTCACGCTCTTCAGCGGCGACCTGCATGGCCTCGCCCCGCTCAGTGACCAGACGAACACCGTCGGCGAACGAAAGGGTGCCGGCGGCTGTCAGGGCCGAATATTCGCCCAGGCTGTGCCCGGCGTGCATGGCGGGTTCGAGACCCAGCCGCTCGACGGCATCGAGGATGACCATGCTGGTGATGTAGGTGGCCAGCTGGGCGTTGCGAGTCTGCTTCAGCTCGTCGGCGTCGGTCTCGAGGAGAAGGCGCTCGATGTCGCGCTCGGCGACATCGCTGGCCTCGTCGACCAATTCCCAACTTGGATGGCTGCGCCACGTCTCGCCCATCCCCGGCTTCTGGGATCCCTGTCCCGGGTAGGTGAAGGCGATCATCGGTTGTCCTCACTCATGGTGCACAGTCTGACCTCTCCGGAGGCGAGGAGGTAACACTAGTGAGGCATTTCCTTCTGAACCCAGTCGGCGCGGTCCTAGCGAAGGCCCATCTCGCGCTCGTGTTCGGCGATGATCCGGTTGCGCACGACGGTGGCGGCAACCAGGGCGAGGGTGATCAACCACAGCGCCCGGAGCAGGAAGTGATGTTCGGAGTCCACGCGTTCAACAGTACGCTTCTGAAGCTCACCACCAGGCCCGGGTGGCGGAATGGCAGACGCGGGGGATTCAAAATCCCCTATCCGAAAGGGTGTGTGGGTTCGAATCCCACCCCGGGCACGGGAACCCGCCGATCGCTGGGCCGACTTTTTGGGAACAGCTGTGGCCGCAGCCAAACCCCGCCAGGTCAAGAACGTACCCCACTCTTCGACAACCAGCTAGTGGTGATTACGTGACGACAAGGCGCGACTATGTCTGTTCGCCTGGGCCCCAACCCGCGCTCCTCGATGAATCCACCGAGGATCTCGAGAGTCCCCCCGTCGACCGATCCGCACCTCAGGCTGGGGAGCCACCCGGTTCCACCTCGATGTCGAGATCTGGGTTCGGGGCCACCGTTTCCTCGGTCTCACCCCCAACGCAGGCGGCGAGCAGAGCAGCAAGTGTGGTCGTGACCGCCAACGGACGGGTTGTGGGAGCGCGTACGGCCCGAGCCTGCTGGGCAAACCGCTCCGGCGGTGGGCGCGACCCTTATGGTGGGGGAGTGTCCCGGGCATCCATCGAACGCCGCCTCCGCAAGGTCGCGGCCAAGCTCACCCAGACCCGGGCGGAACTGGCTGTGGTCGAGGAGCAACTCCTCCATTTCGAGTACGACGCCGACGATGCCCGGTTGCGCGCTCTGGTGTCCGAAACCCACCAGGCCGGCAAGGACCACCGGGACGCCAAGAAACACGTCGAAGCGATGCTGCGCGACAAGGAGCGGAAACTGGCGGCCATCGACGAGCTCGAACAGACCCAGGACGACCTCCTCGACCGCCTGACGGCCGAACGATGAAGAGCCCGAAGGTGAGAAGCCAGAAGAGAACACGAGCCGCATGACGCGGAGCTCGAAGCCGAGAGAGGAACAATGACCACGCGGATCGTGATCGCGGAGGACGAGGCCATCATTCGCCTTGACCTGAAAGAAACCCTGATCGATGAGGGCTATGACGTCGTGGGCGAGGCCGGCCGGGGAGACCAGGCGGTCGAGCTGGTGCGCGAGCTCGAACCCCAGCTCGCCATCCTTGACATCAAGATGCCGGGTATGGACGGCTTGGCCGCCGCTGAGGTCATCACCGGTGAGAACCTGGCCGCGGTGCTGATTCTCACTGCGTTCTCACAGCGCGAGCTCATCGAACAGGCCCGCGATGCGGGCGCCATGGCCTACCTGGTGAAACCCTTCCAGCGCAGCGAGCTGGTGCCGGCCATCGAACTGGCGCTGGGCCGTTTCCAGGAGCTGCGGGCCCTGCAGGAGAAGGCCACAGACCTCGAGGACCGGCTCGAGTCCCGGAAGTCGATCGACCGAGCCAAGGGTGTGCTGATGGACCAACACGGCCTGTCCGAGAACGACGCCTTCTCTTTCCTTCAGAAGACCGCGATGAGCGCCCGCTCGACCATGAGGGCCATCGCCGATGACGTGGTCGCGGGAGAGATATCCCCCTGATCCCACCCGTGGGCGCGGGACCTTCGAGGGCGACGACTCAACCGGCGGCTCCCGGACCAGGCCGCGCTCGGGAGCTGGAGTGCCGGGTGGGCGGGTTCAGGTGGGGCGGGGGCGGTCGGCCGGGTGTTCAGCGCGTGCGTGGGCGGGAGCCACCGCCCGATTCGTTGCCCTCTGACGGCGCCGCACACGATTGGGGGGCCAAACCAGCATCTAGAGTTGCTTTCGATGCCGACGCACATGCTCATCGACGGGAACTCGCTCACCTATCGGGCGTTTCATGCCCTGCCCACCGACCTGGCTACGGCCAGTGGGCAGGTCACCAATGCGGTCTTCGGGTTCACGTCGATGCTGATCAACCTGCTGCGCGATCACCAGCCCGATCGGGTGGCCGTCGCCTTCGATCTGCCCCAGCCCACCTTCCGGCACGAGCGGGTCAAGACGTACAAGGCGAACCGCGAGGCCGCGCCCGACATCCTGAAACAGCAGATGGGCCTGGTTCGTCAGGTCGTCGACGTTCTGGCCATTCCCACGGTGGAGCTGGCTGGTTTCGAGGCCGACGACATCATCGCCACCCTCGCTACCGAGGCCCGCGACCGGGGCGACGACGTCATCGTCGTCACCGGCGACCGCGACAGCTATCAGCTGGTCGAGGATCCCCACATCCGCGTGCTCTACAACAAGCGCGGGGTGTCGGACTATGCGCTCTACGACGAAGCCGGCATCGAGGAACGCACCGGGGTCAAGCCGTCCGACTATGTGCTGTACGCCGCCATGCGGGGTGACAACTCCGACAATCTGCCGGGTGTGCCCGGGGTCGGTGAGAAGACGGCGGCGAAGCTGATCAACAAATACGGGTCGCTCGACGAGTTGTTCGCCCACGTCGACGACCAGACCCCGAAGCTGTGCCAGAACCTGGCCGAGAACCAGGAGCGGGTCCGGCTCAACGCCGAGGTCATGCTCCTGGTGCGCGACGCCCCGGTCACCCTCGACCTCGAAGAGGCGACCATCGGCGACATGGACGTCGAGGAGGTGCGCCAACTCTTCGAGTTCCTGGAGTTCCGCAGCCTGTTCGACCGGTTGTCGGAGGCTCTCGACCTCGATGGTTTCGCGGGCGGATCCACCGGTGAGGTCCTCGAGGCCGAGGTGGTGGCCCCGGAGACGGTAGACGACGCGCTCGCCGCCCTGGCGGCCATCGAAGCCGGCGACGGGCTGGTCGGGGTGGCGGCCAGTTGGCTGGGGGCGGGGCCGAAGGACGAGCCCGATCTGTTGGCGTTCACCAGCACCCCTGAGCAGGGTGAGGTCACCGTCCTGTCCGCCACGCTACTGGCCGACGAGAAGATCATCGCCGCGTTGGCGACCGCGTTCTCGTCCGGTGGGCGACCGGTCGCCATCCACGATGCGAAGCCGCTGGTGAGGGTGTTCGACCGGTTGGGCCTCGACATCGATGGCCTCGCCCTCGACACATCGCTGGCCGCCTATCTCCTCGACCCGGGCGAGTCCCGCTACCTGCTGTCCGAGCTACTGACCCGGTACACCGAGTACTCATACCCCGAAGGTGAGACTGCCCCCGAAGGCCAGCTTGACCTGGGGGGCGAGGACCAGGTCGACGATGTCCTCGAGGTGGCCCGCCGAGCCCTGGCCACCGATCGACTCGTCGGCCCCCTCACCGAGGCCCTCGAACAGCAGGGGCTGAAGGACCTCAACGTCACCATCGAGGTCCCCCTCGTCGGAGTGCTGGCCCGCATGGAGAACCTGGGGGTCGGGGTCGATCGCCACGAGCTCCAACGGCTCAGCGATCAGCTGGGCGAGCGGGCCGAGGAGTTGGCAGCTGCCGTTCAAGAGGATGCCGGCGAGGAGTTCAACGCGAACTCCACCAAACAGCTGAGGGAGATCCTGTTCAACAAGCTGGGGCTGACTCCGCAGAAGAAGACCAAGACGGGCTACTCCACAGATGCCGCCACCCTCGAGAAGCTGAAGGGTGAGCATCCGATCGTCGACCACCTCCTGGAGTACCGCGAGGTCGAGAAGCTGAGGTCGACCTACGGCGAGGCCCTGCTGGCCGAAATCGCCGATGACGGGCGCATCCACGCGACGTTCAACCAAACGGTGGCCCGCACCGGACGGCTCTCGTCGGAAGAGCCGAACCTCCACAACATCCCTGTCCGGTCCGAGATGGGACGCGAGTTCCGACGGGTCTTCGTGCCGGCCGAGGGATGCGAGCTTCTGGTGGCCGACTACAACCAGATCGAGCTCCGCTGTATCGCCCATCTGGCCGAAGACCCAGGCCTCATCACTGCGTTCGCCGAAGGCCATGACATCCACACCGAGACCGCGTCGCGGGTATTCGATGTCGAGCCCGCCGACGTGTCCATCGAGCAGAGGTCGAAGGCGAAGATGGTGTCCTACGGCCTCGCCTACGGGATGGAGGCCTACGGGCTCAGCCAGCGGCTGGCGATCCCCACCGAGGAAGCCGGGGTCATTCTCGACTCCTATTTCGAAGCCTTTCCTGCGGTGAAGAAGTACATGGACGACACTGTCGCCGAGGCCCGCGAGCGGGGGTACACAGAGACCCTGTTCGGACGCCGCCGCCAGATCCCCGAGCTGGCCAGCCGCAACTTCCGAATCCGCCAGGCGGGGGAGAGGCAGGCGATGAACGCCGGAATCCAGGGTCTGGCCGCCGACATCTTCAAAGTCGCACTCGTCCGCCTCGACCGCGAGTTGAGGACCCGCGAGGTCACCTCCCGGCTCATTCTCCAGGTCCACGACGAGGTCATTCTCGAGGTTCCACCCGAAGAACACGACGTCATGTGCGAGCTCGTAGTGAGGATCATGGCTGACGCTTTCGACCTCCGGGTGCCCCTCGAGGTCAATCTGGCCAGTGGGCCGTCATGGGCCGAAGCCAAGGGCTGAGGTGGAGGCGGCTGGCACCGAAGGATCGCCTCACCCGGTACTTCGGCAAGGAGGATGCTCAAGATGATGGCGCCGTTGCCGATCCCTAGAGCATGTCGGCGACCAGGTACAAGCGGCACAGTCCCATCACGCTTGCTGCATACCTCACCCTGTCGACGTACGCGCTCTGGAGCGGGGTGGCGTTCTTCTCCACGGCCGACCGGTGCGGTGAATTCCGCACCGAGAAGCACTGGGAGCCCTGGCCCCCAGGTTGGGTCTGCGGCCCCGAATAGGTCCACCACCGCCCCAACGCGGGCGGTTCGGTCGTGAGCGAACGCGACCACTGGTTCGAGGATCTCGCCGATCATCTCGGTAGCGCCTATCTCCGGTATTCCTTCACCAAGGGCACGGCCCAGGAGATTGAGTTCCTCATCGATGTGCTCGAGCTCGACGACACCACCCGAGTGCTCGACGTCGGCTGTGGTCCCGGTCGTCACGCCAATGCACTGGCAGCCCTCGGGGTCGAGGTGGTGGGCGTCGACATCAGCGAACGATTCCTAGAGGTTGCCCGACGCGATGCCCCTCCGGGAGCCAAGTTCGTGCGGGCCGACGCCCGAGCCCTTGACTTCGACGGTGAGTTCGATGCGGTCATCAGCCTCTGCCAGGGCGCCTTCGGGTTGGCCGGCGGACCCAGCAGCCGCCCGGCACCCGACCACCCGGTCCTCGACCCCGATCTCGATGTCCTACGAGGTATGGCGCGGGCCCTGCGCCCGGGCGGCAACCTCGCCCTCAGCGCCTTCTCGGCCTACTTCCAGGTGAAATGGCTCGAGGACACCGACACCTTTGACGCTGCCTCCGGTATCAACCATGAGCTCACCGAGGTGCGCGACGAATCCGGTCGGGCCGTTCCCGCCGAGCTGTGGACCACCTGTTTCACTCCTCGTGAGCTTCGACTCCTGTTCCGCGAGGCCGGTCTGGAGCCGTTGGAGGTGTGGTCGGTGACCCCTGGCCACTATTCTCGGCGCCCACCCACGATCGATCTGCACGAGTTCCTCGCCCTGGGTCGCCGCCCGGCCAAGACCTGAACTCGCATCCGAAGGTGGCGCTGCTAGCCTTATGTGGCCCACGTCGTCCATCTCGTCATGGATGTGCAGGCACCGCCAATGTCCAACCGTTCGTCTCGACCCCTGCTGATCTCAGCCAGGATCACCGACCAGCCGTATCAGAAAGCAGTTCCGTGTCCGACCAGAGCCCCGGCGTAGCCGGAAGCCCCGACGCCCCATCCGCCGATCCCGCCGCCAGCGAGACCCCGCCCGCCGCCGAGGCCGCGGCCAGCGAAGAGCCCGAGGCTGCCGCCGAGTACACCCCCCGTCAGGTCATCGATGACGACCTGGGCGGCATGTCGCTCGAAGATGCCTACGCCCAGACCATGGTCGAAGTCGAGGACGGCCAGCTCGTCACCGGCTCGATCGTCAAGGTCGACCGCGATGAGGTCCTGCTCGACATCGGATACAAGTCCGAAGGCGTGATCCCGGCCCGGGAACTCTCCATCCGCAACGGTATCGATCCTCACGAGGTGGTGAACCTCGGCGACGAGGTCGAGGCCCTGGTCCTCCAGAAGGAAGACAAGGAAGGCCGGCTGGTCCTGTCCAAGAAGCGCGCTCAGTACGAGCGGGCCTGGGGCACGATCGAGGAGATCAAGGAGCAGGAGGGTGTTGTCAGCGGCCCGGTCATCGAGGTCGTCAAAGGCGGCCTGATCCTGGACATCGGTCTGCGGGGCTTCCTGCCTGCCTCCCTGGTCGAGCTGCGCCGCGTGCGTGACCTCCAGCCCTACGTGGGGCAGAGTCTCGAGGCCAAGATCATCGAGCTCGACAAGAACCGCAACAATGTGGTTCTCTCCCGCCGGGCCTGGCTCGAGGAGACCCAGCGCGAGCAGCGCGAGGACTTCCTCACCAACCTCAAGCCGGGCGAGGTCCGCAAGGGCGTCGTGTCGTCGGTGGTCAATTTCGGTGCCTTCGTCGACCTTGGCGGTATGGACGGACTCATCCATGTGTCGGAGCTGTCCTGGAAGCATGTCGACCACCCCGGTTCGGTTGTGACCGTCGGCGATGAGATCGATGTGCAGGTCCTCGAGGTCGATCTCGACCGAGAGCGCATCAGCCTCTCGCTCAAGGCCACCCAGCAGGATCCATGGCAGGAGTTCGCCTCCAACCACCAGGTCGGTGAGCTGGTCTACGGCCGGGTCACCAAGCTGGTGCCCTTCGGCTCGTTCGTCCAGGTGGGCGACGGAATCGAGGGCCTGGTCCACATCTCCGAGATGTCGACCCATCATGTCGACCTCCCGGAACAGGTGGTCACCCCTGGCGAGGAGCTGTGGGTGAAGATCATCGACCTCGACCTCCAGCGCCGCCGTATCAGCCTATCGATCAAGCAGGCCGCGGAGGGCGGCATCGTGGCTGCTGAGTACCAGGAGCACTTCGGCGAGCACGCCTACGACGACGAGGGCAACTACATCGGCGGTACCGGTGAGGGCCAGGAGGCGTGGGAGGAGTATTACGCCGAACTCAACGAGGATGGCACCCCCGCCGCTGAAACACCGGCGCCGGAGGCCGCTGCGGCCCCGGCCGAAGAGATTGACGAGGTACCGGCCGAAGAGGCTGTTGAGGCCGACGAGGTACCGGCCGAAGAGGCTGTTGAGGCTGACGAGGTGCCGGCCGAAGAGGTCTGAATCACCTCTTCTCTGCCCGGCCTGGCTGGGGATTCAATCGAAACTGGCGCCGCCTTCGGGCGGCGCCAGTGGTCGTTCTTGGACGTTTGCACCGGCGCCCGAACCGCGAACCGAGACTATCGGCTCAGGAAAATCAGGACGGACTCCTAAGCACTGACCCCTTCCGCGCCGAAGGGGTTGCAGTGCCAAGACGTGGTGGCGTCCCGGGTGTTGCGGCTTTCGCTCGACTCGCGGGGTCACCAGCTAGAACACGGAGGCTGTTGTGAGTTCACGTAGAACGCTGATCCTGATCGTTGCGGTGGCAATCGGCGCCGTCGCCGCTTTTGCCCTCTTCAATTACATCGGAGGGATTGAGGATCGGGCCAACGAGAATGCCGAGCGGGTGGAGGTCCTCGTCATCTCCGCTGATGTGCCGAAGGGAACACCCGCCGAGCAGGCCATTTCTGCCGGTCGGGTGTCCGACGACAAGATCCCCCGGGAGTTCCGTCCCGCCACTGCGGTGGTGGATAGAGAGCAGCTCTCGAACCTGGTGGCCATCACCGACCTGTCGGCCGGCCAGGTGCTCGTGCAGGGCATGTTCGTGACCCAGGCCGAGGCCCAGACCTCGTTCTCGCAACGATTGGAGGAGGACGGCCTGGTGGCCATCAGCCTCTCGATCGACGGTGTGCGGTCGGTCGGTGGTCTCCTCGTCCCGGGCGACACGGTCAACATCTTGACCAATGTCGCGGTCGACTGTGAGTTCACCGAAGAGGAGGCCGAGGAGATCGTCGAGGATCTGGCCGAGGACTTCGAGGACGCGGAGCCGCCGCAGGGTGTGATCGCCGGATCCGAAGAGGACACCGAGGCAGCCCGACTGGCCCGTCTCTGCCAGGAGAGCCCCTACTCCTTCCGTTCCCGCTACCTGTTCCAGGGCGCAGAAATCCTGGCCATCGGGCACAGCGTGGCCCCAGAACCCGGCGAGATCGCCTCCGCGACTGCTTCGGGCGTCCTGACGTTCGCGGTCAGCCCCGAATCGGCTCAGCGCATCGCGGCGATCGACCCCTCCACGATCTATCTGACCCTGGTTCCGGAGACGCTCGAGCCGTACCCGATCCCGCCGCTCGACATCTTTGAGACGCTGCCCGGTGAGGAAGAGGGTCGTCTGACCCCCATCAACACGGATGACAGCTTCGATCCGAACAAGGTCGCCGAAGGAGAGCAGTGATGTCGGGTTACGCCGAGGACTCAATCATCATCCCTGGCCTGAATGACCCGTCCCAGCACGTGCCCGCTGCCCCTCAGTTCGGCTCCGGGTCGGTCGGAGTGGCCGTCGCTGTGGTCGACCCCGACCAGGGTGAACGCACGGCGATCGCCTCGATCGTCCCAGACGGGGCCACCACGTTTGCCTCGGTCAACGATCTGGCCAGCCGCCTGACCGGTGTTCCCGTGGTCGTGGTTCTTGGCCCGTCCTGCGTCAGTGACCACGAGCTCGCTGCAGTCTCGGCCATGACGGCCGAGCATCGCGAGGTCGGGGTCATCCTGATCGCCGACGAGCTGTCTACCGCCCTGCTCCAGACCGCGCTGCGGTCAGGGGTGAAGGACGTACTCGGTGCCCCGGTCGATTCTGCCGGCCTCGCCGGTGCCATCCACCGGGTTGGTGACGGTCTGGCCCAGATGGCGGTTCCGTCCGCTGCCCCCGTGGGCCGCCAGGGCGAAGAGGACCTCGACCCCAGCGAGCTGGGGCGGGTCATCACCGTGTTCTCCACCAAGGGTGGGGCTGGGAAGTCGGTCATTGCCTCGAATCTGGCGGTGAGCCTCGCCCAACAGAGCGACCGCCCGGTCGTCCTGGTTGACGCCCACCTCCAGTTCGGCGACCTGGCCGTCATGCTGAAGCTCGCCCCCCAGCACACGATCGTCGATGCGGTGTCCGTTCTGGACAAGCTCGACGTCAACCTGCTGACCGACCTGCTCGCCCACCATGAGCCCTCAGGCCTCAAGGTGCTGCCCGCCCCGCTGGAGCCGGCGTTCGCCGACCAGATCGGCGGCGAGGAGATCTCCCAGGTCATCTCCCTGCTCCGGCGCTACGCCGGGCACATCATCATCGACACGCCGGCCTACTTCAACGAGGTGGTCCTGGCACTGATCGAGGAGAGCGACGACGTCGTTCTGGTAGCCGGGATGGATATCCCGAACATCAAGAACGTGAAGCTCGGACTCCAGACCCTGCGTCTCTTGAACACACCCATGGAGAAGATCCATCTGGTCCTCAACCGGGCCAACTCCAAGGTGAAGCTCGAGGTCTCAGAGGTCGAGAAGACCCTGGCCATCAAGGCCGAGGCGCTCATTCCCAGCGACCGGGACGTTCCGATCTCAGTCAACAAGGGTGCTCCCGTCATTCTGGGATCGCCACGCTCCGGGGTCAGCAAGGCTCTCGAAGAGTTCGCGAGCACATTCGTCGCGCAGGGCGCGGCCCCGTCGGCGGAACAGTCCAGCAAGAAGCGGTGGCGGTAGCGGTCGTCGTAACGACGTGACCGGCGACCCGAACTAAGAGGAGATCCATGTCTCTGTACAAGCGACTTCACGACATGCAGACGGCTCCGGCCGAGGGCGGTGCCTCCACCACGGGCACGCCGCGTCGTGACCCGGTGATCGATGAGTTGAGGCAGCGAATCCACCACACGCTCATCGACGACCTGGGGCCGATCCTCTACGACAAGCGTTTGTCGGAAGAGGACCTTCGCAAGAAGGTGCACGATCAGCTGCACGCCGCCCTCATCCAGGAACGGGCACCCCTGTCGGCCGCCGACAAGGCCCAGCTCATCCAGGACGTGTCCGACGACATTCTCGGCTACGGCCCGATCGACCAGCTCCTCCGGGACGAAAACGTCTCGGAGATCATGGTCAATGGTCCGAACAAGGTCTACGTCGAACGCGGCGGCAAGCTCGAGAAGGACACCGGGATCACGTTCATCGACGAGACCCACCTGCGTCGTATCATCGACAAGATCGTGGGCCAGATCGGCCGTCGTATCGATGAGTCGAGCCCCCTCTGCGACGCCCGCCTCCCTGATGGCTCCCGTGTCAACGCGGTGATCCACCCGTTGGCGATCGACGGTCCCTTCCTCACCATTCGCAAGTTCTCGGCCGACCCCCTCCAGATCGATGATCTGATCCGGTTCGGCACCCTGAACGCCCATGCCGCCCGCTTCCTGCAGGCCTGCATCGTCGGCAAGCTCAACGTGGTGGTGTCCGGTGGTACCGGTACCGGTAAGACCACGACCCTCAACGTGCTGTCCTCCTTCATTCCCGCCGATGAGCGCATCGTCACCGTCGAGGACGCCAAGGAGCTTCAGCTCCACCAGGACCATGTGCTGGCGCTCGAGTCCCGCCCCGCCAACATCGAAGGCCGCGGCGAGATCACCATTCGTGACCTGGTCAAGAACACCCTGCGTATGCGGCCCGACCGCATCGTCGTCGGTGAGTGTCGTGGCGGCGAGGCCCTGGACATGCTCCAGGCCATGAACACCGGTCACGACGGCTCGCTGACCACGATTCACGCGAACACTCCCCGAGACACCCTGTCCCGTATGGAGACCCTGACCCTGCTGGCCGGCTTCGACCTTCCGATTCGGGCCATCCGTGAGCAGGTCGCCTCCGCGGTGAACCTCATCGTGCAGCTGTCCCGTCTGCGGGACGGCACCAGGCGCATCACCCACATCACCGAAGTACAGGGTATGGAGGGCGACGTCATCACCCTCCAGGACATCTTCCTGTTCGACTTCGCCGCCGGCGTCGACGAGAACGGCAAGTTCCGGGGTCAGCTCAAGGCGACCGGAGTGAGGCCCAAGTTCGTCGAGAAACTCGCCGACCTGGGTATCCGCCTTGGCCCTGAGGTGTTCACCCCGGGCGATCAGGCCAAGCGCCAGGTCGCAAGCCGATCGGTGGGTCGCTGATGCAATCGGCCACCCACCGAGGTCCCCAGAGCCGGGTGCTCGATGCCCGGCTGATCGCCGCCATGGCGGCCATCGTTGCTCTCATCTGCCTGATTGCCGCGCCGTCGGCGTTTGCCCAGGACGAGGGAGAGGCCAGTGCCCCTCCCATCATTCGTCGGGTCGACTCCCGAGCCGCCGGAACGACCCAGCTGACGGTGGTCGACACCAGCGGCGCCTCCTCGCTCACCGAGGTGGCCGTCCAGGAGGAGGGTGCAGACGTCCAGGTGACCGGCATCAACCCCGTCGTCGGGTCCGATCTTCCCGTCTACACAGCCATCGTCTTCGACACCTCCGATCTGATGACCCGCCAGGATGCCTACGAGGGGGCCAAAGCCGCCGTTGAGCAGTTGGTGCGGGCCAAGAGCGACAACGAACTGTTCGCCCTGGTCGTCACCGGTGGCGGGGCGCGGGTCCTCTCCGAGTTCACCCCCAGCGAGTCCGCGGTTCTCGAGTCCCTCGACAGGATGGATCCCGTGGGCAAGTCGGCCTTGTACGACGGCGTCTCCACCGCTGTTGATCTCTTCCGAGGTTCGGACACGTTCCAAACCACCGATGCGGTTGGCCAGATCCTGCTCGTGGCCGGATCGGGCGATGAGCTGTCCAGTGAGGGCGGCTTCTCCATCGCCCGCGGTGGGGCCTCGTCAGAAGGGCTGCTCGTCCTGGCCGCCGGCTTCGAGGGCTCGGGGTCCAACCCGGCTTCAGCTTTGCGGGAGTTCGTCAACAACACCACGACCGGCACCGGTGGCGCCTACCTCGGTGCGGCCGAAGGATCCGGCATCGGCGAGGCCGTCGCCGGTGTGGGCTCGTTGATCTCCTCGCAGTACCTGGTCGACTACAACACGACCACCGATGAGCCCGGTGGCCTCGATGTCACGGTCACGGTGGCCGGGGCGGCAACCGGCCTGTCGTTCACCAACGAGGCCTACACCGACGGTGTGTCCGCCCTCCGGCCAGCCTCCATCGCCGGCGGCAAGGGCCTTGCCATCTTCCAGCAGCCCATGGGCCTCTACCTCGGTCTGGCCCTGGTGCTCCTCGCGGCCGGCTTGGCCGTGTACGCCCTGGGCGTCCTGTTCGCCGGCGGCGAGAGCCGCCTCGAGTCGATGCTGGCCAACTACTCCGACGGGTTCGACGTCGAGCGTCCAGGTGAGTTCGTCGACGAGGACGAGGAAACGGGGTCGGGGGCCATTCTCGAACGGGCCTTCGCCATGACCGAGGGCTTTGCCGAACGGCAGGGCCTGCTGGCCCGTGCCGAGGTCATGCTCGAGAAGGCCGACATGCCGCTCAGGGCCGGAGAGGCCCTGTTCTTCTATGTCACGATCATCACGTCCTTGGTGGTTGGTGTGGCCTTCTTGACAGTGGCTTTCGGCGGCGGTCTGAACCTGATGTTGGTTCTGATCGTCGGTCTGCTCGGTCTGCTGCTACCCCCCGCCTTCGTCAACTACAAGGCGGGACGCCGCCAGAAGGCGTTCGTGGCCCAGCTCCCCGACACCCTCCATCTCCTCGCCGGAACGCTGAAAGCGGGCTACTCGCTCCAGCAGGGCTTCGAGGCGACCTCCCATGAGGTCGTCGATCCCATGGGCGCCGAGCTCCGTCGGGTCATGACCGAGGCCCGCTTGGGTCGCGACCTCGAGGATGCCCTCGAGAGTGCAGCGGAGCGGCTCGAGAGCGACGACTTTGCCTGGGCCGTCATGGCCATCAAGATCCAGCGAGAGGTCGGCGGCAACTTGGCCGAGCTCCTGATGACTGTGGGCGAGACCATGCAGGCCCGAGATCGCCTGCGGGGTGAGGTTGCGGCACTCACGGCCGAAGGCAAGGTGTCGGCCATCGTGCTGGGCCTGCTGCCTGTCGGTCTGGGGGCAGCGATGTGGGTGATCAACCCGGACTACATCAACCTGCTCATCACTGAACGAACCGGGAACTTCATGCTGGGTGGGGCCATCACGCTCGCCCTGGTCGGGTTCGCGTGGATGAAGAAGGTGATCTCCATTGAGATCTGACCCGAACCGCTGCGACACGGAAGGGACGACACGATGGACCTGATCCAGACTGCTCCGCTCGAATACATCATCGGTGGCCTCGCCGCCGCCGTAGGTTTGACCATCTGGGCCGTTCTGGCCGGAGCTGAAGAGCGATCGGTTGTTCGCAGCTCACTGCGTCAGCTCGACGACTACGAAGTCGAGAGCGTCCGCGACCAGGATCTGCTCAACCCGCTGGCTCAGCGGGCTTTCCTACCGGTACTTCAGGGTCTGGTCGGCCTCGGCCGACGCCTCACCCCGGTGGGCTACATCGACGGGGTACGGCGCAAGTTCATTCTCTCGGGCAATCCCTCGGCCGAAGCGGTCGACCGCTTCCTGGCCATTCGGGTCGTCACCGTGGTGTTGGTCCCGGTCATCTTCATCATGGTCTATCTGGTCAACCCCACGGGTCTGGTCGGCTTGAAGCAGCACGGTACGTTCGTCTTGCTCGGCCTGGCCCTGATGCTGGGCCCCGACGCCAAGCTGAACCGCCGGGTTGCCGAGCGCAAGCAGCTCCTACTGAACGCGCTCCCCGACACCATGGACCTCCTGGTCATCAGCGTCGAGGCCGGTCTCGGCTTCGAACAGGCCATCGATCGCACCGCCGGTGCCGTGCCCGGTCCCCTCAGTCAGGAGTTCGCCCGCATGTTGGGTGAGACCCGGGCAGGCTCGAGTCGGGCTGATGCCATGCGGGCCATGGAGGCCCGCTGCGATGTCCCAGAGATCCGGTCGTTCGTTCTGGCCATCCTCCAGGCTGACACCTTCGGTGTATCGATCGGCCGGGTACTTCGTAGCCAGGCTGTCGAAATGCGGATCAAACGGCGCCAGGCCGCTCAGGAGCGGGCCATGAAGGCCCCCATCAAGATGATGGTGCCGATGGTGTTCTGTGTGTTCCCGGCCCTGTTCGTGGTGGTGATCGGTCCCGCGGTCATCAAGATCGGTCAGAACTTCTGATCCGGCTTGGCCGGCCCACCAATGAACACCCGGACGGCAACCCCGTCCACCCCTGTCGAGACCGGACGTCCCGATCGGGCTTGGGGTCCGATCCTGGGTCTGGTCCTGGTGGGGATCGCGGCGCTCGAAGCCGCTCGTCCCCTGGGTGACAACTCGTTTCTCACCCACCTGTCGACCGGCCGGTTGATCCTGGAGGGCGGTGGCCTCCCGGTCTCTGACCCCTACACGTTCACCAGCGCGGGCGAATCATGGATCGCCCAGTCGTGGTTCGCATCGGTTCTCTACGCCCTGGTCGAGGCCGGTAGCGGTGGGCTCGGTCTGCGCCTACTGCACATGAGCCTCGTCGCTGTTCTGGCTGCCCTGGTGTGGTGGCTGACGTCCCCCGCTGTCGCCCCCACCACCCGCTTGGTGGTGGCTGCCCCGGTGATCATGCTCGGCCTGAGTCGTTGGAGTGAACGGCCCCACCTCCTGGGTTTGATCGGCCTGGCCCTGGTTCTGGCGGCTCTGCAGGGCCGGATCGACCCTCGCCTGTTGGTACCGGTGATGTGGGTATGGGTCAACAGCCACGGATCGTTCCCTCTGGCCTTCGCTCTGGTCGGCGCCTGGCTGATGGGGGCCTTGATGGACCGGCGCGGCGTGGGGCCGGCGCTCACGACCCTCGCCTGGGTGGTCGCCGGCGTCCTGGTGGCGGGCCTGAATCCCTATGGGCCCCGACTCTGGGTGTTCCCCCTCGAGCTGATGGGCCGTTCGGACGTACTCCGCGAGTACGTCAAGGAGTGGCAGCCCATCGGGATCGGTCAGAGGTCTGCCATGATCTTCGCGGTCATCGTCCTGCTGGCTGTCCTGGCCGCCAGCCGGACCCGACGATGGGCAGAGGTACTACCGGCGGTGGGGTTTGCCGTCGGGGCGTTCATGAGCACCCGCAACACCGCTCCGGCCACCATCGTCATGATCCCGGTCCTGGTGCGGGGCCTGACCGGCGAGGAGATTGGCCGACTCCCCTCTGTGTCGGCGGCTACTGCCCGTCGCGTCATGACGGCCCTGACCGGTGTTTTCGCTCTCGCCGTGGTCGCTCTGCTTGGGGTGGTCCCGAGCTGGGACTGGGAAGGTTATCCGACCGTCTCGCTGGACAAGGCCACCGATCTGGGGCTGACCGATCCTTCGGTTCGGCTCGTCGCCCGTGACTTCGTCGGGAACCTGAGGGCATTCCGTGAGGGGGCCCACCAGTCGATCTTCATCGATGACCGCTATGAGCTGCACGACGAGGAGCTCATCAGCGACCAGGCCCAGCTCCTGAACGGCATCTCCTGGGAAGAGATCCTCGACCGCTACCGGGCCGATGTCGTGCTGTGGGAGGCCGACACGGAATTGGGTCAGGCTCTGGTGGAGTCGGATCAGTGGGAGACGATCGAGTCTGAGCCCGGGTGGATCATGGCCTGTCGACGCGACAGCATGGTCGCATCCAACTGCCGCTGACCAGCTCCGTGGAGGTCAGCTCTCGGCGTCGTCGGCACTCGGTGTGTGGGGCGGCCACTCGGTCTGTTCGAGGCCTTGCATCCACTGCCAGCATCGCTGGATCTCGGCTTCGAGGTCGGTGGGTGAGCCGGAGTTGTCGATCACGAAATTGGCCAGGGCCAGGCGGTCCTCGCGTGATGCCTGATTGCGGATCCGGGCTTCAGCGTCGTCTCGCTCCATGCCCCGGAACTCGACCAGTCGCAACACCGCCGTCTCGGTGGGGATGTCGATGACGGCGGTGGCCGAGTTCCCGTAGACGTGCTCACCCTCGGCGAGGAGGGGGATGTCGAGAATCACGATTCCGTCGGTGTGGGCCAACTCGGTGGCCCGACGGCGGATCTCAGTGCGGATGAGGGGCCCCACCAGCTTGTTCAGGGTGGCGAGCGCCTCCTTGTCATTGAAGACCAGGGTGGCCACCGAGGGCCGGTCGAGCTCGCCGTCATCGCCCACGATCCCGTCCCCGAAGTGCCCCACCATGGCTTCGAAGGCCGCCCCTCCAGGCTTCTGCAGGTCTCGGGCGACGCCGTCGGCATCGATGATCGCCGCCTCCAGTTCGGCCAGCCGCGCCGAAACCGTCGACTTTCCGCTACCGATTCCCCCGGTCAAAGCCACGTATCTCACGGCCGGGCACCCTATCGCGCCCCCAGACCCCGGGCGCGCTGGTAGGACCAGGGAACCACCGAGGTGGGCGGTCTCGCGGCTGACGTGGGTCGGCAAGGGCAACGTAATAGTCCGTAGGGCTCAAGTGTCCCTGGTCCCAACCGATCAGGGAATTGCAGGACGTCCCCAGTGGCGGACCCGATGATTCTTATGAACAGCCTCTCCATGCTCGATCAGGAGCCCCGCCTCGAAGAACCGCCCCGGCGTCTTCTGCCGCGCGTGGTGGAGAACATCCAGGACCAGACGGCCCGCCTGCGTGGTGCCGGCGGAATGCGTGACGACGATGAGTCGCTCGACACGGTCAAGCTGTTCGAACAGGTCGACCGGCTCAAGCCCTTCGGCCCGGCGATCCTGTCGATCCGTTGGGGTACGACCGTTGTATCGGCTGCTCTGACGGTCCCCTCGATCGCGACGCTCGAGATACTCACCGTCTTCTGGTTCTTCGTGATCGCGGCCTACACCGTGCTGCGCACCGTGAACCCGGTTCGATACGTAGGCGACACCCGCAGCCTCCTCAGGGTGCTGATCGAGGTCGGCATTCATGTGCTGGCTGTCGTCGGAACCGGCTACTGGGATTCGCCCCTGGTGGGCAGCCTTGTCACCGCGATCATGGTGGCCGGTTTTGCCCGTGGCTTCGCCTTCTCCCTCCGCATCGGAATTGTGTCGGCCCTCGCCGTGTCGATTCCCGACTACGCCCGGGCCGACTACGAAGTCGCTGATCTCGCGCTGGCCGCCCAGTGGTCAACCGTTCTTCTCCTGGTGGCCGTCGTGGCCGGCTACGCCCGGCGCATCAGTGGCGAGGCCGATCTTCAGCAGAGCCTGGCCATCGAGCGCCTCGACCGGTTGGCCGACGCCAACGCCCTGTTGTTCTCGTTGCACCGGATCGCCCAGACTCTCCCGGCCTCGCTCGACTACGACGACGTCCTGGACTCGACCATCCTCCGGCTGCGGGGCCTGCTCGATTTCGAGATGGCGGCCATCCTGATGGTCGACGAAACCGATTCGAGCTGGCAGGTGGTTCGCCAACAGGGCAATCGCATCCCCGGAGCTTACGGGGCCGACGAGCTGCCCCTGCCCGTCCAGTCCGCGGTGGAGTCGGCCCGGCCGGTCATGCGGGAGAACCTCCTGGCCAAGAAGGGTGGGGGAGGTCTGGCACCCAGCATGGTGTCCGGGCTCTACGCCCCCTTGATGGCCCGCGGCTCGCTCATCGGCCTGGTGGCCGTGGAGCACACCGAGAGTCGCCGCTACGGGGCCCGGGACATGGAGTTGTTCGCCGGCTTCGTCGAGCCTGTGGCTCTGGCCATCGACAATGCCCGCTGGTTCCAGCGGCTCCGCACCGTTGGCGCTGACGAGGAGCGGACCCGGATCGCCCGGGACCTCCACGACCGGATCGGCCAGTCGCTGGCCTATCTCGCCATCGAGCTCGACCGCCTCGTCTCGAAGGAGCAACGGGGTGAGGAAATCGGCGCCAACCTCGATCAGCTCCGGGCCGACGTGCGCGGGGTCATCTCCGAGGTGCGCGACACCCTCTATGACCTCCGGACCGATGTGTCCGATGCCAAGACGATCGTCGCCACCCTCGACGAGTACGTCGAGCGGGTCAGGCAGCGCAGCAGGCTCGAGATCACCCTCCGGGTCGATCAAGGGGAAGAACGCCTCCCGATCCTTCAGGAACGGGAGATGTGGCGAATCGCCCAGGAAGCGCTCACGAACGTGGAGCGTCATGCCGAGGCCACCAAGGTCCGGATTCTGTGGCGATCGAACGGCAAGGCGGCCGCCCTCGAGGTGGCCGACAACGGTAAGGGATTTCCGCCCGGTCGAGCCGGACGCCTGGATTCCTACGGGATTCTCGGCATGCGGGAACGGGCATCAAGTATCGGGGCAACGCTCGACATCATTTCCGCCCCAGGAGAAGGGACCAGAGTACGGTGCTACCTCGCTCAGGCATGAACGACGACGGCCAGGATCAGGGGCGACCCCCCATCCGGCTCATGTTGGCCGACGACCACCGGATGCTCCGCGAGGGCCTCCGCCGCTCGATGCTCGAACAGGGCTTCGATGTGGTGGGGGAGGCCTGCGACGGAGCCGAAGCGGTGGAGATGGCCGCCCGTCTCCAACCCGAGGTGATCCTCATGGACGTCACCATGCCGGGTCTGGACGGGGTCGAGGCCACCCGGCGGGTGCGCTCTGCCCTTCCCCATGTTCGGGTGGTGATGCTGACCATGCACGCCGACCAGGACGTCCTCGCGGACGCCGTGAGGGCCGGAGCCTCTGGCTACCTGGTGAAGGACTGCTCGACCGAGGAGATCGCTGACGCCGTCCGTATGGCCGCCAACGGCGAGACCGCCCTGTCGCCCCAGCTGGCCGCCTCGATGCTCCAGGAGGTCCGTCGCCTGGACCAGCCGGTGCACGAGGAGGAGCGGATCATCACCCGCCGCGAGGAGGAGGTCCTCCAGCTGATCGCGGACGGCTGTTCGACCCCCGAGGTCGCCGAACGCCTCTACATCTCGCAGAAGACGGTCAAGAACCACCTGGCGTCGATCTACCAGAAGCTCGACGCCCGCGACCGCACTCAGGCCGTCCTGAGGGCCGTCCGCATGGGCATCGTGAGCCTGCATTAGGCGATCTTGGAGGCGGCCCCGAGTCTTTGATCCGAACGGACTATCAAGACTGGTGGGGTGCTCGTCGAAAGATCTTGTGACATCACGTCACGTGGCCGGCAATCCGTCCGGTCATGAGGAGTAAGAATACGGGAGCCCTTCCAATCATGATGACCTACGAATTCCTTACCGCTTGGGCCCAGGCCCGCTTCAACATCGAAGACGACCGTGGCGCCTCCCTCGTGGAGTACGCCCTTCTCGTCGCCCTGATCGCCGTTGTGTGTATTGCGGCTGTCTCGCTGCTTGGCTCGAACGCTTCGACCAAGTTCGACAGCATCGCTACCACCGTCGGCAGCTGATCAAGCGCTGATCGGATCGCTTTGAGGCGGAGGTGGTCCCGGTCTCGGGACCACCTCCGTTTCGCATTACGGCGGTCTGACCAGCGAAGGAGGCCAACCCATGACTACGAACGAAACCTCAGCAATCGACAACGATGTCGAGCGTTCCGAGGGCATTGTCCGGGTCTGGGGTGAACGTGGCGCCACCCTCGTCGAACACACCATGCTGATAGGTCTCATCGCCGTTGTGTGTATGAGCGCCCTGTCGCTGTTCGGCGACGAAACCGGCGGATTGGTCGAGGGCTCTGCTGACTCGATCGTGATAGCCGGCGGTGGCACTCCACCCTGAGTCGCTCTGCGCTCACCTCCAGATCACCAAGTGCTCGCAAACGCCCACCGGTACGCCGGTGGGCGTTTGTTGTTGTGAAGGCCACTGTCACACCGGCTCGGTAGGTTGGGGGGATGGCTGATCTACGTACCGAGCCGAAGTTCCGCATGGTCTCCGACTTCGAGCCCGCGGGCGATCAGCCGAAAGCCATCGCCGGGCTCACCGAGGGCATCGAGGCTGGCGAACGGTTCCAGACCCTGCTCGGTATCACCGGCAGCGGCAAGAGCGCCACCATCGGGTGGGTCATCGAACAGGTCCAGAAGCCCACGCTCGTGCTGGCCCCCAACAAGTCGCTGGCCGCCCAGCTGGCCAACGAGTTCCGCGAGTTCTTCCCCGACAACCGGGTCGAGTACTTCGTCAGCTACTACGACTACTACCAGCCCGAGGCCTACATCCCCTCGAGCGACACGTACATCGAGAAGGACTCGTCGGTCAACGACGAGATCGACCGGCTCCGCCATTCCACCACCTCGGCCCTGCTGACCCGCCGCGACGTCATCGTCGTGGCCTCGGTGTCGTGCATCTACGGCCTGGGTTCGCCCGAGGAGTACCGCAACAAGCTTCTGATCGTCCAGCGGGGCCGCGAGTACGACCAGCGCGAGATCCTGCGCCGGCTGGTCGACATGCAGTACGAGCGCAACGACATGAATCTCACCCGCGGCAAGTTCCGGGTGCGGGGCGACACCCTCGAGATCCATCCCGCCTACGAGGAGTTCGCAGTCCGGGTCGAGTTCTTCGGCGACGATGTCGAGCAGATCACCACCGTCGATCCCCTCACCGGCGAACGCCTCGGCGAGCTCTCCGAGCTGGTTGTGTTCCCTGCGTCCCACTATGTGGCCAGCGACGAACGGATGCAGAAGGCCGTGGTGCGTATCGAGAAAGAGCTCCAGGAGCGGCTCGCCCAATTCGAGAAGGAGGGCAAGCTGCTCGAGGCCCAGCGGTTGCGCATGCGCACCGAATACGACCTCGAGATGATTCAGGAGGTCGGCTTCTGCTCGGGCATCGAGAACTACTCGGCACCGATCGATGGCCGGGCCCCGGGGGAGACCCCGAATACCCTGGTCGACTTCTTCCCCGACGACTTCCTCATGGTGCTCGACGAGTCCCATGTGGCGGTACCCCAGCTCCACGGCCAGTACGAGGGCGACCGTTCCCGCAAGGTCACTCTGGTCGACCACGGGTTCCGGCTCCCGTCGGCGGCCGACAACCGGCCCCTCCGCTTCGATGAGTGGTACGAGAAGGTCAATCAGTGCGTGTTCCTGTCGGCTACGCCCGGCCCGTGGGAGGTCGAGCAGTCGTCGCGGATCGTCGAGCAGATCATCCGTCCCACCGGCCTGGTCGATCCCGAGGTCCAGATCCGACCCACCAAGGGTCAGATCGACGACCTGATGACGTCGATCAACGAGACCGTGGGCGCCGAGGGGCGGGTGTTGGTCACCACCCTCACCAAGAAGATGGCCGAGGACCTCACCGACTACCTCCTCGAGCTGGGCGTCCGGGTCCGCTACCTGCACAGTGAGGTCGACACCATCCAGCGCATCGAGATCCTGCGCGACCTCCGCCTCGGCGAGTTCGACGTCCTGGTGGGCATCAATCTGCTCCGCGAGGGTCTCGATCTACCCGAGGTCCAGTTGGTGGCCATCCTCGACGCCGACAAGGAAGGCTTCCTCCGGTCCGAGACCTCACTCATCCAGACCATCGGTCGCGCCGCCCGAAACGTCGATGGCCGGGTCGTCATGTACGCCGACAAGATCACCAACTCGATGCAGCGGGCCCTCAGCGAGACCAATCGCCGCCGCGGCCTCCAGCAGGCTCACAATCTCGAGCACGGCATCGACCCCCAGACCATCCGCAAGGCGGTCACTGACATCCTGGCCCAGTTGAGGGGGGCCGAGGCCAGCGCTCCCATTCCGAGGGGCGAGCAGCGCAAGCGTCGGCCCGGGGAGCAGCGCACCGATCTGGCCGAGCTGCCCCACGAGGAACTGGTCCGACTCATCCAGACCCTCGAAGAGGAGATGCACGAGGCATCCACCGATCTGCGTTTCGAGTACGCGGCCCGGTTGCGCGACGAGATCAAGGACCTCAAGCGGGAGCTCCGCGAGGTGAGCTGACCCCGGTGCCGGCTTCAGTCGGGGGCTTCGCCGCCGATAGCAGAGCATGCCACTGGCCAGTCCCGAACGGGTGTCCTCACCCCGTTCTTCACCGGTTGGCGCGCCCCAGGGCGGCGCCCCCGAGTGGTTCCCCATCGAGCTCGGTCTTCGCCACCACGCCCTCATGCTCGCGTTCGTCCTCGTAGCCGGGCTGGCGATCGTCGGCCCGGGAAGCGTGTTCATGTCCGACGAGGCCGCCGGAATTGCTCAGGCCCGCACCATCGTCGAACACGGTGGGTGGGCTGGAGAACCCGCCTTTCCCGAGGTCGATCCGGAGGGCCAGTGGTTCCCGGTCATCTACGCGACCGCCACCGAGGGGGGGCCGGCCCCACTAGTCAAACACCCGGTCTTCTCAGCCCTTCAGGCCGCGGGCTACGCCGTCCAGGGCCGCACCGGGGTCTATCTCCTCAGCGTGTTCGGAACCACTGCGGCAGCCGTTCTCGCCGCTCTGACCGCCCGGCGCATTCGCGACGACATTGCTGTCGCCACCCTCTGGGTGGTCGGTGTGGGGAGCCCGCTGCTGTTCGACGCCTACTTGGCGCTCGCCCACTCGCTGGCGGCGGCGGTGGCCGCAGCCTTGTTTCTCGCGGGACTGAGAGCGAGAGGGTCCACGCGGTGGTCGACCATCTGGTTGGTGGTTCCTCCCGCGGTCGTCGGGCCCCTGCTTCGCAGCGAGTTCCTGATCCTCATTCTGGCCCTGGCCGTATCGGTGGTGATCTCCTCGCGCCGGGAGACCGTGGGGCGAGCTGCGGCCACTGCCGGCCTGCTCGGGCTCGGAGGTGCTTTCGGGCTTTGGGCTGATGGTGTGCTCACTGGTTGGATCCTGGGATCCGGCCCCGTGGCCGCGAATGTCCCAACCTCGGGCGAACTCGGCTGGTTGCAGGGCAGGATCGAAGGCTTCGTCACCACGTGGCTGCAGCCCGGGTACCTGGGAACGGCCTCCGAGGGGCTCGCCGTTCTCGCCACCGTGCTGGTTGTCGGGGCCGCACTCCAGCTCCGCCTCGGCCGCAGGACCGACGATCAGATGCAGCTGGTCCTGGCGCTGGCGGGTATCGCGCTCGGCCTCCGGATCGCCGGAGGAGCTCTCTCGCCGATCCCTGGCATCCTGCTTGCGTTCCCCCTACTCCCGGTCGGGCTGATGCTCTTCCAACGGCGGCAGCTCGAGTCCGAACCAACCGTTCTGGCCGTGAGCACGTCGGTGCTGTTCGCACTGGGACTGCTCGCCACCCAGTGGCCCCAGGGCGGTTCGGGCGAGTGGGGGTGGCGCTATTTCGCGGTGGCCATCCCGATCCTCACCCCGGTGTTGGTCGGATCGGTTCGGGGGGCCTTCGAGAAGTGGGCCGTACCCCACCGCATCCGGGTGCTATCCGTTGGTGTGCTGGCGGTGTGGTCCTTGCTCGCGATCGGGGCGTTGAGGGCGGTTCACCAGGTGAACGACCAGGTGGTCGCGGATACCGAAGCCCTCGTGGCGGGTGTCGACCCCGGCGACGGCGGCGAGCCCGTGCTGATCACCACCACCGACCAGATCGGACGGCTGGCATGGGCCGATGCTGATCGCACCCGATGGCTGCGGGTCCCGACGTCCGATCTCGCCGAGGTGCAGGCCCGATTGGCGGCCAGCGGGGTCGAGCAGTGGGTACTCCTCGCCCTGCCGGAGGACGACGCGGTCTCCCGTCTGGTTGGCGGACGGGTCGAAAGGCTCGGGGAAACGGCCGGCGGGGGCTGGGAGCTCATGGTCGTGGGGTCATGACGACGCTGGCGCCCTCCCCACCGGTGAGTGAGCCAGTCGGTGCCGCTCCGGTTCCTCGGATCCGGAACCATGTGGGCGCGCTGGTGCTGCTACTGGTGGTCCTCAGCCTCGTTCTCGATCTTGACGACTCGTGGACATCCGACGATGGGGCGTACGCCGGCCAGTCTCAGGCCCTGATCGATGGCGACGGCTGGGCCGTTCCATCCACCCTGGCCGGGGGCGACGGCGTGCACTCGCCCTGGCTCAACGCGACGAGCAGCAGTGACGGGGTGTACCCCTACGCCCGCCACCCCGGGTGGCCGTTGCTGTTGTCTCCTTTCCATCGCTGGGGCGGGCCGACGGGGCTCCATGTGATCCCGCTGGTTTCGGTGGTCGCGGCTGCCGCGGTCGCTTGGTATCTCGCGCGAATCCGGGCTCCGGGGCGTGAGCCGATCGCCTTCTGGGCGGTCGCCTTCAGTCCGGTGTTGATCAATGGGTTCTCTCTCTGGGCTCACGCGCCCAGCGCCGCTCTGGGGGGTGTGGCCCTCCTGGCCCTCAACCGAATCACGGGTGGCCGATTCGCCCGACCCTGGCCTTTCGTTCTCGGCCTGGCGCTCGCGGTCGGAGTTGTCCTTCGCTCTGAGGGCCTGTTGTTCGCTGCGGTGGTCACGTTCGCCTCGGTCTCGTCGGTTGCCGGCAATCTCGCCGCGCGTGCCCGCATGGCTGTCGTGGTCGCGGCTCCAGTTGCCGTCGCCGTGGTTGTCGAGAGGGCCTGGGTCGCGAGGATCGTCGGCGACCCTCTGGCCGGCGACCTGGCGCCCCGGACCGGAGGTTCGTGGATCGACGGTCGCGTCCGGGCTGCGCTGGAGCTCTTTCTCGAGCCCGACCTCGGCCGGTCCGGGGCGCTACTCCTGCTCGGGGTGGTCGGGGTGGCGCTCATCGTTCTGATCGAGCGCCGCTGGGCTGGCCCGACCGCGCTCGCGGTTGTTGTGGGGCTGGCCGTTGTGTACTGCCTCCGATCTGTCACGGGGAGCGCCGAGCCCGCTCCGGGCCTCCTTGTGGCCTGGCCCTTGGCGGTGGCCGCTCTGCTCGGACTGCGGGGAGCGAGCCTGCAGACCAACCGGGTCTTGGCCGGGGTCATCGGTGGCTACGTGCTGCTGGTTCTGGCCAGCCAGGATCCGGTGGGTGGGGGAGTCGAGTGGGGTGCCCGCTTCCTGTCCCCGGTCACCGTCGGAATCGCGGTACTGGCGGTTGGCGCCCTCGGACCCACCCTGGTTCGGGGCGCAGGACTGGTGGTCATCGCCGCGGTCATCGTGCTGCCTACTGCGACCGGTTTGGCACTCACCGAGCGTCTCCGCGGCACCCACGAATCGATCAGACTCGACGCGACGGCCTTCCCCGCCGACGTCTACGTGACCGGTCAACGGGCCCTACCCCGCCTGGCCTGGGGTTCCGAAGACGCCCGCTGGCTGCTGGCTGGGCCCGGCGAGTTGGGCGTCCTGCTGCAGCGTCTCGAGGAGGCCGGTGTGCGGCGGGTCGCCGTGCAGGGATTCCGCGAGTCCGAGCTGCCCAGGGGCTGGGTTGTGGACGGTGACACCGGGAGCACCCGGCTGCTCGTTCTCGAGTCCGACTCCTGACCCGCGACCAAACAAGTGTTCGGTTGGCATTGTCCCGGTAGGATCCGGCCGTGGCTGATCGGATGCTCGTTCGCGGTGCTCGCGAACACAATCTCAAAGACGTCGATCTCGACCTTCCCCGAGACAAGCTCATCGTGTTCACGGGCCTGTCCGGGTCGGGGAAATCATCGCTCGCTTTCGACACCATTTATGCCGAGGGGCAGAGGCGCTACGTCGAGTCCCTCTCGGCTTATGCCCGCCAGTTCCTGGGCCAGATGGACAAGCCCGATGTCGACTTCATCGAGGGGCTGTCGCCCGCGATCTCGATCGATCAGAAGAGTGCGTCGCGTAACCCCCGTTCCACCGTCGGTACGATCACCGAGGTCTACGACTACCTGCGGCTCCTGTACGCCCGCATCGGTGTTCCCCACGACCCCGAGACCGGCGAGCGGCTGGTGCGCCAGACACCCCAGCAGATCGTCGACCGGGTGCTCGAACTGCCCGAAGGCACCCGCTTCCAGGTGCTCGCCCCGGTGGTGCGCGGTCGTAAGGGCACCTACGACACCCTGCTGAAGGATCTGGCGGCCGAGGGCTTCGCCCGGGCCATCGTCGACGGCGATCTCCACGAGCTCACCGACGACGTCGATCTGGCCCGGTACGAGCAGCACACCATCCAGGTCGTGGTCGACCGCCTGGTGCGGCGCGAGGGCATCGAGCGCCGGCTCACCGACTCGCTCGAGACCGCCCTGCGCCTGGCCGAGGGCATCGCCGAGATCCAGCTCGTCCCCCGCGACGGCGAGGGCGAGGCCGAGACCATCGTGTTCAGCCAGCACCTGTCGCGCCCATCCGACGGCAAGTCCTTCGAAGAGCTGGCACCTCGGAACTTCTCGTTCAACTCGCCGTACGGCGCCTGTACCCACTGCGACGGGCTCGGCATGGTGTTCGAGGTCGACCCCGAGCTGGTCGTCCCCAACCCCGAGGCCAGCCTCGCCGACGGCGCCATCGCCCCCTGGTCGGGGGGTCACTCCCGCTACTACTCGCGGCTCGTCGCCGCGGTGGCCGAAGAGCACGCGATCCCCATGGACGCCGAGTGGGGCACGCTCCCCAAGAAGCAGCAGAAGCTGCTTCTGCACGGCACCGGGGCTGGCAAGGTGCACGTCCGCTACAAGAACCGGTTCGGTCGCACCCGCTCGTACCACGCCAAGTTCGAAGGGGTCATTCCCTACCTGAGCCGCCGGCACACCGACTCTGAGTCCGACTCACAGCGCGAGCAGATCGAGGGCTACATGCGCGAGGTCGCGTGCCCTCACTGCGGTGGTGCCCGGCTCAAGCCCCTGTCGCTCGCGGTCACCATCGACGGCCACAACATCCACGACATCGGCGAGATGCCGATCGGCGAGGCCGCCGAGGTTCTGCTCGGCCTCGATCTCCACGAACGCGACGCCCTGATCGCCGAACAGGTGGTCAAGGAGATCAACGCCCGGATGAAGTTCCTGGTCGATGTCGGCCTCGACTACCTCAGCCTGTCGCGGTCGGCGGCCACGCTGGCGGGTGGCGAAGCCCAGCGCATCCGCCTCGCCTCCCAGATCGGCTCCGGTCTCGTCGGGGTCCTGTACGTCCTCGACGAGCCCTCGATCGGGCTGCACCAGCGCGACAACCGGCGCCTCATCGACACCCTCATCCGGTTGCGCGACCTGGGCAACACCGTGCTTGTCGTCGAACACGACGAGGAGACCGTGCGCGAGGCCGACTATGTGGTCGACATCGGACCGGGGGCGGGCGAGCACGGCGGCGAGGTCGTGTATGCCGGGACGGTGGCCAAGCTGCTCAAAAGCCGCCGGTCGATCACCGGCCAGTACCTCAGCGGCAAGCGGAGCATCCCGGTGCCCGAGCTCCGGCGCAAGCCCGCCGATGAATGGCTCACGGTCCGGGGCGCCCGCCAGAACAACCTCCAGAACATCGATGTCGAGTTTCCTCTCGGTGTGTTCACCGCGGTCACCGGCGTCTCGGGGTCGGGTAAGTCCACCCTGGTCAACGAGATCCTCTTGCGGTCGCTGATGCAGAAGATCTACCGCTCCAAGCTGCCTCCCGGTCGGCACACCGCCGTCGACGGCCTCGAGTACCTCGACAAGGTCATCAACATCGACCAGTCGCCCATCGGCCGCACCCCGCGCTCGAACCCGGCCACGTACACGGGTGTCTTCGACCATGTCCGCAAGCTGTTCGCCCAGACCCAGGAGGCCAAGGTCCGGGGCTACATGCCGGGCCGGTTCTCCTTCAACGTCAAGGGAGGCCGCTGCGAGGCGTGTGCGGGTGACGGCACGATCAAGATCGAGATGCATTTCCTGCCCGACGTGTACGTGCCGTGCGAGGTATGCAAGGGGAAGCGGTACAACCGCGACACCCTCGACATCCGGTTCAAGGGTCTGAACATCTCCGAGGTGCTCGACCTCCCGATCGAGGAAGCCCTCGAGTTCTTCGGCAACCAGCCCAACATCGCCCGCTACATGCAGACCCTGGTCGATGTCGGCCTGGGCTATGTGCGGCTCGGCCAGCCGGCGCCCACCCTGTCGGGCGGCGAGGCCCAGCGGGTCAAGCTGGCCACCGAGTTGGCCAAGCGGTCCACCGGCCACACGATCTACATCCTCGACGAGCCCACCACCGGCCTCCACTTCGAGGACGTACGCAAGCTCCTCACCGTGCTCAACCGCCTGGTCGAGCAGGGCAACTCGGTCCTGGTCATCGAGCACAACCTCGATGTCATCAAGACCGCCGACTGGATCATCGATCTGGGGCCCGAAGGGGGCAGGGGAGGCGGAACCGTCATCGTCGAGGGCCCGCCCGAGCTAGTGGCCAAAACGCCCGAGAGCTACACCGGCCAGTTCCTCAAGGGCATTCTCACCGGCGGCGGCTGAACCGGCTCACAACCCCAGATCATCGGCCGACGGGATCGCCATGTCTCGTGACCTTGTCGTCGATCGTCTCGAACGCGAGCGGGCCTTCCACGACGACCGGTTCTCCGAGGAGACCCGCGCGGCGACCGACAAGTACTACGTGGCGGCCGGTTCCTCCGACGAGGACTATCACCGCGCTCTCGAGGTCGAGCCCGGGACCCGGGTGCTCGAGTACGGCTGCGGTACGGGAAGCGCCGCCCCGGCCCTGGCGGCCCGTGGCGCCCGCGTGGTGGGTATCGACCTATCCGGGGTGGCGGTTGCCCAGGCTCAGTCCGATGCTGACGATGACGGATCGCGGTTCATCCAGATGAACGCCGAGGAGTTGGCGTTCGGCGATGGCTTCTTCGATGTTGTCTGCGGTAGCGGGATTCTGCATCACCTCGACCTCGACCGGGCCTTCGCAGAGGTGCGGCGGGTGCTCCGGCCGGGCGGCCAGGCGGTCTTTGTCGAGCCACTCGGACACAATCCGCTGATCAATGCCTACCGCCGGGCCACCCCCAACCTGCGGACGGACGACGAACACCCCTTGCTGATGGGCGACATCGACCGGGCCAGGCGATATTTCACTTCGGTCGACGTCAGCCACCACGCACTGTTCTCGCTGGCGACGGCTCCGCTCAGCGGCACCTTGCTTGGCCGTCGGGCCGTGCCGCGGGTCAATGCCCTGGACCAGTGGATCTTCCGTTCGGTGCCGGCTCTCAGGCGTTACAGCTGGATTGTCGTGCTGCGGTTCAGCGCCTAGGTCGAACGAGGGGCGACGCTCGATCTAAGGTCAGCGGGCCGGTCGCCGATCTAGGGCGTATGGAGCTCGTGGCCTCGAGGCAGGTTCGATGGTGACCGGTCGCGTGCTGATGCTCACAGGCGTTGTTGGGCTGGTGTCGGTACTGGCCAAGGCCCATGCATTGGCGCATGCCTACGACCTGACCGCGAGTGACCGTTTCGGGCCGACCCTGCTGTGGATGGCCATTCTTGCGGTTTCCGCCTACGCGCTCGGAATCCCCGACCTGTCGGGCCGCAGCCTCATCATCCCGATCATGGCCGCCGGGTCGGCTGCGATGATCATGTCGCTGATACAGCTGGTCGTGGGGGCGAGCCTTCTGCCCCGATCCGTCATGTTCGGATCGGTCATCGCCCTCATCCCGTGGTACGCACTCACCAGTTGGGTGGCCGACGACTCGAGGGCGGCGGCCCAGCGTCGAGATCGAGTGGTCGTGGTTGGCCCTCCCGGACAGGAGCTGATCCTGCAGGACGAGCTGAGTCGGCATCCTGAACGCCCCGCCATGGTGGTCGGCCGGCTCGGAGTCGAGGATCTTGCGCCGACCGGAGCCTCGGGGACCCTGGCCCGCCTGGTCGAGGACACCGAGGCAACCGTGCTGGTTCTCGACCCCGTTGCCTATTCCGATCCGACCGTCGTGGCCCAGGCCGCCAGCCTGCACGAGCGTGGTCTGAGAGTCAGGTCCGTTGCCCTGTTCAGCGAGGAGTGGTTGGGCCGCATCCCGGCTGAAGACCTCGAGCGGCTGTCGCTGATGTTCGACATCGGCGAGGTCCACCGGGCGCGGTACGGGCGGCTGAAGCGGGCACTTGACCTCCTCGTAGTGCTACCGGGCCTTGCGGTATTGGGCCTGCTCATCCCGGTCGTGGCGCTGGTGAATCCCTTCGCCAACCGGGGCTCGTTGTTCTACGTGCAGGACCGGATCGGACGCCAGGGACGCCCGTTCCGGATCTACAAATTCCGCACGATGACCGATGCCCCGGACTGTGATTCCACCTGGACGGAGGAGGATGACAACCGGATCACCCGATTCGGGAACCTCCTTCGCCGTTCCCACCTGGACGAGCTGCCCCAGTTCCTCAATGTGCTGAGGGGTGACCTGTCGGTTGTCGGACCGAGGCCGGAACAGGCCCAGTACGTGACCGAGCTCAACGAGAAGCTGCCCTTCTACCACCTGCGTCACCTGGTGCGGCCGGGCCTGACGGGCTGGGCGCAGGTCAAGTACGGCTATGGCGGTTCCGATGCCGGGGCCCTGGAGAAGCTCCAGTACGAATTCTTCTACCTCCGCCATCAGAGCCTGCGCCTCGATCTGCGGATTCTCGCGCGCACTGCCCGAGTCATGGTCGGAGGCCAGGGTCGATGACGGCGACGGTGATCATCGTCGCCTACCGGACCCCTGAGCTCGACCTCGGGTGGGTGCCCGACCGGGCGGCGGTCATTGTCGTCCACAATGACGGCAGTTTGGCCCCGGAGTCGGTCGATCATCCCGCGGTGACCCATCTCCACCCGGGTGAGAACCTTGGATATGGGAGGGCGGTCAACCTTGCTCTCGGCCAGGTCCGGACCGAGCGCACCATCGTCGCCAATCCTGACCTGAAGCTGGAGCGCCGCCACTTCGAGGCCCTCGCCTCCGCCCCATCTGGCGTGGTCGTAACCGTGCCCCTGGTCGATCTCGAGGGCGAGCCCACTCCCGTGCTCGTCCCCAACTACTCGCCTGTCACATTCCTGTTGACCACCCTTCGGGCGGGGCGGCTCATCGGCCGCGGGTCGCCGGTGAGGGCGTGGCTTCTGGCACGGACGCGATGGGGCCGGAATCTCGAACGCGCCGGGAATGACTTCGACGAACGTCGTCTGGCCGGTGCTTGGGTCGGAGGTGCCCTTTTCTCGGTCGATACCGACCGCCTGCGGGCTGTTGAAGGTTTTGACCCAGACTTCTTCCTCTATTTCGAGGACGCCGACCTGTCTCAGCGGCTGGCTGACCGGTTTCCGGAGCTGCGGGTCCGTAACGTCTCCGGTCCTCCCGGGGTACATGCAGTGGGAGGGTCATCGCCCGATCGCGCGGCGCGTCGGCGGACCCGTCGAATCCAGTGGGACTCCGCCTCGGTGTTCGCCGCCCGCCAGCCAGGATGGTCGTGGCTGCCCGCCCGGGCGCTGGCTACAGCCGGATCGCGCCTTTTCGGCGCGAGCAGTGATGGAGGCGGGTGATGGCCGCCGTCGCCGTCGTGCATTCCGGTCGGGGCTCGGGGGGCGAAGAACGCAGGGTCGACTCCTGGATCGAGATCGGTCGCGCCCTCGGACTCGATGTGGCACCGATTGCCTTCGGGGATCACCCCTGGCAGCCTGCCGAACTGGTGCGTCGGGTCGGATCTCTGATCACCGGATCCCGGGTGCCCGAAGCCCTCTCCTGGAACCCCAGCTCGCTACTGGCCGATCTCGCCGGGGTGGGGCCCGGACTGATCGTGGCTATCACCGCCCGAGCCTTCGAGCCCCGGCTCGCTGAGCTCGGGGTGCCTGTGGTGGCCGACTATGTCGACCGTCTGAGCATGAGCTATCGGCAGCGGGCGGCGATTGCCGGGCCCGGCCAAGCCGCAATCTTCAACGCCCTGGCCTGGAGCCACCAACGCGTCGAGCGGCGCGTCCCCTCGTACGCCGGCCTCTCAACGGCGGCCGGGCGGGCTGACGCCAAGGCTCTCGGTGGTTTGTGGGTGCCGAATACGATCTCTGTTGTCCCCGACGAAAAGCGGGGCGTTTCCCCTGATCACGATCTCCTGTTCTTCGGAACCCTCTCCTACGAGCCCAACATCGAAGCCATACGCTGGCTCGACTCGGCGACCGAATCCCGTCGTGATCTGCGGGTCCTGATCGCGGGACGGCGGGCGACAACCACCGTCCAGCGGATCGTTGTCAGGAGGGGATGGACGTTGATGGAGGACTTTCCGGACGTGGCTACGTTGGCTCGGCGAGCCCGGATCGCCGTGAGTCCGCTACGTTCGGCCGCTGGAATCCAGAACAAGGTGCTCGAAGCGGCCGCAGTGGCGATGCCTCAGATCGTGAGCGCCGCGGTGGCGGCGGGCCTCGACGATGCCTTCCCGGTCATCGTGGCCGGGGGGGCCGCCGACTTCACCGACCAGATCGACCACCTCCTCGGCAACCACGAACTGGCGTCCCAACTCGGTTCGAGCGGGCGCCTGCACGTGAAGAAGCACTACAGCGCGGAAGCGGTAGCGGCGGGACTGGCGTCCGGCTTTGCCCCCTTGGCCGATCTGGCTTCGAGAGTCGCGACCCGGCCCCTCAGCGCGTATCCGGCCCAGCCGATGGGCGGAACATGAGACGTCCCCGCGTCGCGGTCTATCACCTGCTGCCGCCTGGTGGCGCCCTCAGGGTTGCCGACGCTCTTGTTGAGCGAACCCGGGACCGGATCGATTACGAGTTGTTCCGCATCGACCTGGGTCGAAACGACCCGGTCCCGAACCCGACTCCCGACCGGCCTGAGCAGAGGGTGCACCGGTACCGCAGCCGCGTCCCCTTCCGTTCGTCACGTCTCTACGCCTGGACCGCGGTGTTGCCGGAGGTTCTCCGCCTCGAGCGTCGTATCGCCGCCGACATCGACGCCGGTGGATTCGACTACGCCGTCGTCCATCATCAGCGGTTCACCCAGGCTCCCAGCGTTCTGGGGCGGCTTCGCACCCCCACCCTCTATTTCGTGCAGGAACCGCGGCGGGCCGGCTTCGAATACGACCTCCGGCCCCGAGGTTTGGGAACCGGACTTCAGGAACGACTGACCCGGCTTCCGGTGGCGGCCCTCGATGCCCGCATCCGAGCCTTCGACATTGCGCAGACCCGGGCCGCCGACCGCATCCTGTGCAACTCGACCCACTCTGCCGAGTACATCTGGCGGGCATACGGCCGCGAGGCCGAGGTCATCCGGCTCGGAGTCGACGGGAGCGTGTTCTTCCCCGTCGAGGTCAACACCGAGAACCAGGTAGTGGCAGTCGGAGCCCTCGACCCCTCGAAGGGGCACGAGCTGGCGATCGAGGCCGTTGCGGCCGTGGCCCGGACGCAGCGGCCCCGGCTGTTGGTGGTGCATCCGCGCGGTACCGACGCCGACCGGGCCCGCCTGCTCGACATGGCCCACGACGGTGACGTCGAGCTCACGTTCGCCACCGGCCTGACCGACGCCGAGCTCGCTCGGGAGTACAGCCGTTCGCAGTGCACCCTGCTCTGCGGTCGCGTCGAGCCCTTCGGCCTGACGATGGTCGAGTCGCTGGCGTGCGGCACACCAGTGGTTGGCCTGTACGAGGGTGGCTATCGGGAGGTCGTACGCGAGGGCCGCTGGGGGTACCTGGTCGACCGCCGGCCCGGTAACGGATCAGCAGCGCTCCTGGCAGCGGCCATCGAGAAGGTGCAGGCCGGGAGCCTGCCTGTCGCCGCCCAGCTCCGGGCCGAGGTTCTGGCCTCCCATTCCTGGGATTCCGTTGTCGAGCACTACCTCGCGGCCGCTGACGCGCTCTTGATGGACTGGGCGGAGGATCATCGAGCATGACTCGGGATCTCATCCTCGTCGTTGCGCCATTTCGATCGGGCAGTACCGCGGTGTGGAGCCTGCTCCGGCGCCACGACGACATCACCGCCTACTACGAGCCTCTCCACGAGCGGCTTCCGGAGTTCGTGGCCCAGCCTCGCCCGATCGACCCGACCCACCTTGGGGTCGCTGACGACTACTTCGCCGAGTATCGGAGTCCCGGCGGCTGGGCCGAGGCTCGATCGATCCAGGAGAGAGCGGCGGCGGCCAGCTTCACGACCTTCGATGACCCGGTGGACCGTGAGGCCATGGAGGCCTGGATCAGCTGGCTGGTGGCCTCGGCGTCCACGCCGAAAGTTGTTCTCCAGTTCAATCGCCTGTGCCTGGCCCTGCCCGCCCTGAGGGAGATGTTGCCCGGCGCCCTGTTGGTCACCCTGCACCGCCCGGCGCGGGAGTGTTGGCTGTCGGGCCGCCGGCACACAGACCAGGCCTTCTCGCTGTATGCAGCCCGCTATGCCCGCAACCTGCCGACAGCCTCGACCGTCGAACGGCTCGCGGCCCAGTCCACGCGTGGCGCTGAACTCCTCGATCGCGTCTGGCCAGCCCGCGGTTGCCGTTGGTTCGACGGCTACCACCGCCAGTTCGATCTCGACGCAGCCCGGCTCTCGGACCTACAGATCCAGCATGGTGAGCTCTCGGGCGATGGTGCAGGTATCTGTCGGCAGCTCGAGGACGGCCTGGAACTGAGCGCGGGCTCCCTCGATCCTCAGATCCTGGTCTGAACGGCCTGTGTCCGTGCGCGCACTGCTCGAGACGGGACGGAGGCTGGGCCGGAGCCGGGAGAGCGGCGTGCTCGCTCTTCGCACGGTCTCGCAGGTGCTGGGTCTCGGCACGGTTGGTCTCGCCGTGGTGCTCCTGGGCAACGAGGGGGCCGGTCATCTGATCCTCTACTTGACGGTGGTTCAGGTCGCGGCGCTGCCGGTTGGGGCCGGGTATGGGCGCACGGTGACGATGCACATCGGGCGGGACGAGCGGGACCTTGCCAACCGGGCTCGGAGAGCCGGGTTGGCTGCCGGCGTGGCCGCCGGCGTGATCGGGTCGATCGTCGCGGTCCTGATGCTGGGGTCAGAGTTCGGGCGGTTCACTGTGGTCGTGACGGTCTTCGCCAGCGTCGTCTCTCTCTGCGTCCTCCTGCTACGGGCTTCCGAGCTGAGAGGGGAGATGAGGCCCCAGTGGTCGACAGCGGTGGAGGCGATCGCTCCTCAGACGACCTTGCTGTTGGCCCTTCTCGCGCTCAGCACCCGGGGTGGGGCCGGTGTGATGATCGGTCGGACTGTCGTCCTGGTGCTCACTGCGGTTCTGGTCGACCGCACCACCCGACCAGCGCCCGCCGGGTCAGCCGCGGCACTGACTGCGGTTTCGCTCATGTCATCGGTGGTCGCCGGATCACAGATCCTCATGGTGCGACTCGATCTTCTCATGCTCGGGTGGCTCGACGGTCCTGGTGATGTGAGCGCCTACTCGGTCATCCAACGAATCGCCGAGATCTCATACTGGCCGATGGGTGCTGCCCTCGTTGTCATTGGCCCTCAGTTCGCAGCTGCAACCGACCGGCCATCGCTCAGCGCGGCCGTGGGCGAGGTCCGACCCCGCCTGCTGGCCGTCCGTGGGCTTGCCGTCGGAGCCTCAGCGGTCATGGGCGGTGTCGGTGCGGTTCTTCTGAATGGGTCGTGGCCATCGACCTTCGCCGTCCTGCTCTTCGCCAGCCTGGTGCTGGTGTTCTTCGCCCCCGACGCCTCCCTCCTGCTCATGCAGGGTCGGCCCCAGGTCGTGGCTCTGGCCAGCGCGGTCGGGGTGGCGGCCAATGTGGCGCTGAACCTCGCCCTGATCCCCCCATTCGGGGCTCTGGGCGCATCGTTCGCCACACTGACCGCACTCGCCGTGAGCTATACCGTCCTGCCCGCACTGGCTCGGCGGCAGGTCGGGTTCAGTAGTTGGTCGACCGCCCTCAGGTGATCTGTAGCATCAGATCGAGGGCGAGTTTGGCCTCGGCGGTGACAGCAGGCTCGACCGTGATCTGGTTGACGACCTTGCCGTCGACCAGGTTCTCGAGCACCCAGGCCAGGTGCTGACGGTCGATGCGGTTCATGGTCGAGCACGGACAGATCAGGGGATCGAGGGACACGACCTTCACTCCATCGGTCTCCTTGTCGAGCCGTTGGACGAGGTGGATTTCGGTGGCCACACCGATGACGCTGCCCTCGGGGGCGGCCTCGACGTAGCGGATGATGTGGTCGGTGCTGCCCACCGAATCGGCCAGTTCGCACACATCGCGGGCACACTCCGGATGGGCCACGATCTTGCCGTCGGGGTATTGCTGGCGGAAGGCCGCGATGTGTTCGGGGCGGAACCGCTGATGTACCGAACAGTGGCCCTTCCAGAGCAGGAAGGTGGCGTCCTTGCAGTCGGCCTCGGACAGGCCGCCTCGCTCCATCCTGGGATCCCAGATCCGCATGTCGGACTCGTCGTAGCCCATGGTGAAGCCGGTGTTGCGGCCCAGGTGCTGATCGGGGAAGAACAGGACCTGGTCGGCTCGTGATTCGCCGGTCTCGGGGTCGGGGGTGAGGGCCCAGTCGAGGACAGCGCGGGCGTTGGTGGAGGTGCAGACGGCACCACCGTGGCGGCCCACGAACGCCTTCAGGTTGGCGGCCGAGTTCATATAGGTGATGGGCATGACCCGTTCGATGTCGACCACGGTGGCCAGGGCATCCCATGCCTCTTCGACCTCGTCGATGTCGGCCATGTCGGCCATGGAGCAGCCGGCGTTCAGGTCGGGCAGTACGACCGACTGGTGGTCGGCAGTGAGGATGTCGGCCGATTCGGCCATGAAGTGCACACCACAGAACACGATGTAGTCGGCGTCGGGGTTGTCCTGGGCGAGGACCGACAGCCGGAAAGAGTCGCCGCGGGCGTCGGCCCACTGGATGACATCGTCGCGCTGGTAGTGGTGTCCGAGGATGAACAGGCGATCGCCGAGAGTGTTCTTGGCGGCCTTGATCCATTGGTCGAGCTCGAGCCCGGTCGCGTCGGAATACCGGTCGGGTAGGGGTGACTGCAGGCGCAGCATCTGTTGTGACCTCCGCATATTGGAGGCATCGATATGACCGGTGGGGACAGCCGGGTCGCCTCTCCCACGGGGATGTCGGTCTCGATGCCAGATATGACGCCGGATTCCCGGCCGACGTTGGCACCAAGTATAGCGGGTGATGCTCAGTTCCTTGTCAGGAGGACGTTGAGCTGGTGGGCAGCCAACTCTGCGCGGGAGAGGCCAGATCGTCCGGCTGGACCCATGACTCGAAGCCGGGCCTATCTTGGGCGCCATGCGAACCTTCCTGCTCGTGTTGCACATTGTCGGTGTTGCCGCCTGGTTGGGCGGCAATCTGACCCAGATGATGGTGCTGCCGATGATGGAGAGGGCTGAACACACCGCAGCCATTGCCTGGCACCGAGCTTCAGGTCAGATGGCGAAGATCTACTACTCGATCGCCGGGGCCTTGATCATGGTGACGGGCATCTGCCTGGTCATCGAGGGCCCTTACACCTTCTCCGACGGCTTCGTCAGCGTCGGGTTCCTGGTCGTCGTCATCGGTGGGGTCATGGGCGTGGTCTTCTTCGCGCCCGCCTCCCGGGCCGCCATCACCGCCCACGAGCTGGGCGGTGGCCCCACCCTCCAGGCCGTCCTCAAGCGGTTCACAATGGGCGCCATCGTCGACACTGGGCTGGTCATCTTCACCGTCTACGCCATGGTCGCGAAGCTCTAGGGGAGGGGTCATAGACTGGCGCGGTGGTCGAACGTCCCCCCGCCGGCACCGTCCCTGACGCGCCCGGCTCCTACCAGTTCAAGGACGCCCACGGCCGGGTGATCTATGTCGGCAAGGCCAAGAGCATCCGCTCGCGCCTGTCGAACTACTTCCAGAGCAGCCTGCACCCTCGCACTGCCCAGATGGTGGCCACCGCTGAGACGGTCGAGTGGATCCAGGTCGACAACGACGTCGAAGCCCTGATGCTCGAGTTCAACCTGATCAAGGAGCACCGGCCCCGGTTCAACATCCGCCTGGTCGACGACAAGAGCTACCCGTTCCTGTCGGTGACGGTCAGCGATGAATGGCCACGGGCCATGGTGATGAGGGGGGCCAAGCGCAGGGGCATCCGCTACTTCGGGCCCTACGCCCACGCCTACGCCATCCGCGAAACCCTCGACCTGCTGTTCCG
>JAAEMS010000135.1 GCA_024225275.1 Actinomycetes bacterium
TGATCGACGCAGCACGCCCGTGTCGTCACGCGGTGGGTGACCGATGGTTCGTCGACGAAACCTACGTCAGAGTCGCGGGTGTGTGGCGCTATGTGTACCGCGCCGTCGACCAGCACGGCCAGGTCATCGACATCTATGTCTCCAAGCGGCGCAACATCACCGCCGCCACACACTTCTTCGAAACCGCGTTGACCGGCCACGGGCGACCCTGTCGAGGTCACCACCGATCTAGCCGCACCCTTGCTGAGCGTTGTCGATGAGCTGATTCCAGAAGCACTTCACGACACCGAGCAATACGCGAACAACAGGATCGAGTGGGACCACGGCCGCCTCAAGGCCAGGCTGAAACCAATGCGCGGTCTGAGCACCGATCGGACCGCGTCGATCGTGATCCGCGGTCACGCGTTCGTCCAGATCCTTCGACGCGGTCACTACGAACTCGGCGCCGAAGCCGACCGCAAGCATCTACGCCTGGCGGCCGCTTTCGATGAGCTCGCCGACGTGATCTGACCGAACCCCGACACCAAGCCGGCCGACCCGCGCCCACCGATCGATCAACGCGACAGTGCCACTGCGACCTCACACCCGCCCCGACACCATTGAACGACCAATCAAACCCGCTGCGGGCCCTTGCCGCGCTGGTGCCTCTTGGTCAACCTCCTTCGCGGACGACCTCGACGATGCTGCGGTTGCGGTTGGCGATCAACATGAACAAGGCTGTGGTCACGAGAGAGATCGTAAAGGTTGCGGCAAGAAGCGATCCAGCCGCCGCCAACACGGGATGTGAGATTGGCTCGTCGAACGCAACGACGTACCAGGTAATCGTCGCGAGTGAGCTAGTGAGGAGCACGCTCCCCAGCACTTCCACGACAATTGGAATTGAGGCTGCCGTCGGCGGGAATCCCAGACTCCGATACAGCGCCAGATCGGTCCTTCGGAGCCTGATCATCGATGCAACGAAGAGAACGGCAACGGCGGAGACCGCGATGGTGGCACCATCGGCACGGTTCGAGTCGAATTCCCTAGGCCCGCCCTGGAATGTCACGTCGTTGATGATGACATCGGGGCTCTGAAAGTACAGTGCCGCCGATACGACGGCGTCGATGGTGCCAAAGGCTGCATCGCTGGCCTCGACCCAACACTCGTCAGCTAGGCCTTCGGGCGCGACAACTGCGATTGCCCAACCGGAGACTCCTTCAGTGCGCGACCCTCGAGCCGCAATCACGGGGAACGCATCGCTCGATTGTGGAATCTTGAGACGGTCGGCGAGTCCAGAACCGAGGAACTCAACGTCAGCCGGGCTGTTGACAGCCCGGGCGCTGAGGAGTTCGATCATGCCAACTGATGCAGTCCCGCGGGGGACCTCCACCCCGGGGCGAACGGACGTCGAACCGACAAGATCGATCGATCCGGATGCTACGACTCCGGATGACAAGACAAGCCGTTCACACGATGCGCGATTGATCCCGCTCTCTGCTCGGCCAACGACAATATTGGAGCCAGCGTCGACTCGTCGTGCCTCACTGGCCAAGTGCGCTCCGAGTCCTCCTGCCCCCAGGTGTAGTCCGGCAAGAACCGCAACACCGAGTAGTAGGACCAGGGGGAAAGATCGTACCCAGCCCTTTTCGAGGTTCTGGCCGCCGAGTGCGAAGCTTGTTCGGGCCAGGACCTTCGATTTCATCATTGTTCGTGGAGGACGCCGCGGTTGAGCAAGAGTACTCGTTGACTTTGCTGAGCGACACGGCTGTCATGGGTTGCGGTCACGACCGAGACGTGACTCGCCACGCGGTGGTTGAGCGCGTCCGCGACACACAGCACGAGATCTTCATCGAGACTCGCAGTCGGTTCGTCTGCCAGGACAAGCTTGAAATCGCCAACCAAGGCTCGTGCCACACCGACCCGTTGACGCTCGCCGCCTGAAACCGACCTTGTCTTGGTGCCGGCGACGCTACCTAGGCCGACGGTCTGGCAAGCATCGTCGGCGCGACGCAAGGCTTCCTTCCACGAGTGGCCGAACGGTAGGGCAGCGAGTGCCACATTCTCGGCAACTGTCCGGAATGGAAGCGTGAGCGCATGCTGTGAGATCCACAGAATCTCTGAGCGCTGAAGCTTCGTACGGTGAACCTGACCAACAGTCGGCTCGAGCAGGCCTCCGATCACAGCGAGAAGGGTGGACTTCCCAGACCCAGACGGCCCCATGACAGCGATTCGAGCGCCCGGAGCGATACTCAGCTGCACATCACCGATCAAGCCGGGGCGACCTGGCACGTCTACGCCGACATCGGTGAGATGCAGTATCGGCTTGGTGTCCTGAAGTGGGCTCAGCGGCATGTCCCACCACCTACTTGCGCGGGGTTCGAGAGCACGAATCCGCTGGCCCCTCGCAGGAATGACATCCCTGACTGCCCACCGACGATCTCTACGATTGCCGCTTCTGGATGCGTCCCCGAA
>JAAEMS010000136.1 GCA_024225275.1 Actinomycetes bacterium
CTCGGCGTATTCGTCGCGGATGGCCCGGGCCTGCTGAGGGGTCTCCGCCGCCCGTATCTCCTTGCGCTTCACCAGGTAGGCGGCACCCTCGAGGGACATGCCACCTGATTCCACCGAGGGCCACGACAGGCGAAGCTCGGGCATGTTCCGCGACGACCCGTAGCCGGACATGGCGTAGGGCCCCAGGCCGTAGGCCTTGCGTAGCTGCACCGCATACAACGGCACCGTGCGGTGATGGATGGCCGAGAGGGGTCGGGCGTGGTGACGGGCGATGCCGTCGCGCTCCGCGTCGGGGCCGACCATGTAGCCGGGGTTGTCGATGAAGGAGATGAGGGGGAGCTCGTAGGCATCGCACAGCTCCACGAAGCGGGCGGCCTTGTCAGCGGCCACCGAGTCGATTGCTCCCGCGGTGGGGCTGAACGGCTGGTTGGCGAAGATGCCGACACTGCGTCCGCCCAGCCGGGCGAGACAGGTGATCATCGACGGGGCCCAGCCGGCCCCCAGCTCCAGGACACTGTCGGCGTCGGCGAAAGCATGGACGATCTTGCCCATGTCGTAGGGCCGGCGACGGTTGTCGGGGATGATCGATCCGATGTCGCGGTGGGTGGCCGCACTCTCGCCGTCGGTCGGGTCGTCGTGCCAGTACCCGATGTAGCGGCGGGCCAGCTCGATGGCGTCGGCCTCGGTATCGGCCACCACCTCGATATCGCCCCGCGTGGCGTACTCCTCGACCGGGCGCGTGGTGAGCTCGTCTCCGGTGAGGCTGCCGATGGTGGCCCCTCTCACCCCGATCACGACATCGCACAGGAACGCCAGCCCGACGTGGCCATCGAGGCTCTGACCGGTGATCACCGCAACCGTCGGAACCCAGCCCGAGAGCTCGGCCAGGCCGTCGTAGACATCCCACCGGGCCCGGGCGTAGGTGACGATCGGGGGAGGCGGGAGGGGATCGTCGCGGCGGGCGCCGTCGCCCTCGACGAACACGATCAGGGGCCAGCGGTTGGTCTTGGCCAGGTAGATCAGCTTGGCCAGCTTGCGCTGGTTGCGGTCGCTCTGGGTGCCGTCGAGAACGGTGCGGTCATAGGAGGCGGCGCAGATGGTGCGGCCACCCAGCTCGCCGACACCACCCACGAGACCGTCGGCGGGTGCATCGTCGTCGACCTCGGAGGTTTGGCCGGCCAGTGGGCCGTACTCGATGAAGCTCCCCGGATCGAGCAGAGCGTCGAGTCGCCGCCGGGCCGTGGCACACCCGGAGGCGGCCCGGGCTCGGGCGTCGATGATCTGCTGGACGGCCTCCTGCTCCACGGGCCGGGAGTGTAGTGACACCGCTGACTACGATCTGGCGACGAGAGCGGGAAGCCACCGCCGGAGGGGGAAGAATGCCGGTCGACCCGAACCGCGAGAGCTGGAAACCGGGGATGGGGTGGGCCGCTGCCATCGATGAGATCGAGTATCTCCGGGGTCTCGCTGCTGAGATGGGGGGCCCGGCGCGAGTCGAGCGTCAGCACTCCGGCGGGCGCTACACGGTGCGCGAACGCATCGAGAAGATGGCCGACCCGGGTTCCTTCGTCGAGATGGGGCCTCTGGTGGGTGGCACCGAATACGACGAGCAGGGCAACCTGACTCACTTCACCCCGGGTGGCTACGTAATGGGCTTGGCTGAGCTCGACGGTCGTCCGGTGGCCATCGGGGGCGATGACTTCACCATCTCCGGTGGCAGCCCCCACAATGTGTCGAAGATGCCCCACGACTTCGCCCAGCCCCTGGCCCTCCAGTACGGCATCCCCTACGTGCAGCTCCGCGAGGGGGTGGGTCACAGCTCCAAGCAGGACGAAGAGGACGCCTTCAACCAGATCAAGCAGTTCCTGTCCTACCTGCCCAATACCACCGGAGATGTGGCTCCCCGGGTGGAAACCGGCGATCCGCCCGACCGCCGGCCCGAGGAACTGTTGCACATCATCCCCGAGAACCGACGCCGGGGCTACGACGCCCGCGCCCTCATCGAGCTGGTGGTCGACAACGGCGGGTTCTTCGAGATGCGCCGCCATTATGCCGGGGCGGTGATCACCGGGTTCGCCCGCCTCGACGGCTACAGCGTGGGCATCCTCTCCAGCGACCCGATGAAGCTGGCCGGCGCCATGGACGGGGACGGAGCCGACAAGTACGCCCACTTCGTGGACCTGTGCGATGCGTTCAACCTGCCGGTGGTGATCTTCCTCGACATGCCGGGGTTCATGTTGGGTTCGGTGGCCGAGCGCAAGGCCACCATGCGGCGAGGGGTGCGGGCGCTCATAGCGTCGGCCGAGGCAGACGTACCCAAGGTCGAGTTCAATGTGCGCAAGTCCTACGGCGTGGCCGCTGACGGGCCCAACAGCATCGGCCTACCCGACGGCATCAACCTGAGGTTCGGCTGGCCGGCGGGGGAGTGGGGCGGTATCCCGATCGAGGGCGGCGTGGCCGCGGCCTACCGGCGCGAGATCGCTGATGCCCCCGACCCCGAAGCCCACCGCGCCGCCATCGAGGAGAGGTTGCTGAGAATGCGTTCACCGTTCAAGGCGGCCCAAGATGGTGATGTGGTCGACCTCATAGATCCCCGCGACACCCGCCGCCTGGCGTGCACCTTCGTGAAGCTGGCCCAACCTGCCCTCGAGAAACTCGCCCGCCGCCCGAAGCGGGCGGTGCGGCCATGAGCCAGGAGGGCGCGAACCGCAGGATCCTCTCGGGGATGATGGCCGGGAAGGTGATCGGTGACGGCTTGGTGGTGCTGCCGGGCCAGGGAAATTCGCTCGCCATCGACACCGACGCCGGTGTGGTGGTCATCGACGCCGGCGGCTACCCCCACGCCCCGGGCATGTTCGAGACCCTCCGCGAGCACACCGACTCGCCGGTGCACTCGATCGTCTATTCCCACGGGCACATGGGCTACAACGCGGCGGTCGACGTCTGGCAGGCCCACAATGCCGAGCGGGGCGATCCCCCGATCCGGTTGGTGGCCCACGAGCGTTTGGTGGCCCGGTACGAGCGCTACCGCGAGACCGAGGGTCTCCAGGTCCGGCTGGCAGCCATCCAGTTCCCGAGCCGGACCCCCCTCGAGAAGCGGGCCGAGATGTTCGTGCAGCACGAGCCGACCGAGACCTTCGCCGACTCGTTACCGCTGGTGGGCGGCCGCCGTCGGGTGCAGCTCATCCATGCCCCCTCCGAAGTCGACGACGCGGTGGCCGTCTGGCTCCCTGACGACGACCTGCTCTTCGGGGGCGCGGCCACCCCGGGAAACGCCATCCCGAACATCGGCACCCCCCTGCGGACCCAACGATTCACGATCCGGTGGGCCGAGTCGTTGGACCGCTTGGCCTCACTGGGGGCCGGTCGGCTGCTCACCGAATTCGGGCCCCTGGTGGAAGGGGCCGACGCGGTTCGTGAGCGGCTCGACGCCATGGCTCGGGCTCTGCGCTGGTTGCGCAACGAGGTGGTCGACCGGCTGAACCGGGGTATGGGTGAGGGCGAGATCCTGGCCGACATGACCTACCCAGCTGACTTGTTCGATCGGCCGTGGATGAAACCCAACTACGGCTCACCCGACTACATCGTGCGCGACCTGGTGCGCGAGGAGAGTGGGTGGTGGGACCGCAACCCCACCACCCTGCATCCGGCTCCACCGGCCGCCGCTGGGGCCGCGGTGCTGTCCGCGTTGGGTGACACCACCATGGTGCTCACAAGGGCCGAAGAGTTGGCCGAGCAGGGTGAAACCCAACTGGCCCTGCACGTGATCGACCTGTTGGCTCTGGCCCCGGGTGACTCAGCCGACGTGGTGGCCGCTCGCGCCCTCAAGGCCGAGTTGTGCCGGACCCGGGCGGGGGAGGTTGATCCGTTCGTGTCGAAGTCGTGCTACAAGTCGAGTGCCAACCTTCTCGACGATGGCCACACCAGCTGGACTCGCCTTCGGTGAGGGGACTCCCGGCCCGAGCCGGCGGTTGAAACGGGCATGACCGCGATCAACTGGAGTCGACTGGTGCTGGTCGTGGCGTTGCTGACCGGGGTGATTCTGACCTTCGCGCCCCTGGCTTCGATGTCGACGTGCCAGGCATCGAGCACCGGTATCGAGGACTGCACGACCACCCGCCACTCGCTGGTCGAGAACGAGGGGATCGGAGTGGTGGCGCTGCTGTTCATCCCCGCCCTGCTGGCGTTGGGGCCGGTTGTGCGCCCGGCGTCCTGGTCCCGCGCCACC
>JAAEMS010000137.1 GCA_024225275.1 Actinomycetes bacterium
AAGCGGGAAGATGAGAAGGGCACAGGAGTGGCGGAGAGCGGGTGAAGGGAATCGAACCCTCGTCATCTGGATGGAAGCCAGAAGCTCTACCATTGAGCTACACCCGCAGGACCGGCCCGGGGGGTCGGTTCCCCCGCAGAGCCTAGCGCCGCGACCATCGCTCCGGCCCCAGTTTGCATCCATACATTCCAGCCCGTTCTGTCTAATGTCCGTATCTGCGGCTGTGCGGGCCAATGGAACCGAGAAGACCTACAATCGGGCTCATGATCGCCCCCCTCGACCGGTCGAGCCCCCTCCCGCTCTGGGCTCAGCTCGAGGCTGACCTTCGTCAGCGTTTGGGCGACGGCGAATTCGACGATCGTTTCCCAACCGACGCCGAGCTCACCTCCCAGTACGACGTCAGTCGCCACACCGTCCGTGAGGCCGTGCGCCACCTGAATCAGAATGGCCTGCTCCGCCGCGAGCGGGGCCGGGGCACCGTCGTCAACAAGTCGGAGTTCGAGCAACGTCTCGGGGCCCTCTACAGCCTCTTTGACAGTGTTGAGTCGCAGGGAGTCGAGCAGCGCAGCGAGATCCTGGCTGTCGGCGAGACCACCGAGCCGGTGGCCGCGGCCAACCTCGGCCTCGAGCTCGACGAGCGCATCTGGCATCTCGAGCGCCTGCGGTTCGCCGGCGAGGAACCTCTCGCCGTCGACCGGGTCTGGCTGCCCCTCGATGTCGGATCCCAGATTGCCGAGCAGGACTTCACCCACACCGCCCTCTATGTGGAGCTCGAGGGGGTGGGCGGGGGCCGTCCCGACCGGGGTTGGGAGCGCATCACACCGGTAGTGCCCACAGCCATCGAGCGGCGCCAGTTGGGCCTGGCCAAGGGCGATGCCGCGTTCTCGCTCGAACGGCTGGGCTCGCTGGGCGACCAGCCCCTGGAGTGGCGGGTCACTGTCATCCGGGGTGACCGCTTCCGGTTTGTGGTCGACTGGGGTGGCGACAACGACGGCGAAGTCCGTTTCACCCCGGCCGACTAGCGCACCTGCCGCTGAATGCAGCCAGTGGGCCTTCCCGACCTTGACCATTTGACGTCCTTCATATTTGTACGTACATTCGCACTGCCCCATTGGGGGGACGCTGTCCTGGCCGCCATGCCAACCGAGGGGGAATCCACCATGGCCACCGCCGCCCACCCAGCCCGACCTGGGGCTGGACGAACTCGATCCGACGGCGCCCACCGTGGTGTACTGCGCCGGTGGGTTCCGCTCTCACCTCGTGGCGACTCGAGCGGGCAGGTTTCGCTGATGTGTTCGATCTCATCGGTGGTCACGGGGCCTGGG
>JAAEMS010000138.1 GCA_024225275.1 Actinomycetes bacterium
CGCCTTGCGCGATTCTGGGGCAGGTTGACCTACAAATATTGTGGTGAAACGGTCCAATGTCGTTTCGTCCGCCGATCTGGGGATGGATTGGGTTGGGGCACAGTCAGGCCGGTGGACACACCCAGTGTCGGGATGGGGTGCTTGGTCGCAGGCAGATCAACCGCCGTTTGCCGCGACTTCCGGAGTCCTTCGGGTGTCAGTACCTTCAGAACCATGGAGCGACCCGTTCGAACCCGGTGTGTTCGCTGGCTTCTGGCCGGTGTCGGGGTACTGGGATGTCTGGCGACAGCCTCGTGTTCAACGAGCAACGACCTGGCCGCCCCCCAGACTGTCGCTGCCCCGGCCCCAGCGGTCAGTGGCCCGCCCGCCCACTGGATTGCGCCCCTGCCCTCCAAGGCGGTAGCCGCCCCCGTCGACCTGCCTCCCACCATTACCGGCCGTGACTTGCTCACGGTGACTGTCGGCGGTCTGGGGGCAATCCAGATCGAGGCTGCTGATCGCGAAGGCGAGATCGTCGGTTTCGCTGGAGTGGACCTGCCTCCTGAAGCTCGCTTCCGTGGTCGGAGCCTGGAGTTCCGGCCCGAAGAGCCAGGGGAGTGGGAGGCGGTCATCCGGGCGGTCGACGAGGCCGGACAGTTGGCCGAGCACACCGTGGTGCTGAGGGCCCGCCATCGGGCCACCGACGCGCTCTACGGCTTGGGCGACTCGGTGGCCGCCGGTCATGGGCTCCAGTACCGCGACTATGTGGGCGGCGACGACTGTTGGCGCGACGAGAAGCATGCCTACTCCCGGCTCGTCCATGGCCAGCTCGTCGACCAAGGCCGGCTGCCGGTCGATGCCGAGTACGCCCTCGTGGCCTGTAGCAGCTTCGGCACCGACGATCTTCTCGAGGACCGGGTGAACGGTCCGGCCGGCCGCCACACCCAGATCGACCAGGTGGTCGCGGCCAACCCCACGGTGGTGACCCTCACCGTGGGGGCCAACGACCTCGGCTTCCTGAATCCTGAGTCGCTCGTGGAGGACGGAGGAGGAGTCGACCTGGCGGCCGTGGCCGAGCGGCTCAGCGAGCTCCAGTCCCAGCTAGACGAGACGCTGACCAGAATGGTGCTCGAGACCGATTCGCTGATCGTCGTCACTACCTACCACAACCCGGTGGCCGACGATCCGTACGGGATCGACGGCTGCGGGGGTGAGTGCTTCCGCGAGGCGGTGGGTGCCGGCGTGCAGGCGTTGAACTCGGTGATCACCTCGGTTGTCGCCGACCAGCCCGACGACCGGGTGGCCGTGGCCGATGTCGCCCCCCTGTTCGAGGGTCATGGGGCCAAGAACGGTCTGGGGCCCGACGCCCTGCGAACCTCCGATCTGCCCTTCGTCGGCGGTCTCGTGGGCGACGTCCTCGACGCCTCCCTGGCGTTCTGTGCCCGGGGCCGTCCGTCCCACGATTCGTGGGTGAGCACGGTGGACTGTATTCACCCCACCCAGCGGGGGGCCGAGGCCTACGCCGAAGCGGTCCTGGTGGTGCTCATCCCCTGATGCCATGCCAGACTGCCGGCCATGGCGGCGATGCTCTCCTTCCTCTACCGGCCCCGCTTCGGCCCGACGGACTCGACGGGGGCGAGCCTGCCTGATGCTCATTGCTCAGATCAGTGACTGTCACGTGGTGGCCGATCCCGATGGGGTTCGCTACGACGTCAACCCGGCGGCCGGCCTGTCCGGCGCGATCACCCACCTCAACGGGCTGTCCCCCCGCCCCGACGTCGTGGTGTTGACCGGCGATCTCGTCGAGCACGGGACGGCCGAGGAGTACGCGGTGCTCCGCGACCGCCTCCAGGCCCTCGAGATCCCGTTCCTGCTGGTGCGGGGCAATCACGACGAGCGCGACCCGCTGGTCGACGCGTTTCCCGACCATCCGGCCCTGGGTTCCGGCGGTCGGTTCGTCCAATACGCCGTCGACCACCACCCTCTGCGCATCGTGGTGGCTGACTCCACCTTGCCCGCCCGCCACGACGGCGGGTTCGACGACGAGAGGGCCGAGTGGCTCGACCACACCCTCGCTGAGCGCCCCGACCACCCCACGGTTGTGGCCTGGCATCACCCACCCATCGATACCGGGATCTGGTGGATGGATGCCGGCGGTCTGAACCAGGGCCGGGACGTCATGGCTGAGGTGATCGGGCGCCACCCCCAGGTCGAGAGGGTGCTGTGTGGCCATCAGCACCGGTCGATCCAGGCCGCCTGGGCCGAGACGATGGTGAGTGTCTGCCCGTCGACGGCGCACCAGGTCGGGCTCGACCTCCTGCCCGAGAACGAGCCTCGCTTCATCGCCGAGCCGCCGGCGTGCCAGTTGCACTTCTGGCATGCCGGTCAGCTGGTGACCCATACGTCGCTCATCGGTTGGCCGGCCCAGCCCCAGGTCCTCGACTCCGGTCAGGCGTGGCACGAGATGTTGCCCGACCGACGCCAGCGGCGCCCCCTGCGCAAGGGGTAGGGCAGCTAGCCGGCGGTCGTGGTGGTCGTGATGGCCGCCGTTGTGGTGGTGGCAATCGGAGTGGTGCCATCGGGGATGACGATCTCGAGCCCTACCGAGATGCGGTCGGGGTCGTCGATGCCGTTCAGAGCGATCAGATCGGTCAGGGCCACCCCGAACCGTTGGGCGACGACCCCCAGGGTGTCGCCACTCTGGATCACATAGGTCTGAGGCCCCGGGACCGTGGTCGAGGCGGGGATGGTCACCACCACGGCTGCAACCGTGGATTTGACCGACGTGACGGTTGACTTGGGCACCGCCTCGGCATCGCTGCCGCCACACGATGTGAGCAGCAGCGCCAGTCCGGTGATGGCCACGACGATCGGTGGCTTCAGGCTCTCGACGTTCAGACTCATGGCCCCCTCTTCCCCGAGTGCCATTGAACAACATTCCGGCGTCGGGTGCCCCCTCTGGGTGAGAACGCCATCAGCGGCCGCGTGCTGGCGACGCGGGTCTGACGGACTATTGTGCCCGCCGTGGAGCTCTCGGAACGTTCGCTGGGGTGGTTGCGCTACCTCGACCGAAAGGCCCACACGCCAGACAACTGGGACCGCGCCGGGCAGCCCCATCCTCATTGGGATGATCGCTCCGACCCTCCGATGGCGAGCTGGCATCGCTTCGATCTGGTCGACTCGTCCTACGCCCTCGGGCTCATGGCCCATCGCACGCCGGCGTGGACCGAGCGCTATGTCGCCATCCTCGATCAGCTCATCCAGCGCCACACCGGCTGGTGGTCGGCCGCCGACTGGCTCACCCAGTTCGGCCCCGACCCCGACCGTGCCAACTACCCCGAGCTCTACCGGATGCTGATCCCACCCCAACTCTGGGGCGAGTACGACGTGCCCGGCTGGACGGCCAACGGGGTCGAGCCGTGGGGCGTCCAGATGGACCCGGTGGCCGCCGATGGGATGCTCTTCTACAAGGGCTTCTTCTTGGTGCTCCTCGGAATCCGCTCGATGATCGACTCGAACGACCGGTGGAACCAGCCCTTCGACATGATCCGTGACGGAGACAACACCTTCTCCTGGACCCATACCCAGATCGCCGAGGCGCTGACCGAACAGTGGTTGGCCGCCCCGATCGGCTGTCACTGAGAGAACACCAAGATCTGGCCGTTCTGACTGGCCGGAGCGGGTCTCGGTCTGAGGCTGCACGACAATCGACACGGCACCGACTTCCACGACCAGGCCTTCGGGCCGTGGTGGAACCATGCCCGCGACCACTATCTCGATCTGGGTGGTGACGCCGCGCCAGAGATGGCCACCCTCTACTACGACCCGATCCTCGATGTGCACCATCGGCTGCCTGTCGCATCGGCTCTCACCACCTCGTACTACGCGGCCCCGCAGTGCCCCGACGATGCCCGACGCCTCTTCGACGCCGGCTGCATCTCGATGGGACTCAGCCGTGAACCCGACCTGCCCCTGCGGGCCGGCCGGGCCTACGGTTCTTCGCTGGTGCTCGCCCGCGAGTGGGGGCTGACCGAGCTCGAAGACCGGCTGGTGTCGGCCATCGAGGCCTCGTTCGAGCCCACCTGGGACACCGAGCTCGGCGAGTTCACTTGGGGCATGGGCCTGAACGAACCCCACCCCCGGGGTCAATACAACGCGTTCCTCGCCGCGGCCGAGGCCGCGGGCCCGGGGATGTGGACCGGCCTATCCGCCGCGCCCCTCGAATCCTGCCCCCAGCTCGTCGACGTCGACTTCCCGGACATGGCTTTCAGCCGCGCCGAGTGGGTGGGCGATACCCTCCACGTGAGCCTGGCCCCCCGGGTCGAGAATCCCCGCCGGACCACGACGTTCAGGATCGTCGGGAGTGAACCGCGCATGTGGTACCTCACCGGCCTCGACGGCGTCACCATGGACACCGCGGGCAGTGCCACCCTGGTCAGGGTGCCGATGGTGAAGGCCGACCTCGAGTTCGGTGCCGGGAGCTACTGAGCCCGGACCTCAGGACGGTGGGAAGACAACCGGAACGTGGGGGGCCATGGTCCGCTCGGGTTCGGGTCGGTAGCCTCCCCTGGTGCCCGAACCCGTTCCCGCCCCTGTGACCGGTCGAGCCGACCCGGCCGGGACCGGGGCCGTGTTGTTGGCGGTCACCCTGATGGGCATCGGCAGTGTCGTGGCCAAGGCTTCTGACATCGAAGGGCCGGTCCTGGCGTTCCACCGGGCCTGGGTGGCAGCGGTGCTCTATCTCGGCGTGTTTCTCGTTCTCCGTGGTCGGGTCACACGGGCCACGTTGCGGGCCGCCGCTCCCGGCGGGTTGTTCTTCGGGATCCAGCTGGCCTTCTTCTTCTCGGCCATCCAGCTGACCACCGTGGCCAACGCCACGATGCTCATTGCCCTCCAACCGGTGGCGGTCCTGCTCTTCTTCTCGGGGCAGTTCGGCGAGGAGGTGACCCCCAAGGAGTTGGCCATCTCGACCGTCGCCCTCGCGGGTGTCGGCTTGGTGGTGTTCGGCTCGACCGACTCACCGTCGTGGAGTCCCGGAGGCGACCTGCTGGGCCTCGGTGCGCTGGCCGCGTGGACGCTCTACTTCGTTGCCTCCAAGCGAGCTCGTCAGACCCTGGGGGCGTTTGAATACCAGGGCCTGTCGCTCGTGTTCAGCTCGGCCATCATGATCCCAGTCGTCATCTTGTTCTCGGGCACGGTCGATCCGGGTGCCGGCAGGTGGTGGTGGATACCCGCCATGGTGGCCATCCCCGGCACCGGACACCTGGCCATGAACTGGGCCCACCCCCGGGTTCCCCTGGCCCTGGTGTCCGAGCTGACCCTGATCAGCCCGGTCGTGTCGGTGGCGTTGGCCGCGCTCTTGCTCGACGGTGAGAGGGTCAACGCCACCCAGGCCGCGGGCATGGCCACCGTGCTGGCTGCACTCGCCTTTCTGGTCAGACCTCGCTCGAGCTAGATCTCGGGGCCGTCGGCGCGAACTTGCTCGACGCTCTGGATGGCGTCGCGGAGGCGGGAGATCCAGTCGGCCTCGTGTTGACCGACCAGCCGGACACACCAGCCCAGGGCGTCGGATCGGGAGCGGGCCACTCCCGCGTCGATGAGGGTGTCGAGCACGGTCCTCTCGTCGATGCGCAGGCGGGTCATGACCGGCACCGATGCGGTCGTGTAGCGGTATTGGAGCTCGCCACACTCGACGGCCCATGACACCTTTCGCTGCCATGTCTCCTCGGCTTGGGCAGCTATGGCGATGCGGTCAGCCTTGGTATCGGCGCGGAAGCGGGACGCGAGGGCTTCGCACTGGGCCCGCGTGGCCCCCTCGTCGGTGGCGAGGTTGCCGATGACGAGGATCTCGTCCTTGTCGACCAGGGCACGCATCGGCTCGGTGAACCAGTCGTCGGGCACACGGGTGGTGAACCACTCGACCACGAGATCGCTGACGGAACGGGTTTCGGACATGAGGGCCTCGGTGGGGAATGAATCGGCTATTGCTAGTGTTACGTACTTACATAGTTACACAGACCATGATTACACACCTGCCTCGAGGGGGCCAGTGATGACCGTGACCGACGTCCGAGTTCTGCCGGTTCTCCCCGTCCCCGACGGTGTGGTGCTGCCCGACATGGTGGTGACCGTCGCCCTCGAATCCGATGAGGCCCGAGCCGCCACCGACTCGGCGGCCGACGGTGATCTGCTCGTGGTGCCGCGCGTCGAGGGTCGTTTCGCCCGGGTGGGCGTGATCGGACACATCGAGAACCGCGGCACCTTGCCCAACGGCACCCCTGCCCTCACCGTGCGGGCCCTCGGCCGGGCCCGGGTGGGTTCGGGCGTGGTGGGCGCCACCGCAGCCCTCTGGGTCGAGGCCGAACCCGTCGACGATGAACCCACCACCGAAGAGCAGGACGAAATGGCCCGCCGGCTGCGCGCCGCGGCCAAGAACCTCCTGGCCAAGGTCGGGGGTCGGCCCCTCACCGCGGCCATTGACGACCTCGACGGCCCCGGCCCCCTGGCCGATGCAGTGGGCTACTGGCCCGACCTCACCCTCGACCGACGGGTCGAGCTGCTCGAGACCACCGATGTGGGCGAGCGGCTCCGATTGGCCTTGTCCTGGGTCGAGGAGGCCCTGGCCGAGATCGAGCTCCGCGACGAGATCAGTCGCAAGGTCACCGAAGACCTCGACCGCAACCAACGCGAGGCCCTCCTCCAGAGACAGATGCAGGCCATCAAACAGGAGCTGGGCGAGGGCGGAGAGTCAGACGACGACCTCCGTACCCGGTTCGACGCACTCGACTTGCCCGAGACCGTGCGCAGTGTGGTCGCGAAGGAACTCGACCGGCTCGACTCGGCGCCTGCGGAGTCGACCGAGGCGTCGTGGATCCGTACCTGGCTCGAGACTGTGGCCGAGGTGCCCTGGGGGGTCAGAAGCGCCGAGGAGATCGATCTCGACGTGGCCCGTGCTGTCCTCGACGCCGACCACACCGGGCTCGACAAGGTGAAGGACCGGCTCATCGAGCACCTGGCCGTCCGCAAGCTGCGGATCGAGCGCCAGGTGTCAGACGATCGGGCCGGTCGCCGGAGTGGCGCGATCCTGGCCCTCGTCGGTCCTCCCGGCGTGGGCAAGACCAGCCTTGGCGAGTCGGTGGCCCGGTCGCTGGGCCGCAACTTCGTCCGCATGGCGCTGGGGGGCATCCGCGACGAGGCCGAGATTCGTGGTCACCGCCGGACCTATGTCGGCGCCCGGCCCGGGCGGCTGGTCCGAGGCCTGGTCGAGGCCGGGTCGATGAACCCGGTGATCCTTCTCGACGAGATCGACAAGGTCGGCGCCGATTGGCGGGGTGATCCGTCGTCGGCCCTCCTCGAGGTGCTCGATCCGGCCCAGAACCACTCGTTTCGCGACCACTACCTCGAGTTCGAGCTCGACCTGTCCGATGTGGTGTTCATCGCCACCGCCAACGTTCTCGAGACCATTCCCGGCCCCCTGCTCGACCGGATGGAGATCATCACCCTCGAGGGCTACTCCGAGCAGGAGAAGGCCACCATCGCCCACGACCATCTCCTGCCCCGGGTGGTGACCCGCAACGGTCTGCTCCCCAACGAGCTGGAGCTGGTCGACGGTGTGGTCGAACGGATTGCCACCGACTGGACCCGAGAAGCCGGCGTCCGTCGGCTCGAACGCCTCCTCGATACCTTGGCCCGCAAGGCCGCCACTCGAGTGGCTGGAGGAGAGGCCCCACCGGTCCGGGTCGGGGTAGACGACCTGGGCGACATGCTCGGGCGACCCACCCCCCGTGTACAGACTGATGAACGCATAGATCGTCCCGGCATCGCCACCGGCCTGGCCGTCACCGGCAATGGGGGTGACGTCCTGTTCGTCGAGACCGCGGTGGTCGATGGTGAGGGTGAGCCGCTGTTGACCGGCCAGCTCGGTGAGGTGATGAAGGAGTCGGCCGCCCTGGCCCGTTCCCTGGTCACCTCGGTCGGCGACCGGTACGGGGCCCGCTCGGTGCAGGGCCGGCTCCACGTCCACTTTCCGGCTGGTGCCGTGCCCAAGGACGGCCCCTCGGCTGGCGTGACGATGACCACCGCCATGATCAGCCTCCTGTCGGGTCGCAAGGTGCGATCCGACGTGGCCATGACCGGTGAGATCAGCCTCCAGGGTCGGGTTCTGCCCATCGGAGGGGTCAAGGAGAAGGTGCTGGCTGCTCACCGGGCCGGCATTCGGACGGTGATAGTCCCGGTCGACAATGGCGACGATCTCGAGGATGTCCCCGACGACGTCCGCGACGCCCTCGACATCCACCTGGCCACCCATATCGCCGAGGTCCTCGACCTCGCCCTCGAACCAGCCTGACGTCCACTCCCGCCCGCCTTCTCCCGCCCCTCGCCGAAATTGGGTGGGTTGGGTGCGCCTGACGGACGCGACTCGCCCAATTTGGGCCGGGGCGGGGCGGGGCGGGCCGGGCCGGGCGAGGCGGGGCGGGGCGAGGCGGGGTTGGGCGGGGCGGGCCGGGCGAGGCGGGGTTGGGCGGGTTGGGGCGGGTTGGGGCGGGGCGAGGCGGGTTGGGGCGGCGGCGGGTTGGGCCGTCAGCGGCGGCGGGCCTTGCGGCGGGAGTGGTAGTTCTCGCGGCGTTCGAGGGTGCGGGCGTGCTGTTCCTGCTGGTCGGTGAGGGCATCGAGCTCGGCGGCGAGGTCCAGCCAGCTGGCCAGGCGGCGCTCGGGCACGGTGCCATCCTCGACCCCGGCCCGGACAGCGCAGGCGGGTTCGTCGCGGTGTCCGCAGTTGGCGAACCGGCACTGGGTGGTGAGCTCGGTGATCTCGGGGAAAGCCCGGTCGAGACCGTCCTCGGCCTCCCACAACCCCAGCTCCCGTACCCCCGGTGTATCGACGAGGATCGCCCCGGTGGGCAGGACGATGAGGTCGCGGGTGACCGTGGTGTGACGGCCCCGGCGGTCGCGGGCGCGCACGTCGCCGATCTCCTGGAGATCTCCGCCCGCCAGATGGTTCACCAGCGTCGACTTACCCACGCCCGACTGGCCGAACAGGGTCACGGTCGAGCCCGGATCGAGGAAGCGGTCGAGTTCGTCGAGGCCGGCCCCCGACTCGGCGCTGGTGATGAACACCGATACGCCACCCGCGACGGCCTGGACCAGAGGCAGAGGGTCGTCGTCGATCGCCGCGTCGGCTTTGGTGAGCACGACCACCGGGTCGGCCCGACTGTCGTGGGCCAACACGAGGGCACGCTCGATCCGGCGTTGGTTGATGGGCCGGTCGAGGGGCTCGACCACGAACACGATGTCGATGTTGGCGGCCAGAACCTGGGCGCCGAGTGCCACCGATGGATCGCGCCGGCGCAGTTCGGTACGGCGTGGCGCGATGGAGGTCAGCGCAGCATCGAGCCCGGAGGACCTGGCACCGGTCTGGGGGTCCCCCGAAGGCGGTGAGGACCTGGCACCGGTCTGGGGGTCCGCCGAAGGCGGCGAGGACATCACATCTGGTTCGACGACGGCCCAGTCGCCAGTGATGGGTGCTTGGTCGGGGCGGGGGCGCTCGGGGTCGGCAGGGGAGGTCCGGGCCCGGCTGTCACCGTCGGGCTCGACGATCTCGACCTCACCTCGGTCGACGCGACGAATGCGGGCCGGCACCGCATCGGTGGCCCGGTTCTGGCCTTCCCACCACTCGGCCCAGTGGTCGTTCCAGCCGACCCTGGCGAGCTCACCCGCGGTGAAGATCGACTTCACTGTTGCCCGCCGGCGGGCCTCGTGGGCCCTTCCGTGCGCATCATGGGGTGGGGAGGGCTTCTCGGAGGAACTCGATCTGGAGGAGTAGCAGGTTCTCGGCCACGACCTCCTGGGGAGTCATGTGGGTCACCCCCGACAGAGGTAGTACCCGGTGGGGGCGCCCGTGTTCGAGCAGGGCCTGACTCAGGGTCAGGGTGTGGGCCACCACCACATTGTCGTCGGCCAGCCCGTGGATGAGCAGGAGGGGCCGCTCGAGAAGGTGGGCATCGGCGCAGAGGTCGGTGCGTTCGTAGTTCTCTGGCTCTTCGTCGGGGTGGCCGAGGTAGCGCTCGGTGTAGTGGGTGTCGTAGAGCCGCCAGTCAGTGACCGGAGCTCCGGCAATGGCTGCGTGGATGCGGTCGGGGCGACGCATGGCGGCCAGCGCGGCGAGGTAGCCGCCGAAGCTCCACCCCCGAATGGCCACCCGGTCGGGATCGAGGCGGGGCTCGATGGCCAGGGCGGCGTCGAGCCCTTCGATCTGGTCGTCGAGCACGGGGGCGGCCAGGTCGCCGCGGATCGAGCGCTCCCACTCGGGCCCGCGGGCCGGCGTACCCCGGTTGTCGATGACGAGCACGGCAAAGCCCTGGTCGGCGAACCATTGGGAGGTGAGATGGCCGCCGTGGCTGCGGAGCACCCTCTGGGCGTGGGGGCCACCGTAGGGGTCGAGCAAGACAGGCAGTGGGCCGCCGGGGTCGACCTCGGGGCGGGGGAGCAGGAGGGCCGCCCTCAGGGCCTGGGGGCCCAGCTCGAGGAACCGGATGTTGAGCTCGAGCTCGGGGTCAGCGGCCCGGTTCTCGATGGTGGGGCCGTTGGGCCACAGCTGCACCGCGGTGCGGACCTGACCGGTGACGGCCGACTGGACCACGACATGGCCGGCGCCGATTGCTGCGCTGTGGACTCCCGGTTCACTGGTGAGAGGGCTGACCGTTCCGTCCCAGTCGATGTGCACGACGTGCTGTTCGGTGGGCTCGGTGGTTGCCGCTGCGAACACACCTTCCTCGTCGTGCCCCAGGACCGAGCGCACCTGGAGACCGTCGGGCGAGATCGGTTGGCCATCAACCAGGAGCCGGCGGGCGCCGTGGCGGTCGGCGAGGGTGACGAGCTTGTCGTCGGCCAGGCGGGGCACACCGTCGGCGAGCTCGACCCAGTGGGGGTCGGTGTCGCGCCAGCGCTCGGTGGTGGTGCCGTCGTTGGTGTCGACGTCGAGTACGACGAGGGTGCGCTGGTCGCGGGACTGGACCGTGAGCAGGAGCTGGCGATCGGTCCAGTCCACCCGGGCCAGATAGGGGAACGCTGTGGCATCCCAGGTGACAGGGGTGAGGTCGCCATCGAGGGTGGCCAGGGCCAGGCCCACCAGCGCATTGGCGGCACCGGCATGGGGATATCGAACGGCGTTGGGCTCGGCGGCCGGGGTGGCCGGTGCCGCGATGTGCCAGACCGGAACCGAGGACACATCGACCCATTCGACGAGCAGGCTGCTCGTGTCGGGCGACCACCAATGGCCGCGGGTACGACCCATCTCCTCACCGGCGATGAACTCCGCTGTGCCCCACGAGACGTTCGGATCGTCGTCACTCAACAGGAGCTGGTCGTCGCCGGTCTCGAGGTCGATGATCCGTAGGGAGTCACCGACGACGTAGGCCACCCTGGATCCGGTGCTGTCTAGCCGGGGGTCGTAGGCGCCCGGTTCGGTGGGTAGGGGGCGCGAAGTGCCGGCGCTGATGTCGCAGAGCCACAATCCGCCCCCGAGGGCGAACACGGCCTGCTGGCCCCCACCGTCGACGTCGTAGGCGACGATGCCGTCGGCGCTCTCGCGCGCCCGCTCGCGGCGGGCCCGCTCTGCGGCCGGGAGCTCGGTGTCGGGACCGTCGGCCAGAGTGGCCGGATCGGCCACCAGCCGCTCGCGGCCTGTGGCCACGTCGAGCTCCCACAAACGGTTCACCGCGTCTTCGCCGTCGAGGCTGCGCAGGAACAGCACTCGGCCCCCTGGCTGGGGGATCACGTACGAGCGGGGTGCGCCCAAGGTGAACCGGCGCGTACGGGCGTGGCGACGAGGGAACGATTCGGTCACCCCTGGCCTCTGGAGTCGAGTAGTTGGGCGAACCCGGCAATGATGGCGTCGCGGAGCTGATCGGGCTCGGTGACGGCTCGGGGATCGGTGTGGAGTCCGACGTTCATGGTGCCGTCGTAGGACAACAGGGTGATGTTGAACGCCGTGCCCGCAACCGGACCGATTGGGTACGAAGCGAGCAGCTTGGCGCCCGCCACGTACACCGGGAACGGTGCGCCACGCACGTTCGAGGTCGCGAAGTCGATCCGGGCCGCCTGCTGGCGGGCGACCCCGGTACTGACGTGGGTGGGCAGGAGGTTGGCGAACCCGGCCAGGCCGCCCAAGACTTCGCCCCCGCCGGTCACTTCGGAGCGCCGGCTGGTGAGGGCCTCGTGGACCGCGGCGAAGCGCTCGGCTTGGTCCATCGGGCCGGCGGGAACGGCAGTGGTCGAGGGAGAGAACGCGTTGGAGGTCGAGCTGTCGCCCTTCTCGCGGGTGGAGATGATGAAGCTGACTGTCAGCTCGGGTACGTCGACGTCATGGGTCTCGTGGTAGGTCGAGGCCCCCATCAGGCAGGCGGTGACGAACAGGTCGTTGAGGGTGCCCCCCAGTTGACGGGCGGCGGTGAGGGCGGGTTCGAGCTCGACGTCGAAGGTAGCGAGGCGGCGGTGGCGGGAGCGATCGGCCCACAGGGGTGAGGTGGGGGTGGAGCCGGTCAGCTGATCGGCCACTGATCGGGCGGCGGCCACCGTGGTGCCCGGGGACGTCACCGCGGCGCCCGCCCCTTCGGCGAACCGCTTGATACCCACGGCCACGGCGTTGAGCCCCTGAACCAGGAGCGGGTTGGACCCGTCGCCGTCAGCCAGGTCGGCGGCCATGAGTTCGGCGAGGTCGACCGGGGCCGGCAGCTCGGGGGTGGGCACGGGCGACATGTAGTGTTCGGCCAGCTTGATGGCGCCGATGCCGTCGGAGACGGTGTGGTGCAGCTTGATCAGCACTGCGGAGCGGTCCTGGCTCAGCCCATCGATGACGACGAACTGCCACAGAGGCCGGGTGCGGTCGAGGGGGTCGGCCAGGAGCCGACAGCACAGATCATCGAGGCGTTCGCGGTCGTCCTTCTGCCTGTCGTCTCCGTCGTGGGGCAGGGCCAGGTGGCGCAGGTGATAGTCGAGATCGAACTCGTCGTCGGCCTCCCAGAGCGGGTTGCCCATCCGGTTCGGGGGCTCGACGACCCGTCGGCGGAGGCGGGGGGTGGCGGCCACGGCCGCCTCCACGATTCGGCGCAGAAGGTCCAGGTCCGGCTGGCTCTCGAGGACCGCGATCGTACCGAAGGTGGACGAGAACCAGGGGTCGGATTCGACGTTCCACATCAGTGCTTCGGCATCGGACATACGCCGGTCGGAAGGGCTCGTCACCAGTACCTCCAGCTCGGGGGCGACCCGGTCACGCTACCCGGGCTGGAACTGGCTAGGGCCCTCTGTCGCAACGGGACTGTCATTCGACCGTAAAGTGCGGCTAGATTCCAACTCTTGGCCAGAACAAGCTGGCTCTCCTACGGCAAGGCGAACCGGTGACTCTCAGGCAGCGAAAGAACAACAAAGCAGGTGCGTCGAGTCTCTTCGGAGTGCTTCTGGCCTTCTTGGTAGCCAGCGGAGTCCTCTTCATGACCGGCTCGGCGTCGGCCCTGCCCCCTCCAATCGACGGTGGTGCTGGATACCCAGCACCCCTCCCCGAATCCTGCGAGGTCGACGGACCCGCCGTTCTCGAGGGTGAGCTGTTCACCTCGGGTGGTCTCTCGGCCAGCTCGTTGCGCAACCTCAGCCCGGTACCGGGTGCCACCCTCACCATGACCTGGGACTCCTTCGCTCCCGGGTGCGAGGACATCGGAGTCAGTCTGTCGGCCAAGAGCAGCTCATCGCCCCAGTTCGATCCGGGCGTCGACCAGTACCTCCTGGACGGGTACGACTACTGCGGCCCGCTTGGCCCCAGCTGTCCCGATGGTGGCCCTTACCATCTGTCCATCGTCGTACCTGCTTCTGTCACCGCGACCTGTTACCAGCTCGATGCCGCCATCGGAGCACCCCTGGCGGTGGTCGGACCCTCCGGGTCGTTCTACGGCCTCGGGCAGTCCCAGAACATGCTGATCTCGGCCAACAACGGCGGGGCCGCGCCGTGCGAGGTCGCTGCGACCACAACTGTGGCCCCCACCACAACCACAACCACAACAGCACCCACCACAACCACCTTGAGCCCCACCACGGTCGCACCGTGCGCCACCAACCCGGCACTGCCGGCCGACTCGCCCGACTGCTTGGGTGGGTCTTCGGCGTCCACCTCGACCACGGTGCTGGGCAGCACGACCGTGGCCACCACAACCACCACCACAACCACCACCACCACCACCACGACGACCAGCCAGCCCGCCACGTCGTCCACCACCAGCGGCACCTCGAGTTCGACTTCCAGCCAGCCTGAGGCGTCGGTACTTGGCGCTACCACCATCGCCGGGGCGTTGGCCACCACCGGTGGCGGTTCCGATGGTGCGGCAGCAGCCGGCGCGGCCCTTCTGTTGGGCGGCCTGTTGATGGTGATGGTCGCGACCCGAGGTCAGAGGAACTGAGCGGCCCGTCTGGATCTGGGACGACTACTCGAACTAGACACACCTTTGCCGATACAAGAACAGACGGTGCTTGACCGGCCCGGGGCCATCAATGGGACCCGGCTATTGCCACGATAGACTGCCCCCGCAGACAGACCCTCAGGAGCTGACTCTTCGATGACCAAGGTATGGATCGACCAGGATCTGTGCACCGGCGATGGCCTGTGCGCGGAGATCGCCCCCGATGTCTTCTTCGGGCAGGACGATGGCCTCTACTACGTGAAGGAAGCGGCTTCGGCCTTCGGCGAAGAGAAGCTCTTCGACGGCACCACCAACCCCGGTGGGGTCGAGGGCATGGCCCGCATCCCCGATGGCCAGCTCGACAGCGTGATCGAAGCGGCCGAGGAATGCCCCGGCGAATGCATCTTCATAGAGGTCGACTGACCCTCTGAGGGCGCCTCAGCCTCCATCAGATCTCCGCACCCCCGGGTTTCGCCCGGGGGTGCGGCGCGTCTCGGGGGTCGGCCATCACTCAGGGATTCAGCCGGACCGTGAGATCGTGCTCGACGGTGGTGCTCAATCAATGGGGGACGTTCAGGTCAAGATTGAGTCAGGTGCGGAAGGCCACCAGATTGACAGTGGTCAGGTCCTGGTCGGCCCAGCGCCGCTTGTAGTCCATGTCCATGCCCAGGTCGTAGGTGTGAACCCCCTCGGCGGCGAGGCGGCGAAGCTCGGCCCACTGGAGGAGATTCCCGATCGAGAACTCGCGGTGGGTGTCGTCGAACGAGAGCTGGAATCCGCGGTAACGGCCGCCGCGAACGGCCCCGACCACGTAGCCGATGTCGCGGCCTCCGAAACGGGCCACATGGGTACGCAGGCGTCCCGAGGGGCCGAGGTGGCCGAGTACCATCCGATAGAACGCCCTGACGTCCTCACCGAGGATCCCCGAGCCCTGCTGGCCCTTCCAGCTGGTCTCCTCGATGGCGATCAGGCGATCGAACAACTGGTGTGAGCCCTCGATTCCCGGCCCCGGGGCTACCGCTTCGATCTCGACACCCGCCTCTTGGGCCCGGACGGCCGCCTTGCGGAGGTTGCGCCGGAAGCGGGCCGAGCGGCGTTCGAGCCAAGCCTCGGGCCCGGGGGCCAGGTCGATCAGTTGGCGAGTGATGCCGGGGCTCCGCCCGAACCGCCAGGCGAGGGCCGTGCCCGAGCGGATGATGTGGTTCCAGTGGGGGCTGCCCTCGACGAGCCCTGAGATCATCAGGATCGACCAGTTCTCGTGGTCGATGGCCACGATGAGCTCGTGGACCTCATCAGCCGGGCCTACCAGTGGGCAGGCAAATCCCCATATCGGGTCGGGCCCGACCCAGGGCGGGTCCTCGGTTCCGGGTGGGCTGGGCGGAAGCTCCCGTAGAAGGGCCCAACCGGCTTCGCCGCGCCACCCATGGACCGGCTCGTCGCCAAAGGAACGGGCGGCGGGCAGCACCCAATCGGTAGAGGAGCACCACGGGTCGATCCCCTCGGTGAGCCTTACAGCCGCGTCCCAAGACGAAGCCTCTCGTTCGAGATCGGAGAGGCTGACCCGGTCGATCACCCGAGTTCGCCAGCGGGGGTGCCCAGCACAGCGCGATCGTATCGTCGGTTGCGCAATAGCGCGGGAAGGGAAGAATCTGTCACATTGGTGGGTTCATGGACCTGTACGGTCAGGAAGGTCCCTGGCAGGAGCAGGCTTCGGGGAGTCGAGAGATGGTCTGGAACAGACTGATGCGCCAACTACCGGCATCGGAATGCGCGCGTGTCGGCCGCCAGTTGCAGGTGTACCTCGACGCCGAGGTCACTGACCCAGAGGTGCACGAGCGCATCCGCGAGCACCTCGATGCGTGCCGCGAGTGCGGCCTCGAGGCCCACACCTACGAGGAGATCAAGAACTCGTTGCATTCCCAGGGTGATCCGCCGGCCGAGTCGGTCCAGCGGCTGCGTTCGTTTGTCGATGGTCTCGTCCGGGGCGACCTCGAGGCCTCGGAGGACGGCGCCTAGCCTCAGTCGCCCAACGACCGGAAGTCTGGTTCTCGTTTGGCCATGAACGCCTCCACTGCTTCACGGTGCTCGGGGCTGCGGTAGGCCTCTTTGAGCAGATCCTCTTCGCGTTTCATGGCCGTGCCCACGTCACTCTCGGTCGAGTTCTGGGTGAGCAACTGCTTGATCCACCTCAGCTGACGGGCCGGGTTGGCCCCATAGATTCGGGCTTTGGCCACCGCGGTGTCGACCAGCTCGTCGGCCGCGCACAGCTCATCGGCCAGCCCCAGTTCGACGGCCTCGGAGGCGTCGACCATGCGGCCCGACAGCATGAGGTCGGAGGCGGCCCCGAACCCCACCCGCTGGGGTGCGAATCGGCTGCTGGCCAGTTCGGGGACCAGACCCATCTTCACGAAGCGGAGGCTGAACCGGGCCTGCTCGGAGGCGATGATCCGGTCGGCCGGCAGGATCATGGTGAGCCCGACCCCGACGGCGACCCCGTTCACCGCGGCCACGATCGGCTTGGTGCTGCGCACCAGCTCGACCCAGTTCACCACGGGTCGGTCGCTGCCCGACGGGGCCTCGCCGTCGAGCTGCCTACCGAAGGCGTCACCGATATCGGCGCCCGCACAGAACCCCCGCCCGGCACCGGTCATGACGATGGCTCCAACCGAGCTGTCGGCGTCAGCGGCCTGGATGGCGTCGACCAGCTCATGGTTCATGACGCGGGTCCAGGCGTTCAGCTTGTCGGGTCGATTGAGGGTCAGAACGACCACACCGTCGCGTTGCTCGTGGATGATCTGCTCGTACTCCATGGCCATCGTTCCCGTCGGTCATCGTTGAGGTCAGGACCTCCGACTCTATGGTCGCGGCGGGCGCGGGTCGAGCGGGTGGTGTGGCGACACTCGAATGGACCCCCCGCCTCGAGGTCGGATTCCTCCGGATCGATCACCACAAGCTGCTCCACCCGATGCTCCTGGACCGGTTCAGGGGGCTCCAGGCCGAGGTGTCGTGCCCCGCCGGACGGCTGGCTCTGTGTCCGACCTGGGGGCGGGGGTAGTTTCCGGGGATGAGGATCGGGCTCTCGCTCAGCAGCACCCACACCGTCGATCACCACGTCCAGCACGACTACTACCAGAACACGCCGACGCTCGGCCGCCTGCTCGCCGAGTGGAACGACAAGCCGGCCGGATGCCTGTTCCTCGGGCCCCTCTGGCATCCCGTGATCATGGCCGAACACATCGGCACCCTGGCCAGCATCCACTCGGGGCCATTCATCGTGCAGACCGGTCTCGGTCGGGGCGAGCGCCAGTTCGCGGCCATGGGGGTCGATGTCCGGTACCGGCCATCCCTGTTCGAGGAGACCGTCCGGGTGGTGCGGGCTCTGCCGGCTGGTGAAACGGTCTCGAGCGAGCGGTTGGGCCTCGCCGACGCCCGCATCGGGGTCTTGCCCCCGAGCCCGTCGAGTGGTGGATCGGGGCGGGGGCCGAACCGGCTCTCGACCGCGCCGCCCGCCTCGGCCACAGCTACTACGGCGGGCCGGGCAACCCGGAACGGGCGGAAGCTGTTCTGAAGACCCACCAGGAGAGGTGTGAGAAGTAGGGGCGGACGCCGAGGACTCTGGCGGCCCGGGCTGATGTGATCGTGACCGCTGACCCTGTCGACGCCGGCCGCCTGGCCGAGGACATGGTGGCCCGCGGCTACCGGGGCGGGATGAGCATCGAGACCATCAGCCTCCTCGGCGAGGTCCGCGATCCACTCCGCTGATGCACCGCGCCTCGTACCCCAGTAGTTTGCCTCTATGGCCATCGACTTCGGACAATCCGCAATCGACCTCGGCATCGTCATCACCGACAGCGACGCCGCCTTGGGCTTCTACCGCGACCTGCTGGGCTTCGATCACGAGGGCGACATCCCCATGCCCGTGGGCGGGGGCGGCACGATGCACCGGCTGCGCTGCGGCGAGACCCTCGTGAAGCTGGTGAAGTTCGACCACGTGCCCGAGGCCCGGCCGGCGGGTGGGGGTATCCCCGGAGCCACCGGCTATCGGTACTTCACCATCCACGCCGACAACCTCGAGGACGTGATGGCTGATTGTGAGGCTGCTGGGGTGAAGATCGTGGTGCCCGCGTCGGAGATACGCCCCGGTGTCACCATCGGCATGGTCCAAGACCCCGACGGCAACACCGTCGAGTTCGTCCGCTACAGCTGAGTTGTCGCCGCCTCTAGCTGTGTTCGGCTGCTTGAACTGGGCTCCAGGCGATCAGGAGGACCAGGATGGCCAGGAAACTGCTTCCGGCCATCCACGGGATCGACACGAAGTCCCATTCCCAAATCCACCGCTGGGTGCACGGGGCGCTCAGCTCGCACGAGCCGCTGTCGAGGCTCGGGTACTTCTGGATCAGCCAATGCCAGCTCGAGATCCCCAGGCCCACCACTGCAAATGGGGCGGCGTAGATCCGGATGATCCGGTCGCCGCGGAGGGTGGCCAAGGTCAGGATCACCGCTAGCGGATACATGCCGATGCGCTGGAACCAGCACAGCCGGCACGGCACGAAATTGGCGATCTCACTGAGGTAGAGCGACCCGAGGGAGGCGACGATCGCTACGATCGAGGCCAGTCCGGGAGCCAGTTCGGCGAGCTGACGGCGGGCCCGCAGAATGAGGGCTGGTGGGCTCGGCATGAATCGGCCGACCACCAGGACCACGAACCCCGCCAGGGTGCCGGCGTTGGCGATCAGAGCCAGGACGGCGAAGAGGCGGGACATGGTGTCGGTGTCCATCAGAGGCGAACGGTAGCGCCCTCGACTGGCCGTTGGTCGTCGCGATTGGGAAGACTGGAAGGCCATGGCCAACCATTCCCGCCCCGACTTCGTGGTCGACGGGCTCCTGCACCCTCACCAGGCCGCCCAGTTCACCGCGCTCTGTACCACCACGTCGGCCGATGAACTGGCCGGTCTTCGGCTCCGGGTGCGGGTCCATCTGGCCGAGGTCGAGGCTCTGGCCCGCGCTGATGACCGGGTGGACGTCGAGATGGCCCGCTGCATCGCCAAGGTGCTGGGCCCCCTGCTGGACGAGCCTGATTCCTGGGACGCCGAGCAAAGAGCCCTGCTGAGGGGTGCAGTCGAGTACTTCCACCTGTCCGAGGACCACCGTTCGGACCTCACCGACTGGTTCGGATTCGACGACGACGCCCGCGTCACCAACGCCGTCACCCAGGCCCTGGGCCGCACCGACCTCACCATCATCCTGAGCTGAGGATCAGGCCCAGAGGCGGCGGGCGATGACGACGTTCTGGATTTCGGTGGTGCCGTCGATGTAGTGGCTGAGGCGGGCGCCGGCCAGGTGGCGAGGGAGCGGATTGCCGGGATCACGGCGGAAGCCGGCGGCGCCGAGAGTCTGCATGCAGTCGGCCAGCCCTTTCTGGGCGGCGCGGGCCGCGAACTTCTTGGCGTGCGCAGCGGCCATGGTCGCGTCCCCTCCGTCAGCCAGCAGCCGGGCCGCCCGGTAGGTGAGCAGGCGTGAGGCCTCGAGGTCGGTGGCGACGTCGGCGAGCATCCACTGGATGCCCTGCTTGTCGGCCACCGACGAGCCGAACAGATGCCGGTCGGCCGTGCGGTCCAGGGCGACATCGAGGCCCTTCTGGAGCATCCCACAGCACATTGCGCCCACCACGACGCGGGCGAGGTCGATGCCCTCCATGGCGGCTCGAAACGCTGATCCCAGCGGGACGAGCACGTCCTCATCGGTGACCCTCACCCCCTCGAATCGGAACCCGCCGGTGCCCATGGCGTGGGCCCCCAGCATCTCGTAGGGCTCCTCGCGAACAACGCCGGGAGCATTGGCGTCGACGATGAAGGCGATGATGCCCCGATGACCGAGAGCCGGGTCGATCTGGGCGTACACACTCAGGACGTCGGCGTCGCTGGCGTTGGTAACCCAGGCCTTGCGGCCGTCGATGACCCAGGTGTTGCCGTCGCGTGTGGCCCGGCAGCCGATGGCCGCGGCGTCGGAACCGAAGTCTGGTTCGGTCAGCAGGAAGGCCCCCAGGCGCCGACCGGCGATGAGGTCGGGCAGGACCTCGGCCTTCATGGCCTCGGTGCCGTTGCGCATCATGTTGCCCACCAGATTGTTGTGCACCACCAGGATGAAGGAGACGGCGAGGTCGGCTGATGCGATCTCCTCGAACATGCGGGCCAATGCCACCGTGCCGAGCGACTCGCCGCCCTGGTCGCGGGGGGCCAACACACCGGTCAGACCAGCCGCTCCGGCGGCCTCGAATGCCTCGCGGGCGAAGCGGCGGTCGAGCTCCCAACCCTCGGCCCCTGGTTCGATGACGTCGCGGGCCAGGGCGGTCACTCGGTCGAGGACCGCCTGCTCGTCGGGGGTCAAGGTGGCATCAGGGGGGAACGGCAAGAAGGCTGGGACCATGGCTCGAACCGTAGGCGCCAGGGCGGCGTACTGTCTGAACCATGAGCCACGGAATCGACATCGGCACCTTCGGGGTGTGGACCAGCCTCCTCGACCTCCATCCGACCGGCCAGGTCCGGGAGGTGGTGGCCGAGCTCGACGACATGGGGTGGGGAGCCTTGTGGCGCCCTGAGTCGTCGGGCCGCGACCCTCTCGTGTCGGCCGCCCTATGGCTCGACGCGTGCCCGCGCATGGCCGTGGCCACGGGTATCGCCCAGACCTACGCCCGCCACCCCCTGACCACGATGGCGGCCGGCCGCACCCTCGATGAGGCCTTTCCCGGTCGCTTCCTGCTGGGTCTCGGCGTGAGTCATGCGCCGATGGTCGAGGGGGTGCGAGGTCTCGACTACTCCACCCCGCTCCGTGACATGGAGGAGCACCTTGACGCCATGGACGCCGCCCCGTTCACCGGCTTCGGACCCGATGGACGCCCACCCCGGATACTGGCGGCCCTCGGTCCCAAGATGCTGGCCCTCTCCGCCACCAAGGCCGACGGAGCCCACCCCTACTTCGCCACCCCTGAGCACACCGCGCAGGCCCGCGAGATCATCGGCCCCGACAAGTTCCTCGCCCCTGAGCACATGGTGCTGCTCGAGACCGACCCTGATCGGGCCCGTCGGGTGGCGCGGGACAACATGGCCCGCTACCTGGCCCTACCCAACTACGCCAACAACCTGAAGCGGCTGGGTTTCACCGACGACGACATCAGCTCCGTGAGCGATCGACTGGTCGATGCCATCGTGCTCTGGGGTGACCTCGATTCGATCGTGGCCCGGGTGCGCGAACACCTCGACGCTGGTGCCGACCATGTCTGCGTGCAGGCCCTGGTGGAGGACCCCGCCGACCTCCCCCTCGACAACTGGCGCCGTCTGGCCGAGGCCCTCCTATGAGCGAGTCGGCGTCCCACCCCTCCCGGGCTCCATCACCCAGCCCCTCCCGGGCCATGTGGGAGGCGGTCGAGCGCTATCACGCCACCTGCTACATGGCCCCCGAAGTTCGCGAAGAAGGGGCGGCCGCTGGGCTCAAGGGCTTCTGGATGAACTACTTCGCGACCCGTATCGCCCCGGTCGGGGCGGTCGGTCCCGAGATCGTCCGCAGCACCTTCTTCTACTACGCGGACTCCCGTATCGACCGAGCCATCCCCGATGCCTGGAGCTACTCGACCCCCGCGGCCGTGATAGCGGCCCGGTACCGGGGAATGGACCGGGCCCTCAGCCGTTTGCTGGGTGACGCCAAGGTGGGTGCCGAAGTAGCCCAGGCGGCGACAATCGTGCGCGATGCGTGCCTGGGGTGCGACCTGATCGGTCGAACCATCCACGCCGGCTGGGCCTCACTGCCCTGGCCCAAGGAGTCCCACCTCGCCCTCTGGCACGGCTGCACCTTGCTCCGCGAGTATCGGAGCGGCAACCACCTGATCGCGGTGACCGCCGAGGGTCTCGACGGGTGCCAGGCGGTCGTGTCGCACGTGGCCGTGGACGGCGCGCCGCGTCAGTGGATCCGCGACGAGGCCGGCTGGACCGAGCAGGACGAGGCGGCCGCCGTCGCCGACCTCCAGGCGCGGGGCTGGCTCGACGGCGACGGCTTGGTCGCCGCTGAAGGGAGGGCAGGCAGGGCCCGGGTCGAGACGCTCACCGACGAGTTGGACGACATGGTGTGGCACCGGCTCGGTGAGGACCGCAGTCGCCGCCTGTTCGACCTGCTGTCGGGACTGGCCGCTCTGCTACCGCCCGATGACCAGCTCGACTGGGAGCTCTACTACAGGACCAACTGACTGCTGCCACGACCAGCCCGAGGGTGAGGAGATCGAGGGCCAGCCGCCATTTCCCCGTGGGGGCAGGGTGACCGCGTCGATGATCAACTCATGATCGTTGGGGTGTGACTGCACTTCCTACCTCGCCAGGGCAACCCCCATGACCGGGTGGTGGTACCTATTACAAAGGGCCAGCGTCTCATCGGTTCAGTCGGGGCCGCTGACATGGCTTCGGGCCTCGACGCTCACGATGTCGTGGTCGAAGGAGACGCCGATCGGGTCGCCCCCGTTGGCCACCCCCTCAACCTGCCCCTTGAACAGGCGGTGGACATGCTGACCCCCACATCGGACGACGGGAGGTGTTCATGCGAGTGCCAGGTGATCGGACCCTGGCCGACTGGGCCTCGGTCAACATCTCTCCTCGGTCGCGCCAGCCTGCTCAGCTTGCCACGACGGCGAGGGTCAGCCGACGGCCAGGTAGCTCACCTCATCGGCCAGGTTTGACTCGAGGTCGTGATTGCCCTCGTCGAGCAAGGTGCAGGGGCCATCTCCGGACCACTCGGTGCACACCATGGCCTGGCAGTTGGTGCCGTCGATGGTGATGGAGCGGACCATGTTGCGGGGCTCGAGCAGGAGGTCATGTTCGCCGGAAGCGAACGCCCAGCTGCGGCCGACGGCCCCGGGCTCGTCGAACACGACCGCCTGGCAGTCGGGGTCGAGCAGGCCGAGAGTCACCGGTGCCCCGGCGGTAGTGGGTGACTTGACCGTGGTGGGCGGCGCGACTGCGTTGGTGGAGGTCGGGCTGGTGGGCGTTGTCTCGGGCGAAGGCTGCTCGGTCGTGGTGCCGAGCACTGAGGTGGAGTCATCGCCGCCCGCGGTGACCACCAGGCCGGTGAGGCCACCCACCACGATGAACAGGGCGAGGACTCCGACGCCGACGAGGATACCGCGGCCCGATCCGTTGGTGGCCCCGCTGGGGGTGAAGATCCGATGGGCGCCGAGTTGATCGCGAAACAGGGCTACGACTCGTGGATCGTGTGCGCCTGAGCCCGACAACACGAAGTCGGTCATCAGGCCGGCACCGATATGGACACGGGCGTCGGCGGCGACGCGGGCGAGGTCGGCCCGGTGGTCGACGTCGGGTCGGCCCCTCAGTCGGGTTTCGCTGGGTGGCCCGACGGTCGTCCACTGTTCGTCTTCGCTCTCGAACACCGTGGTGTGGGCAGTCGTCTCACCCAGTTCCATGATGACGGCGCGGTCGAGACCATCGCAGTCGTCGCGTTGGAGATGTCGGTCGAGTTCATCGCGTGGCTCGGAATTGGTATCGATAGGACTGCCCATGCACTCCTAGAGTGCCACTAACTACGCTCCGTGGCCAGACCGTGACGCTGAGCGGTCAAACGGGGTAGCGGCTTGGCCACCAGCGGCGACGCCGGCGGCCGGACTGCGACGGGTCCGAGAAGACCGGGTTGTATGGCTCCAAGCGGTTTCCGAACCGGCCAGTTGGGCCCGCTGCTTCCTCGGACTCTGTGGGCTCGGTCTCAATCACAGCACCGGGTCCCGGGTAGGAGAACACCCGGTCGGCCCCAAGGTGATGGCCGAACACCCCCAAGACCACGGGGTCGCCGGCGCGGGGGCCCGTGAGCAGGAAGTCGGTCATCTCACCGGGCTGGATGTGCTGGGCCATCTTCAGGGCAGCCAGCTCGAGGTCGCCCACGGGATCGTCGATGAACTCGGAGGTGGTTCGGTCAAGAGGGGGCACTGTCTCGTCCTCCCACCCCTCACCAGCGAAGAACACGGTCGTGTCGAACCGATGCCAGCCGAGATACATCACGACAGCTCGATCAAGTCCGGAGCAGTCCTGATCATCGAGGTGTTCACCCAGGACCGCATAGGCCCCAGAGTTGCTGCGGTGCGGCGTCCAGTCGGTCACAGCGTCGCAACCCCCCAGCACCATCTGTTGGGGACACAGCGATCGAGCATTGTGACCTTGGTGGGAGGCTTGACACCTCTGGCGTTCTCTATCAGTTTCGACATTGGATCTCCCCCGCCAAGGATCGTCCCGCACCTTCCGCGTCTGCGGCCACTAGTTTCGCAGGTTCCTGCAAAGAGTACCACTAGTCCGGGTGGTTTGACAGGGCATTGCGAGGGCGCTGTGGGAGCAGACGGGCCGCCCGTCGGGCACGATGTAGCAACACCTTCTTACCACTGGTGGCGATCCTCCTGACCAACCGACCCCCCGATACACTCCCACGGGCATTCCGCCGATCGGGCTCGCCCAACGGCTGGGGCCTGCTCTTCGAAGCCATCCGAACCGAGCGCTCCGGGGTGGTGGTCGGCATCATCGTGGCCCTGTTCTGGACGGCAGGGAAGGTGTCGGTGCCGTGGCTTGTACAGCTCGGCATCGACCGGGGTGTGGAGGGTGACGAGTCGCTGGTGTTCTGGGCGGCCGTCATCAGTTCGGCCGGCCTGGTGTCGGGCCTGTGCACCGGGCTGAGGCGATGGTGGGCCTTCCGGAACGCACGCCGGGCCGAGATGCGGCTACGCGATCGGCTCTTCGCCCACGTCCAGCGCCTCCACTTCGCCTTCCACGACGGGGTTCAGACCGGCGACCTCATGAGCCGGGCCAACACCGATCTCCAGCAGTTCCAGAACTTCATCACCATGGTGCCGGTGACGGCGGGCAACATCCTGTCGGTCATCGCGGTCACGGTCCTGCTCCTGCTCATCAATCCTGGGTTGGCCGTGCTAGCGCTGGTCGGTCTGCCGGTGGTCAACGTGCTGGGCCGGCGCTTCAGCCAGCGTCTCCACCCCGCGGTCATGGGCATCCAGACCGAATCGGCCGAACTCGCTACCGTGGTCGAGGAAACGATCGCCGGCATTCGGGTCGTCAAGGGGTTCGGTGCCGAGGAGCTCCAGGCCGGGAAGCTCGGCAAGGAGGCCGACGACGTCTACGGCCGATCTCTCGAAGCCGCCACCGTGCGCTCTATCTTCCTGCCCGCCATCGAACTGCTCCCCAACCTCGGCCTGGTGCTGGTGTTGTTCCGGGGCGGGCACCTGGTGCTCGATGGGGCCATGACGTTGGGCGAGTTGGTCAGCTTCAACATCTATGTGCTCATGCTCATCCAGCCCCTACGCATGCTGGGTATGGTCGTGGCCAACGGGCAGAGGGCATCGGCCGCCGGCGAGCGCATCCACAGTGTCCTGTCCACCGCTCCCCTCATCGTCGACCAGGCCCACCCGGTCGGCCTCCACGGGACCAGCTCGGTGGGCCGGGTCGAGTTCCGCGACGTCTCGTTCGGGTACCCGGATGAGCCCGAGGTCGCGGTCCTCGACCACCTGACCCTGACCGTCGAGCCGGGCGAGACCGTGGCGCTGGTCGGGCCCACCGGCTCGGGCAAGTCAACTGTCGCTCGCCTGATCCCGCGCTTCTACGACATCGCCGGCGGCGAGATTCTGCTCGACGGGGTCGACATTCGCACCGTCCGCCGCCAGGAGCTCCGCAGGGCGGTCGGCATTGTATTCGAGGAGACCTTCCTGTTCTCGTCTTCCATCCGCGACAACATCGCCTTTGCCGACCCCGACGCCTCCCTCGACGAGGTCCGAGCCGCGGCCTGTTTGGCGGGCGCCGACGAGTTCATCGAGGAGCTCGAACACGGCTACGAGGAAGCCATCGGCGAGCGGGGCTACTCCTTGTCTGGTGGTCAGCGGCAGCGCATCGCCATCGCCCGGGCGGTGCTGGCCGACCCGCGGGTGGTGGTCCTCGACGACGCCACATCAGCGGTCGACCCCACCAAGGAGCACGAGATCCGCGACGCTCTGGCCGAGGTCATGGGCAAGCGAACAACGATCATGATCGCCCACCGGCCGGCCACCGTGGCCCTGGCCGACCGGGTGGTGCTGCTCGACGGGGGGCGCATCATCGCCGAGGGCACTCATCAAGAGCTGCTGGTCGCGAGCGAGCGGTACCGCGAGGTTCTGGCTGCCGCCGAAGAGCTCGACTCGGGCGAGCTCACTGAGCAGCCGGCGGGGGGCGACTGATGGGCTGGATGCAGGGAGGCGTCAGCGCCGAAGACCGCCTCGACATGGCCGACAGCGGTCGGGTGCTGCGCCGAGCATTCCGCATGCTGGGTCGCTACCGGCGCGGCCTCCTGGCCGCGCTGGCGTTGCTGGTTGTGTGGACCTCGGCGCTGTTGGCCGGCCCGATCCTGGTGCGCACCGCCATCGACCGGGGCATCCGGGCCCAGGACGAGTCGACCCTGAACACCACCGTGATCGGCTACCTGGTCGTGGCGTTCGTGGCCTACGCCACCTATCGGGCCGGCATCATCACCTTGGCCCGGGTGGGCGAAGGCTTCCTGCGCGACCTCCGCAACCGGGTGTTCGCCAAGATGCTGCGCCAGTCGATGAGCTACTACGACCGCACCAAGGCCGGGGTGCTCGTGTCGCGTATGACCTCCGACATCGACAGCCTGGCCGAGCTGGTGCAGTACGGGCTGCTCATGTTCGTCAGCGCCATCCTCCTGCTCTCCGGCTCGATCATCGTGCTGGTGGTCCTGAGCTGGCAGCTGTTCCTGGTGCTACTGGTGATCCTGCCGGTCATCATCCCGGCGTCGATCAAGTTCAAGCGCGACGCCAACGAGGCCTACCTCCAGGTGCGCGACAGCATCGCCGGAACCCTCTCCTCGTTGCAGGAGGGCTTCAGTGGCGTGCGGGTCGTGCAAGCCTTCGCCCGCGAGGAGGTCGAGGCCCACCGCTTCAGCCAGACCAACTTCGGTCTCTACCAGTCCCACATGCAGTCGGTGAAGGTGGCGGCTTGGTACCTGCCCATCATCGACTTCGCCGGTGTGTTCACCACCGGCCTCACCGTGGGTGTCGGCGGCTGGATGGTGCGCACTGACCGGCTCACAACCGGCACGGTCGTGGCGTTCGTGCTGCTGCTGTCGAACCTCTTCGAACCAGTGCAGCAGCTGAGTCAGCTATTCAACATGGTGCAGTCCGGTACCGCTTCGCTGGCCAAGCTGTTCGAGCTGCTCGACAGCGAGATCGAGGTCCATGAACGCCCCGGCTCGGTCGACCTGCCGGCCTCGGGTGACATCGAGGTCGATGGCCTCGAGTTCGCCTACGGCGGCGGGTCTCCCGTGCTGGCCGGCATCGATCTCGTGGTCCCCAACGGGGAACGCCTGGCCCTGGTAGGACCGACGGGTGCGGGCAAGTCGACGCTGGCCAAGCTGATGGCCCGCCTCTACGACCCGGTTGATGGTCGGGTTCAGTTCGCGGGCGTCGATCTGCGCGACGCCAGCCTCGCCAGCCTGCGCGAGCGGATCGTGGTTGTTCCCCAAGAAGGCTTCCTGTTCGACGGCACGGTGGCCGACAACATCCGCGTGGCTCGTCCCACTGCTTCCGACGCCGACATCGAGGCGGCGTTGCGTCGTATCGGCGCGTGGGAGAGCGTCGCCGGTCTGCCCGAGGGCATCCACACTGAGGTGCGAGAACGGGGCAGCCGCCTGTCGGCGGGCGAGCGACAACTCGTCTCTCTCACCCGCGCCGCGCTTGTCGATCCCGCGGTGTTGGTGCTCGACGAGGCCACTTCGAGCCTCGACCCCGGCACCGAGGTGTTGGTCGAGGGAGCCATGGAGGCCCTCATGGCGGATCGTACGGTGATCGTGATCGCCCATCGGTTGTCGACCTCCGAGCGGGCCGACCGGGTGGGCGTGGTGGACGACGGCCAGTTGCGCGAGCTCGGCTCCCACGACGAGTTGGTGGCCCAAGGCGGCGCCTACGCCGCCCTCTTCGCCGCATGGGAACAAGGCCTCGCCGGCTCGACGCCTTCGGAACAGGTGTGACTGTCGAAACCGGCTTCGAGAATGGGGTCTCAAGATAGGGGTCAGACCCCCAACCCCGGATAGGGGTCAGACCCCTGTTGGTGGCATTGGGTGGAAGTGGGCGAGACTGGGGGCATGGATCCTGCCACCGTGGCCCGCCGGGCAATACCTCTGGTCGACCTCACCTCTCTGAACGACGACGACACCCCTGAGCGCATCGACAAGCTGTGTGATGATGCCCTCGCTGGTGGCGTGGCGGCTGTGTGCGTTCATGGGCCGTTCGTGGCCCAGTGCCGTGACCGCCTCGACGGCTCCGAGATCGAGGTCGCCTCGGTCGTCAACTTCCCTCACGGTGGGGCCGAGATCTCACCGGTGGTAGAGGAGGTGGTCGCCGCGGTCGAGAACGGGGCCGACGAGATCGACACGGTAATCCCCCTCGATGCCGCTGAATACGGTGACACCGCGACCATAGAAGCCCTGGTCGCGGCGGTCGTTGAGGCCGCCGACGGACGTCCGGTCAAAGCCATCCTGGAGACCGGCCGACTGGTCGATCGTCAGGTCATCGAGACGGCCGGCTGGGCGGCTGTGGCCGGCGGAGCCCGCTTCCTCAAGACCTCGACCGGCAAGATCGGTGTTGGCGCCACTCTCGAGGCCGCCGAGGCAATTCTCAGCGTGATCGCGTCGACCGAGGACCCGGTGGGTCTCAAGGTGTCGGGCGGTGTGCGCACCGCCGACGACGCCGCTGGCTATCTGGCCCTGGCCGATCAGATGCTCGGTCCCGATTGGGTGGGACCGACAACGTTCCGCTTTGGCGCCTCCGGCCTCCTCGCCGACCTCCTCGCCCACACCCAGGATTAGGGGTCAGACCCCTACTGGCGATTAGGGGTCTGACCCCTATGTGGTGATAAGTGCCAGAGGTCAGATAGACAGGTGTCGATGGGTTTGCCTGCTGTGGGGGTCAGCCGCGGCCTACCAACGGCATGCCGTTGGCCATCACGGTCATGAACAGGACGTTGGCGTCGAGGGGTAGCTCGGCGATGTAGGCCACCGCGTCGGCCACGTGCTGAACGTCCATGCGGGGCTCGACCTTCATCGATCCGTCGGCCTGGGGCACCCCCTGGGCCATGGGCTCGGTCATCGGGGTGGCGGCGTTGCCGATATCGATCTGGCTGCAACAGATGTTGTGGTCGCGGCCGTCGAGGGAGATCGATTTCGTCAGCCCGGTGATGGCGTGCTTGGTCGAGGTGTAGGGCGCCGAATACGGCCGGGGGGTATGGGCCGAGATCGATCCGTTGTTGATGATGCGGCCCCCGCCGGGGGTTTGGGCCTTCATGATGCGGATGGCCTGCTGGGCGCACAGGAACGAGCCCGTGAGGTTGGCACCCACACAATTGCTCCACTGGTCGAAGGTCAGGTCTTCCATGGGGACAGGCGGAGTGCCGGAGCCGGCGTTGTTGAAGAGGAGGTCGCAACGGCCGTATTCCTCGTCCACCCGAGCGAACAGGGTGGCAACGGAGTCGGGGTCGGCCACGTCGGCGGTCTGCACCAGCGACTGGCCGCCTTCGTCGGAGATGCGGCCGGCCACCCGGCCGAGCGGTTCAGCGCGCCGCCCGGCCAGGGTCACGCGGTACCCGCGCCCGGCCAGGGTGACCGCGGTGGCTTCGCCGATGCCGGTTCCGGCTCCGGTGATGACGGCGACCGGGCTGAGACTCTTGGTTGTCTTCATGGGGTACAGCATGTCCTGGCGCCGGGTGCTCCGGAAAGCTCCAGGCAGTTGAGCTAGAACTGGCCCAGCGCCACGCACAAGGGGACAAGCCACATGAAGACGGGTAACGAATACCGCGACTCACTGAACGATGGACGGCTGACCTACTTCGAGGGTGAGCGCATCGAGGATCTTCCCGGCCATCCACTCCTCGGCCAGACGGTCGACTTCACGGCCGTCGGCTACGACAAGTACTACGACCCCGCCCCCGACGCGACCAGCCCGCTTCTCGGGGTGCCCCAGTCGGCCGATGACCTGAGCGACCTCATTCCCATGCTCCACGACGCGGGGATGATGGCCCACGTCACGTCCACCTCGATCCAGACCCTGAAGACGGCGGCGGGTCGGATGGAAGGGGTGAAGCCCGAGTACATCGAGCGGATGAGCCTCTACATCGAGCACGCCCAACGCGAGGACGTGCGTATCACCCAGTGCATCACCGATGCCAAGGGCGACCGCAGCCGGCCACCCGGCAAGCAGGACGATCCCGACTCGTACGTGCACGTCGTCGACCGTCAGCGCGACGGTGTGGTCATCCGCGGCGCCAAGCTGCACATCACCGGAGCCTCGTTCGGTCACGACCTGTTGACCATCCCCACCAAGGCCATGAAGGCCGGGGAAGAGGAGTGGTCGGTGGGCTGTGTGGTTCCGGTCAACGCCGAGGGCGTGAAGATCATCAACACCACCTACGCCCCCCGTCATGAGGACACCCGGGCCTTCCCGGTGTCGTCTCAGTACCACTACCCCGAAGGCTTCGTGATCTTCGACGACGTGTTCGTTCCCAACGAGCGCGTCTTCCTCGACGGCGAGACCGCGTTCGCCGCAGTCTTCGCCCACTCGTTGGGCTTGTGGGAGCGGCTCGGTGGGCTGTCGGCGTTCGTGGAGGAGGCTGATCAGCTCGTAGGGCTGGCCCAGTTGGTGGCCGAGGCCAATGGCACCGCGGGAATCAGTCACATCAAGGAGAAGATCTCCGAGATGATCATCCACGCCACCCTGATCCGCTCCGCCCTCGAAGCCGCGGTCAGCAACTGCAACGTCGGTCCCGATGGTGCCGCGTTCCCCAACGAGCTCTACGTGAACGCGGGGAAGTTCCACGCCGCGGCCAACTACAACCAGATGGTGCGTCACCTCCACGACATCGCCGGTGGCGCGGTGCTGACTGCTCCTGTTCCCGCCGACTTCGAGAACGAGGAGGTCGGTGAGCTGGCCCGCAAATACATGGCCGCGGGCAACGAGGTTGACGGCGAATACCGGTCGAGCCTCATGCATGCCATCCGCGACCTCACCGCCGACGCCTATGGGGGCTGGAAATTCGTCACCAACATCCAGGCCGGTGGCGGGCTCTATGCCCAGCGAATCGTGACCCGTCGTCACTATGACCTCGACGGAGCGAAGGCCAAGGCCCTGGCTCTGGCCGGCCTGGGTGACGCCCCCGCCCACTAGAAGGGCGCGAGTCATGCTGGGCCCCGAGGCATCGCTGGGCAAGCTGGTCTCGGTCCGACTGATGGGGGCCTGGCGTGATCTGGTGCTCGAGGTGGTGGACCGGGCCGGTTGGCCGACGATGATGCACCCCGCGACGGCTTGCTCAGCCAGATCGAGCGGGACGACGGTAGTGCGACTCTGGACTACCTCGAGTCGGCGGCCTGTTGGCTGGCCGACTTCGCTTGAAACCGGCGCGATTCCTACGGAGTCCCTCACGTTCCGGGACCCCCGGCCGATACTTGAGCAATGGGTCGTGACCGGCGTCGACGCGATGTGATTGTGCCCCCAACCGTGGTGGGGCTGGTCGAGGAGCTCTCGGTCGCGCGTCAGCGCGAGCGGGTCCTCCAACACGAGGTGGCCGAGCTCCAGGGCAACCTGGTAGCCGAGCGACGGTCGTTCATCGAGACCATCCAGGTCCTGTTGGATTTGGTGAACCGAAGGTCCGAGGTTGACGGTGAACCGGTGGTGAACCTCATTGGATCGCGCTCTCCCCACCTCGACCTGCGCACCACACCCGGCGAGGCCGCCGGCTTCAGTCCGGTGGATCGGGACGAACGGGTCGAGCCCCAGCCACGATGATGGCGGCCACGGTGGTCACTGCCGCGGTCACGAGGAATGGGGTCCGGTAGCTGCCGGTGGAGTGCTCGAGCCAGCCCACGACGAACGGGCCGATACCGCTGCCGGTTTGGGTGGCCAGCCCGATGATCCCCATCACGGTGGCGAACGAGACCATCCCGTAGAGCTCACTGACCAGGAGCGTCTGCATCATGTAGACGTTCCCGATGGTGAAACCGATGATCAGCACGAATACCCAGGTGGTGATCGTGTTATTGATCAGGACGACCCCCACGACGGCGGCGGCCTGCACCAGGAACAGGACCACCGACAGATCGCGTTTGCTGATGCGGTCGGCGACCTGCCCCACCACGAGCCGGGCCACCACGCTGCCGAACGCGGTCACCGTGAGCGTGAACGACGCGGTCTGACGGGACCCGAGTCGGTCCTCGAGGAAGGACAGCTGGTGGATGAGAAAGCCGGTCTGGGCCGCGAGTACGAGAACGAACGCCACCAACACCGCCCAGAACGACAGGGTTCCAGCAGCCTCACCCCGGGTCCAGGATCGTTGCTGCACCGACTGGCTGAGGTTGGCGTTGTCCACGGCCAGGGGCTTGCCGAAGTCGACTTCGGCGCCCATCTGCGAGGGGTCCCAGACGAGCACCGTGGCCACCACCGGAAGAGCCACCACGACAACCAGAATGCCCATGACCGGTCCTGCCAACTCCAGGCCGCCCCGGTCGATCAGCGCGGTACCCAAGGGGACGAGGACCATGCCCCCGACCGACACTCCGGTGAAGCTGATGCTCATGGCCTGAGCCCGGCGGCTGACGAACCAGCGACTGATGATGCTCTGGGTGCCGGTGCCCACGGTGCAGCCGAACGAGATGGCCAGCAGCAGGTAGACGCCATACAGCTGCCAGACGGTGTCGACGAAGCCCACCGCGGTGACGGCGATGCCCATGAGGACGGCCCCGCCGGCCATGAGACGAAGAGGTCCGCGCCGGTCGACGATCGGCCCGACGACGGCGGTAGTGAGGCCGGACACCGAGAAGTAGAGGCCAGTGGCGCCCGAAACCACCGCGTTGCTCCAGCCGTGCTCGTCCTGGAGGGGGCGGAGGAACACGGCGAGGCCGTAGTACCCGACGCCCACTCCCACGAAGGTGAGGACCGATGCGCCGAGGGTGATCCACCAGCCGTAGTGCACCGAGCGGGGAAGGAATCGTTGGGCGAGGGGGTGGCGGGCGGGAAGGTCGGTCGCAGGGGCATCGGTGTTGGGCAAGGGGTTCAGTTCCGGTCCAGGGAGGCGAGGTGTTCGACCAATGCGGTCGCGGCCCGCTCGACGGCGTCGAACATGGTGGCGTAGGCCTCGGGTCCGTGGCCCCAAGGGTCGGGTATGGGGGTACCGGGCTCGCTGGCGGGGTCGAAGTCGAGGAAGAGGCGATGCTGGGGTTGGGGCCCGCCCGCCAGGGCCTCGAGGCCGGCGGCGTTCTCGTGGTCCATGGCGATCACGAGGTCGGCCTGCGCCAGTTCGTCGGGGGTCAGGAGCTGTGCTGCGCTGTCGATGCTGTACCCCCGCTGCTCACCCACGGCCACTGCCAGTTCGTTGGGCGGGTCGCCGTCGGCGCGCGGCGCCAAACCGGCCGAGGCCACCTCGATTCCGGCTAGACCCGCGTGGGCCAGGAGGTGGGTGGTGACCGCGGCCGCAGTCGGGGATCGGCAGGTGTTGCCGTGACAGACGAAGAGGATCCTCATCAGGAGGAGGCCAACTGGGCAACTCGATCTTTGGTGACACCGGTCTTGGTGGCCGCCCGGGCGATGGCGGCCCAGGCCTCATCGGGCAGCTCGAGACCTTCAGCCTCACGCGTCGCCCGTCGCTCGCGTTCCTTGTCGCCGGGAAGGCGTACACCCTCGTCAGAGTCGATGGGCCGCGCGTCCAGGAACCAATCCACATAGTCGGCCACGTCGGTGGCGAACGAGGTATCGGGATCGATGGTGGCCGGATCGAGGTAGATCGACAGCATCCCGTTCGAGAAGGGGACGTCGCCCGGCCCGGCGCATCCACCCCCCGTCAGGGCACCGGCCAGCAGCTCGCACATCACCGAAAGCCCCGACCCCTTGTGGTCCCCCATGGCCCGGAGGGCACCAGTGCCCCGCGAGGTGTCCGGTTGCTTGCCCTCCTCGAGGTGGTAGAGGACGCCCGGATCGCCGGTGAGGTTGCCGTCGGCATCGACGAGGGTGTTGTCGGGTACGGCAGGTCCGCCGTGGAGGGCGACGTTGACCTTGCCTTCGGCCACCACCGAGGTGGCGAAGTCGTGGATCACCGGACTAGCGCCCCGGCGAGGGACGCCGAAGGCCAGGGGGTTGGTTCCCATTCGGCGGCTGATGGCACCGAAGGGTGCGACCAGCTTGCTGCCGGCCACGTTGACCAGATGTATGGACACCAAACCGCGGGCCGCGGCCATCTCTGCGTATTCACCGATTCGGCCCAGGTGCCCCGCGTGGCGGAGGGCGACGATCGAGTGGCCGTGCTCCTGGGCCCGGTCCATCCCCACCTGGACGGCCTGGGGTCCCACCGTTTGGCCCATTCCGTAGTGCCCATCGATGAGGAGGAGCGATCCCTGGTCGACCAGAACCTCGATCTCCTGGTCGGCGAACTGGATGTCGTGCTCGAGCCATGACACGTATCGAGGAACCCGGATGACACCATGGCTGTCATGCCCGGTGAGATTGGCGCCCACCAAGCTGGTGGCGATTCGGCGGGCTTCGATCGGGGAACAGCCGGCCCCCTCGAAGATCTCGGCGACGAGGACGCGAAGCGGTTCGACCTGGATGCGCATACCCCGAACCTAGAGGCTGAGCGAGAAGGCGAGCGAAGCCATGGCCCGAGCGACCGTGATCGCCGGCGAGCAAGAAAGCAAGGGGATGCCCGGCCGATCTCGATCTGGTGTGGCCCGATCTGTTCCGCGGACCCACCACCTACAACTGGGGGCCGTACCCACCCACAGCACCTGGGGGTTGGTCCCCATGGGCTTCGTCGTGGTCGTCGTCGGAGAGATTCTCTTGACCGATCGAGATCAACCCTGGATTCGCGGCTGAGTGCGGGACGTCATCATGGCCGAGATGGGGCCCTGGTCACCAAGCTCCGCGAGGTCCTGAGCTGGTGAGGGGTCGGGGTTCAGGGGGTGACGATCGGGAAGCCCCGCTGGAACTGGTCGAGGTTGCCCAGCACGGCGAGGAGAGCGTCGGCGTCACCCTCGATGGTGATAGCTCCCCCGCCGATGGCTTCGGCCGCGGTGGTGGCCCCCAGCACGATCTCGTCGAGCGTGGTCCGGTCCAGGGTGATGGAGGCGTGGGCTGAGGGGTCGATGACTCCGGCCCGGTGATGAAGGGCCCGGTTTCGTAGGCCCAGGACGTGGTTCTCGTCGGTGTCGGGGAACCGCCAGTTGATGACCGCGTACTGTCCGGCGACCGCATCGGCGTTCAGTCGCACTCCGAAGAGATCGAAGATCTGCTCGGTGGTGAGCGCGGCCAGGAAGCCCCCGGGCCGGGCCGGGTCGAGGTCGGGAGGGCCGTGGCGGAGCTCCCGGGCACCGGTGAGGTAGAAGTTGCGCCACGGTCCTGACTCGGCCTGATAGCCGAGCTGCTCGAGGGTGTCGGCCTGGAGCTCGCGGGCCTCTTCGTTGTCGGGCTCCGCGAACACGAGATGGTTCACCAGCTCGGCAACCCATCGGTAGTCACCAGCATCGAAGGCGCGGCGGGCGGCCGTGAGCAGGGCGTCCGCCCCTCCGGCCAGCTCGACATAGCGGTGGCCGGCCTCGACGGGTGGGTGGGGCTGGAGGTGGGCCGGATTGGCGTCGAACCAACCCAGGTAGCGCTGGTAGACGGCCTTGACGTTGTGGCTGACCGTCCCGTAGTAGCCGTGGGTGTGGAACTCGGCGTCGAGCTCATCGGGGCGGTCGAGTTCCTCTGCGATCTCCAGGGGGGTGAGCCCGTGGTTCGCCAGCCGCATGGTTTGGTCGTGGAGCCAGCGGTAGAGGTCGCGCTGGTTCTCGAGGAAGGTGCGGGCGTCGGCGCTCCCCCACCGGGGCCAATGGTGGCTGGCGAAGAGGATGTCGGTGTCGGCCGCGAACAGTTCGATCGCCTCGTTGATGTACTTGCTCCAGGCCAGCGCATCGCGGACCTGAGCCCCCCGCGGCGTATACAGGTTGTGCATGTTGTGGGTGCAGTTCTCCGCCATGCAAAGGAGCCGTTTGTCGGGGAAGTGGAAGTTCATCTCGGCCGGCGCCTCGGCCTCGGGTGTGAGCTGGAACACGAGCCGGATCCCGTCAACTGTCAGCTCGGTGCCGGTGGCGGTGATCTCCTCGGTGGGGGCGATCAGACCCACCGTGCCGAGTGGTGTCCGCTTGCCCAGACCACAGTCGATGTGCCCGGTGGGCGAGGCGGGCAGGGTGCCGCCGTACATGTAGGACGCCCGACGGATCATGGCCGGACCGGCGATCGCGTTCTCGCTGACCGCCTCGCGCATGAAGTGTTCGGGCGCGATGATTCGGACCCGCCCGGCGGCGACGTCGTCGTCGGACACGACTCCCCGCACACCACCGAAGTGGTCGATATGGCTGTGGGTGTAGATCACGGCCCTGACCGGTCGGGCTCCCAGGGTCTCGTTGGCCAGCTCGAGGGCGGCCGTCGCCGTCTCCTCGGCGGTCAGAGGGTCGATGATCACCCAGCCGGTGTCACCGGCCACGAAGGTGATGTTCGACAGGTCGTAGCCCCGGACCTGCCAGACCCCCTCGGTCACCTCGAACAGTCCGTGGATGGTGTTGAGCTGGGCCTGCCGCCAGAGGTTGGGATTGACCGTGTCAGGGGCGGGAGCCCCGTCGCGCTGGAAGTCGTGGGCCGATGTGTCCCAGACGGTTCTGCCCCGGTCGTTCTCGATGAGGCCGGTGGGGTGATGAGCGACAAGGCCCCGCTCGGCGCGCTCGAAGTCGGCCCGATCAGACAGGGGTAGGCGGGAGGCGATCCCCTGGTTGGAGGCAGCGGTGGCCGGGGAAGCTGGCTTCGGGTCGGTCGTCATCGCACGATTCTGGCCGATCAATCGGGGTGCTCCCAAGATCCGCCGGCAAGCTCCGATGGCCGATTGCCGCGTCCGGGGCCTGGGGAGCTGCTATTACATCCCATCATGGAGGATTTCTCTGCCGATCCCGACCCGCCCGATGCTGCCAGTATGCAGCCCCTTCGCCGGCGGGCCCTGGGCGATGCCCTGGCTCGCCTCAACGCGGCCCAGATAGCGGCCGGCGTTCCGGTGGCCCAGATCTACGGCGCCGGCTTGCCGGCCGACGAGGTACGCGAACAGTTGTCAGCCGCGCTGCCCACCCGCTTCGTTCCCGATGACCTCGTCACCTGGTTCGGTTGGCGGAACGGTGCCACCAGCGCCCTGGCCCATCACCAGGCCGTACTGTCGCCCGACGGCGGCGATCGTCTCTTCGGCCTGTCCGAGACCATCGAGTGGTATGAGCGCACCATCCGTTCGTTCCGGTCACTGCCTGCCGACGATCCTCAGGCCCTTTGGGCTGGGCTCTGGGCGCTCAACCTTCAGCTCTGGAGCAGCACCGGCTCCGACCAGTGGTTCATCGAGCTGCGCCCTGAGGCGTCCGATCCCCTCCCGATCCAGCGAATCATGTTGGGTGACGAACCAATGGCCTTTCGGCCTCCTGAACCGGCCCTGCCCCTGCGCAACCTGGCCGCGTACATCCGCCATCAGGCGCGGGCCTGGCTGGAGCTGGCCATGGCCGAGTCAAGCGAGGACCGGATCGGGCATCCGGCCGGGTCGCCCTTCGCTGCGGTGGCCCGCGCCGAGCTCGACGCCGAAGCTCTCATCCCGGTCCGCCCGGGTGGGGAGTCCAGCTCGGCCGCCGACTTCAGGTCGCCAGAGTCCGGGTCGGTGCCATCCTCCCCCGATCTACCTGGTGGAGGTTTCGGTCCGAACCTCTTCGCGGCCGCGCCCGTCCCCGAGGACCGTCGAGCCAGCGACGGTGCTGACCCGTCACCCGAGACCGCGTGGGGCAGTGCTCAAGACGAACCCACCGCCGGGCCCGAAGGGGATTTGATCAACACGACCGAAGGGGATTTGGTCAATACGACCGAAGGGGATTTGATCAACACGACCGAGGGGGAGTCGATCAGATGGCGCTGACCCTTGCTGATCAACTCGAGCGCCTCGAGGACGCCCTGTGGCAAGCCGGCGTGCCGGTTGACGACGTGTTGGCGCCCGGGGTGTCGCTTCCCGAGCTCATCCCCGATCGTTCGGCCACCACGCCCGCGTCCGAGACGTCTGAGGAACAGTCCTCGGGTTGGCCGGTGCCCTGGCTCCCCGACGACCTCATCACCTGGTTCGCCTGGCACAACGGTGGTCCGTTTGAGCTGTGGCCGGGTCACCGCCAGCTCTCGCTCGACGAGGCGGCCTCCGCCTACTGCCCGATCCGGCTCCACGGCGGAGCTCCCGACGACACCCGCTTCAGCTACGAGGCCCTGCGCCTGCCCGTCACCCAGGGC
>JAAEMS010000139.1 GCA_024225275.1 Actinomycetes bacterium
CTGGACCGAGTTCCTACGCTCCCCCGACCAACTCGCAGGTTCCCGAGCGCTCGTCCGGGATCGAGGCAGCCAATTCATCGACGCCTTCGACGAGACCTTCCGCACCGAAGGCTTCCAGATCCTCCGCACCCCGGTACGAACCCCGGCAGCGAACACGTTCGCCGAACGCTGGATCGCCACCGTGCGCCGAGAACTCCTCAAGCAACCCGAAGGGTTGCCCCGCACCATCATCTGGAACCGCCGACACCTCGAACGCCTCGCCATCGACTACATCGACCACTACAGCATTCACCGACCACACCGCTCCCTCGAACAACGGCCGTGCGAAGCCGTGCTCGACCAACCGCCATCGGTGCCAGCCAGCGTCACAATGCTCCGAACGACCCGATGCGAAGGTCTCATCAACGATTACGAAGACGCCGCCCAACCAGGCACGACCGAGTTTTCGAGCCCCACAGTGGTCCGCCGGCGTCATACGAGATACGATACGTGTATGACAATGCTCAGCTTCCGTGTCGACGATCATGACGCCGACGAAGCGCAGCGGTGGGCCGAGGCACTCGGCATCGACCGCTCGGAACTCCTGCGTGAAGCCCTACGCCGCCACCTCGACCAGCTGGCGTCAGAGGGTGACGGCGAGCGTTGGGCTGCGTCGCCTCTCGATGCAGGCGAACGAGCACTGGTCGAGATCGCTGACTGGGGCACCGCGGAAGACTGGTCGGATTGGGTGCTCGATGCAACGGGGTGAGATCTGGTTCGCGGCGACGCCAGGCGGCGATCGACCCGTGCTGGTCCTGACCCGTGACCCCGTCGCCGAGCGCATCGGATCGGTCGTAGTCGCAGCCCTGACGCGAACACGGCGCGGTCTCGTTTCCGAACTCGAGTTGACGACGACTGACGGCGTCCCCACCAACAGCGTGGTCAACTTCGACAACATCCATACGATTCCTCGGGAGACGTTGCGCCGAAAGGTGACCGCCCTCCCAGCCGCGCGCATGGCCGAGGCGTGCCGGACGCTTCAAGCGGCGACAGGGTGCTGACCCTCAGAGGCACGGTTGCGTTGACGGATCGGGGTCCCAGCAGCGAGCGTGAATCGTTGTGCCGTTGCTGAGTCCGAGTCGTTTGCCGGGTTCCGTTTCTCGCCCGAGGTGATCTTGCTGGCCGTGAGCGGGTATCTCCGTTACGGCCTGTCCTACCGCGATGTTGAGGAACTCCTCGCCGAACGCGGCATCGACCATGTCACCGTCTACCGGTGGGTACAACGCTTCACCCCACTACTCATCGACGCCGCCCGGCCCTGTCGTCACGCGGTCGGTGACCGGTGGTTCGTCGACGAAACCTACGTATCGAAACAGCGCAACACCACCGCCGCCACACACTTCATCGAAACCATGTTGACCGGCCACGGGCGACCGACCGAGGTCACCACCGACCTGGCCCCGCCGCTGCTGCCCCCACAGGGCTCGTGCTGCTCTCACCAGTTCTCGTCGAGGTCACCGAGGATCGTTGCAAGGTTCTGGGCGTACGCCAGCAGTCGAACGACATCGATGTAGCCGACCCGCTCGAAATAGAACCAACCGCACGCAAACCCGGTGACCCGGCGGGACCGCAAACCTGGGACATCGCACAACTCGCCGATCCGCGGTGAACCAGAGCCAGGCATACGTTGGATCGCCCCCAACCCCTCGATCGCCGTATCGAAGAACCGCCCACCAAGCTCGTCTCCGCCCTCGGACCGGTAGTACTTGGTCCGCTCGACCAGGTCCGCTTCGGCGAGCGGACGCAGCCGAACTTCACTCACACCTCAAGGCCAAGCGCCCGGCCCCGGAGCTCACCAACCACATCGTCGGTCAACGGACGACTCTCGCCAGACTCGAGCCCGTCTGCTATCAACAAGCGAAAGCGGCGGGCAGCCTCGGCATTCTGATCGCGCCGGATCAGATCGCGAAGATACTCACTGGTGTTGCCGTACTCCCCGGAACGAACGCGTTGATCGATGTAGTCCCGCAAGGACTCAGGGAGCGCGAAGCTCATCGTGTTCCGACTCACCCCACCATCCTGCACACGTTATCAACTGTTGTCAACAGCTAGACGTTGCCCTGTGGGGCTCGGAAATGCGCGCGCGGATGTTGACCAGGGCCGATGCCCTGTGGGTGCCGAATACTCGGTCGTGAGCGTTTGACCTGCGACGATGCCGGCCGATGCTAGAGCCTCGTGTACCGCATCCTGTACCGATTCCTCGCCGCCATGATCCGACTCGCCGTGCGCTCCGGCCGCTCGAAGGACCTCGAGATCATCGTCCTGCGCCACCAGCTCGGCGTGTTGCGCCGCCAGATCGACCGCCCCGAGCTGACCGACGACGACCGAAGCCTGCTCGGCGCCATCGCAGCCGCACTCCCCCGCCCGCGACGCCAACGCTGGCTCGTCACAACCCGACACGCTGCTGCGCTGGCACCGACGTCGCGTCACCCGACACTGGACCCAACCGACACGGCCACCCGGACGACCACCCACCTCGCCCGAGCTGCGTCGCCTGGTCCTACGTCTCGCACACGAGAACCCAACCTGGGGCTACCGCCGCATCCATGGCGAACTCGTCGGCCTCGGCCACACCATCGCTGCGTCCACAATCTGGCTGACCCTCAAGAACGCCGGCATCGACCCTGCCCCTCTGAGATCAACGGTGACCTGGTCGAAGTTCCTGCGCTCCCAGGCCGCCGTGGCGTGTGACTTCGCCACCGTCGACACCGCGACGCTGCACCGGTTCTACCTGTTGTTCTTCATCGACATCCCCACCCGAACCGTGTACTTCGGCGGGATCACCGAGCACCCCACCGGCACCTGGACCACCCAAGCCGCCCGGAACCTGTTCCTCCGCCACTGCGAAGAACTCGCTGACGCCACCGCGCTCGTGCGGGACAGGGGCAGCCAGTTCGTCGATGCCTTCGACGAGGTCTTCCGCAGCGAAGGATGCAAGATCCTCAAGACCCTGATCCGCGCGCCGGTCGCGAACGCATTCGCCGAACGCTGGATCGGCACCCTGCGCCGAGAACTCCTCGACCGCACCCTCATCTGGAACCGACACCAGCTCGAACGCCTCGTCACCGACTACATCAACCACTACAACCAACACCGGCCACACCGCTCCCTCGAACAACAACCACCCTCCGGCGATCGCTCCGAACCGCCCCACGGCCCGCTTCGGATCGTGAAATCAACCCGCTGCGACGGACTCATCAACGAGTACCGAAATGCCGCCTGACCAGCCACGACCAAGTATTCGGCACCCACA
>JAAEMS010000140.1 GCA_024225275.1 Actinomycetes bacterium
GAAGAGCCGAGTCAGCTGCTCGAGGCAGTGTGTGAGTCGTGCTGCCACGTGGTCGAACGCCTCGATGGTGGTCATGTCTCGAATGCCAAGGCGCTGAAGTGCTGCGTCCCGTTTCGAGCCGGCCAAGTGTGCGACGCCCCCACTCGATCGGAAGTCGTGAAGCGCCCGCAGAGGCTCGACGTCATCCGCGGATCCTCCGAGGCGTTCCGCCGCTCGACCGAGAAGTGCGAGGCTGCGTTCCCCGGCTCTGCGTCTTTCAGGAACTCCTTGAGAGGCGTCGGATCTATGGCGTCGATGAGACACTTGGTGAGAAGCAGGAGCGGGCCGCCGAGTGCTGAGGGATCCTCGCTCAGCGGTCCGATCATGGACTCGAATTCGGGCGCGATGTCCTCGCCGAGGTCCCTCCAAATGGCATGAGTGAAGATCGACGCGGAAGCCTCTGCGGCCCGAGCCCTCGCTCGACGTACGTCGCCCGGGACGTCGGGTGACGAGGCGAACTGCGCGAGGAAGTCGCGCCTGAACCTTCCTCCCTCCATTGTCCCCTCGGGGACGACGTTGTATGTGAACCAGTGGCCCCACTCGTCACGAGGAAGGCGCTCGCAGAGGTCGCCTAGGTAGACCTCGATCAGTCCAGCTGAGTTGAACGAAGTATCGAGGCCCCAGAGATTCAGGCATGAGAGCCGGGTCCGCTTGACTTCGTACCGGTTGGGCTCAGCCGCGTAGGGAATCAAGACCTCTCGTCTGAAGTAGACCGGCGTCAAGTAGTGAAGGCGACTGTTGTCCTCATCGAAGTAGGTGCCGAGTTGGTCGGGATCGCAGGTGTGACGTAGTGGCGTCCCAGTCGATGAATCGACTCCGTAGATGAACTCGGGATACGTCGTGTCGTCATTGCCTTCGTGGAAGCGAGGTACGCGGCTCGTCTGGGTTCCTTGGACCAGGTATTGACCGAGCAGCCGCGAGAAGCCCGGACGACTTCCCATCGAGCGGTCAGCAACCGCCACGTATTCGAAGTTGGCCCAGTCGTTGGAGAACTGGTCGTCGGTTCGGCCGAAGGAATCGCTCTTCGTCTTCGGCACAGGGTCGATCTGGATAACCGCGTCGCGACTGGCTGTGTGAAGGAACTGGCGGAACTCAAGCGCACGCACCTCGATGGTCCAATGCTCGCGAGCGACGCGGGTGCGGACGAGTTCCTGAGGGCGTCCCGCCTCGTTCACGTACGCCCAGCCGTCGCGGACGGGATACGCATCCCAGCACCAAAGGAACGGCTGGGACAGCTCGACGATCGGCTCGGACGACCCGACCGCCTGACGGACCTGGACGAAGAACTCCAGATCGACGTCATGTTCTGTTGCGGCGAGCCCCGCCTCGTACCCATGGTTGTCCTCGAAGTCGTACCAGGTGCTGAACTGCCCAAGGTCTCGACCGATCCAGCCTGTTTCTGCAATTGCCCGCCTTCCGTGCTCTCGTGAGACGAGAACGCATCCCCGACCTCCGTGCGCATCGTCGGTGAAGAAGTGCTCACAGACAGTCAGCCAACCCGTCGGTTCGGGCATCACGCCCTCCAGAACCCCAAGTGGCCAGAGCTCGTCCGGAAAGCCACCGTCTGGTCGAGGGCCACACTTCGGATAGCCGCTCCCCACGAGGGCCTTCGATGAAGCCAGGGATGACCGGGATGCTCATGCTTCGAGGGTATGGGCGACTGGTGACATCGCGCAGGCCGCTGTCACCAAGGTGCCGTTCGGGGACACCCGTATCGCTCAGCGATGGCTTCGGTCAACTCGCTCAGGAACGGCACATTTGATGGGGCGGCTGGTGCCCGTTCAGGTCGGCAAGACGGGTCAACCGTTCTCGTCCGCAGGCAGCTGAGTCAATCGCACCGTCTCCTGCCAGAACCGCTCGACGAGTGAATGCGCATCTGACGCGCTCGCCGCCCCAAGCGCGAGGTCGACGGCCATCGAGGCGAAAGGCTCCGCCCACTCGTCCGCCATCGAGGGCAGCTGCTCGCCGGGGAGTTCTTGCTCCCGCCGGTGGAAGGTGGTGATCACTGCATCATGAAGTCGTGCGTCCGGCTGCACCCCGTGCTCGATGAGCAGCACGAGGTCGATGAGATCCTTCACCCTGGTGTTGGGCCGATCGTCGTAGCGCCGAAGGTACGCGCTCAGTTTCTCCGCCCAATGTGATCGGAGATCGAGCACGGCGAGCTCCACGATCGGCAGATCAGCGAA